>NZ_JBSHCT010000018.1:0-166197 GCF_053615935.1 Nocardiopsis sp. NPDC055879
TCGAAGGTGCGGTTGTCGAGCGCCACCACCGACGCGGGCGGGACGGCGACCGTCTGCGTGCCGTTGTTGTCCTCGACCTCGACGGTGTCGCTCGCCGCGGCGGTGTCCTCGGTCTCTTCCTGACCGGTGGAACAGGAGGTCAGGGCCAGGGCGGACACCAGGGTGAGGGAGAGCGCCGCGAACGGACGGGGGACGGACTTCATGGAGGTCTCCTTACGAGTTCTTGATGTAGGGGAGCCTAACCTAACTTCAGTATCGAATGCTCAACGGAGTGCAGTTTTGAGACCTTCTCCTCACTTTGCACCGCTTTGACCTGTGCCTTCGTCGGAGAAGTTCGGGTAACTCGCGGGTAGCAAAGTACGATCCACCAAGAATCAGGGGTGCAGGTACCCCTCTTGTGTGACGTACGGGTGCCATGGATTCGCGCCCTCACACCGATTACCGTCGGAGGGCACCGGTCGACTCCGGCTCCACCAGGAAAAGAGCGGTCCCATGCAAGAAGGCACCACGGCACCGACGAAGAGCAGGAGGGGCAGCGACTTCTCGCGGCTCTCCCTGCGGGTTCGGGAAGCCGGACTCATGGAACGCACGCCCGCCTACTTCGCGATCCGGTTGACGCTCATCCTCCTGGCCTACGTCGGTGGATGGACCGCCTTCGTCCTCATCGGACCGTCATGGTGGCAACTGGTCACCGCCGTCGCCCTGGCGGTGGTGTTCGGCCAGGTGGGGCTGGTCTCCCACGAACTCGCGCACCGACAGATCTTCAACGGTCGTCGCCTCAGCGAGGGCGTGGGCCGACTCGTGGGGAACCTCGGGATCGGGTTGGGCTACGGGTGGTGGCAGGACAAGCACACCCGACACCACGCCAACCCCAACCACGAGGAATTCGACCCCGATGTGCAAGCGGACCTGTTCGTGTGGTCCGAGGACCAGGCGGAACAGGCCCGGGGTCTCCCGGCGTTCTTCGGCGGCTACCAGGCCTTCCTCTTCTACCCGGTCCTGCTGCTGGAGGCGCTCAACCTCCACTACGGGAGCGTGCGCGCGTTGCTGCGCCCCTCCACCAAGCACCGCGTTCTGGAGGGTGTGCTGCTGGGCGCCCACTTCGTGATCTATCTCGGAGTGGTCTTCGTGGTCCTCGACCCGCTACAGGCGGTCGCGTTCATCGCGATCCAACAGGGCCTGTTCGGGGTCTACCTCGGCTGCATCTTCGCGCCCAACCACAAGGGGATGCCGACCCTGAAGAAGGGCGAGAAACTCGACTTCCTGCGCAAGCAGGTGCTGACCTCGCGCAACATCCGGGGCGGGGCCTTCACCGACCTGGCGCTCGGTGGGCTCAACTACCAGATCGAGCACCACCTGTTCCCGAACATGCCCAGCCCGCACCTGGCGAAGGCACAGCCGATCGTGCGCGACTACTGCGCGGAGATCGGGATCCCGTACCACGAGACGGGGTTCGTCCGCTCGCACGCGGAGGCGATCACCCACCTGTACCGAGTGGGCGCCCCCCTGCGCGGGAGCGCCCCCACCTGAAGTCGAGGAACCCGGTTCAATCGTGTCGGTCGCGCTCTCGGGCGCGGGCCGACTCGGTGTGCGAGTCCGGTTCGGCGTCCGGCAGCGGCACCGCGCGCAGGATCTCGTTCGCCTCGTTGAACTCGGCGGCCGGCATGGCCCGCAGGGCGCTCACCATCTCCTCGTCCGCCCCCGCGTCCAGCGCGGCGTTCACCACCGTGTCCCGTGTCACCGGGAACCGTACGCCTTCCAGAACATTCCGGAGCCCCGCAAGGCCGCGTTCGACACCCATCACCGCCCCCAACGGTAGAAGGGCCCGGACGCGCCGCCCCGAGGAGCGGAATCGACCGGACCCGCACTGGCAGAGTGGGGCTACCCTGCGCCGTCACTGCTCAATCGCGTGTGTTCCCAGACCTGAGCCATGGTGTCGGCCGTGACCACCGACGCCGCGTGTTTCGCGAGTACGGAGAAGGTGCTCTCCTGGGATTCGCGCAGGTAGGAGGCGGTGGCGTCGGCGACCAGGAAGGTGCGGTAACCCGACTGGAAACCGTCGCGCACGGTGGCGTCCACGCAGCAGTCGGTGGTCAGCCCGCACACCGCCAACCAGGTGATCCCCCGTGAACGCAGTAGCGCGTCCAGGCCGGTTCCGTGGAAGGCCGAATAGCGTCGCTTGACCACCACGTCCTCCCCGCCGGCGGGGGAGACCCGGAACCAGTCCGCGCCGGGGGTCCCGGCCACGCAGGGCTCCAACGGAAGCCGCGTGGCGGTGGACGCGTCGAGCAGACCTCGGAGCCAGAGCGAGGACCACCAAGGGGACTCGGGATCCTGTTCCAGTCGCACCCAGACCACCCGCACGTCGGCCGCGCGAGCCCGTTCGACCAGCCAGGAGATCCGGGTGACGGCGTCCCACACCCGGGACCGTGCCTCCTCGTCCAACCAGGGGAGATGTTCGGGGTCGCCGAAGTCCCGCTGGACGTCCACGACCACCAACGCCGCCTCCTCCCGCGCCGACGGGACCGGGCGAGAGCGCCCGGACACGTCGACGACGTCGAGACTCACGCCGGCGCCCCCGCCGTGGACCGCAGCATCGGCATCACGCGTTCGCCGAACGCCGCGAGGTCCGCGTGGTAGTCGGGGAAGATCAGCATCAGACCGTCCAGCTCGGCCTCCTCGACCATCTCGTTGATCCTCTTGGCCACCGTGCCGGGCGACCCCGTCACGAAGGGGGTCTGGAAGGCCTCGTCCTCCGGGCGCTCGGCCGTCAGCGACAGTGCCTTGTCCGCGGGCAGCCCCCAGGAGCGCTTCATGTTGACGATGGCCTCGATGTCGGCGCCTCGGCCGTACTCACGGCGACGGGCCTCCGCGGCGGCGTCGGTGTCGTCCATGATCACGGTGAGCATCGAGTAGGTACGGATGGTGCGACCCAGGCGGGCCGCCCCGGCACGGACCCGCCGACACGCGTCCCGGAGCCCGGTCAGGTCGTGGGCGGTGAGGAACGACCCGTCGCAGTGCCGGGCCTGGAAGTCCAGCCCGGCCGGGGACCGACCGGCGGCGATGATGGTCGGCGGCGCGGTGGGGTGCGGCAGGGAACGGCAGTCCCTCAGGTCGAAGAACTCGCCGTCCAGGGTCACCGAGTCCTCGGTCCACAACCGGCGCAGCGCCGTGGCCCACTCCTCGGTGTACCGATAGCGGTCGGCGTGCTCCAGGTCCTCACGCCACAGCCCCATCTGCCGGAACTCGTCGGCGTAGGAACCGACGACGATGTTCATCCCGGCGCGTCCGCCGCTGATCTCCTGGAGGGTGGTGAACATCTTGGCGGCCAGGGCGGGGTGGAAGAGGTTGGTGTGGACGGTCGCCCACACCCCGACCCGTTCGGTGGCCTCGGCCAGCCCCGCCATCATCGTCATCGACTCCAGGGTGTGGTCCCAGTGCCCGGTGGCGCCACCGTAGCCGCGCCACTTGCCCATGGACATGACGAAGTCGAAGCCGTGCTCCTCGGCGAGGGTCGCGGAGCGGCGGTTGTAGGCGTAGGTCGCCTCCGGGTGGGGCGCCGTCTCGGACACGATCCAGCCGCCGCTGCCGATGGGCAGGAAGATCCCGTACTCGGTTCCGGGAGCCCTGAGATTCGTCATCGTGGTACCTCGGTTCCTCTCGGGTTCACTCGTCGCCGGGCCAGACGACCTCGGTGGCCACGTGGACCGCTTCCAGGTAACGGGGGTCGAACATGGGCTCCAGGTCCGGGACCGAGTCCAGTTCGCCGCTGTCCTTGAGGATCTCCACCTCGTCCTCGGTCATGCTGAGGTCGATGTAACCGTTGACCTGGTCGTCCGGGGTGGAGCCGCCCACGAGTTCGCGTTCGGTGTCCCACACCTTGAGGTTGTGCTCGGTGTCGTATCCGGCCTCGTCGAGCTCGGCGGCGTACCCGACGCACTCCTCGCCGTTCTCCGAGCAGTGGTCGAAGGCCCGGGCGACGGCGCGCAGGAAGTCCTCGACGACGGTGGGGTGCTCCTCGGCCCACTCGGGGTTCGTGGCCATCACCCCGAAGGAACCGACCACCCCGAAGTCCTCGGGCAACCACTCGGTGTACTTCTCGTCCATGGCGTCGAGCTGGTGCGGTTCGTTGGAACGGAAACCAGTGAGCGCCTGGACCTGGTCGCGCGGCAGCACGGAGGGGTCGTATCCGGCCTCGACCTGTTCGATGGTGTCGACGTCGACCCCGGCCTCGACCAGCATGGCCTCCACGGGTGCGGGCAGCATGCTCTGGTGGCCCAGGGTCTGGCCCTCCAGCTCGGTCAGGTCGTCCACGCCCTGTTGGGTGAGCAGGGTGGAGATGGGCACGTGCCCATAGGTGGCGATGCCCACCACCTCGTGGTCGCGCTCGTTGGCCTGGACGATCTCGGCCTCGTTGCTGGCGGGGGTGAACTGCGCGGTTCCGGCCGACACCAACTGGGCGTTGCCCATCACGTCGCCGTTGCCGGGTTGGATCTCCACGTCCAGGCAGAGCGTCTCGAACAGTCCCAGGGCGTCGGCCGCGATGACCTCCAGCTGGCTGACGGAGGCCTGGTAGTGGTATCCGGTGACGAAGGTGATCGTCCCGGCCCGCTGGTTGTCCATGCAGCGGTCGTCGTCGATGACGGCCGCGGCCGCGTCCTGTTCGGGTGCTTCCTGGCCGCAGGCCGAGGTCAGGAGTGCGCCGGTGAGGAGGGCCGCCGTGAGGCGTCCGGGGCGGATCGGATGGCTCGGGAGGGTCATGTAGGGGGTCTTCCGTTCTCTGTGGGGGGTCATCCGGAGGGATGTCGTCGGGACTCGTGCCAGAACAGCACCCGGCTTTCGATCGCCGTGACCAGCGCGAGCATGGTGAGTCCCATCGCCGCCAGGCAGGTGACGGCGGCGTAGACGAAGTCCAGGCGTGCGGTGGAGGCGGAGTTGCGGATCATGGTGCCGAGGCCTCCGGAGGAACCGGCGGCCACGAACTCGGCGACCACCGCGCCGACCACGGACAGCGGCAGGACGACTCGTAGGGCGGCCAGCGTGTAGGGCAGGCTGCCGGGGAGCCGTAGCCGGAGCAGGACCTCCCAACGGGAGGCGTTCAGTGTCTGAAAGACCTGCAACACGGTCGGGGAGACCGAACGCAGGCCGGTCGTCACGTTGATCAGGACCGGGAAGAACGTGATGATCGCGGTGACGATGACCTTGGGGGCCATCCCGAAGCCGAACGCGACCACCAGCGCGGGCGTGATCGCCACGACCGGGGTCACGTTGAGGACCACCGCGATCGGCATGAGGGCGCGGCGGACCACCGGGACCTCGGACATGACGACCGCGAGGACGAAGGCCGAGATCGCGCCCGCGGCCACACCGGTCAGCGCGATGCCCAGGGTGGACCAGGCGTTCCCGAGGAACAGTGCCGGGTTCTCCACCAGGGCCGTTCCGACCTCGCCCAGCCCCGGCAGGATGTAGGGGTGCGCCTCGGCCACCGCCGCCCACACCGCACCGAGGATCAGCAGGAGGACGGTCGTGGGCAGCCACACGAAGGGGTGGAACACGGAACGGGCGCGGGGGCGCCGTTCGGTCGTGTCCCGTGCGGGTTCCGGGGACGGGGAAGTGGAGGAGGGGCCGATCACCTCGGTGCTCATGACGCCACCGACTCCGTGGCGGTGATTCCGGAGCTCCAGGCGCCGTGCAAGGAGGCCCGGACCCGGCCCTCCACCTCACGCGTGCGCGAGGCCGAGACGACCTCCCGGTCTCGGGGGCGGGGCAGGTCGACGTCGAGGACCTCGTGGATGCGGCCGGGTCGGGCCGACATCACGATGACCCGGTCGGAGAGCACGACCGCCTCGTGCACGGAGTGCGTCACGAACACGACCGTGGTGGCCCGCCGCTGCCACAACTCCAGGAGCTGCATGCGCAGGGCCTCGCGGGTGAACTCGTCGAGGGCGGAGAAGGGTTCGTCCATCAGCAGCACGTCCGGGCGCAGGCCCAGGGCGCGGGCGATGGCCACCCGCTGGCTCATACCGCCGGAGAGCTGGTGCGGATAGCGGCGGGCGGAGTCCTCCAGCCCGACCGCGCGCAGCAGGTCGTCGGTGGACTCGGGTGGTGTTCCGCGTCGGCGGTTGACCATGGTGGGCAGGGCGATGTTCTGGCGGACGTTCAGCCAGGGCAGCAGGGCCGGGGTCTGGGGGACCAGGCCGATCGCCTTGCGTCGACACATCTCGCGGGGCGTACGGCCGAAGAGGGACACGTGGCCGTGGTCGGGGACGGTGAGCCCGGCGATCACCCGCAGCAGGGTGGATTTGCCGCAACCGCTGGGGCCGATGAGGCTGACGAAGCGGCGGTGCGGGATCTCCAGGTCGATGTCCTGGAGCGCGGGCCGGTCGGACGCTCCACCCCGGTAACGCTTGGTGAGGTGGCGTATCTCGATGTCATCGCTGGTCACAGTGCGTCCACCCGGGTGGGCGGAGCGTTCTTCATCTGGGCATGCGTTTCCATGCACCCTCCGGGGCGTGCTCGGGTAGGGGGTCCCAAGGACGTCAAGGGGAGTGCGGGCGGAAGCGCATGGGACGTCAGCGGCCCGCGGGGTCGTTGACCCGTCAAAGGTAGGAGTGCTTCATTGCCGTTCGGTGAACGGGTGGTCACGGACTGATATCGCGCGGAAGGTTTCCTTCATCATCGCCGACCAGAACCGTATGGATCCTTCTCTGTTCGAGGGCCGCGGACAACCAGCTTCCCTGGCTGAGGAGGTGGGAGAGATCCGGGCTCAGCGCGAGGATCAACGTCGCGTCAGGGAAGTGGGCGTCCCGTAACCAGATGAGTTTGAAGGCGTCCGCGATGACCTTGTTGCGATGCGCGGACTTGACGCGCCCGCCGGCGCGGGTGGCCTGGACCAGCACCCTGGGCGGGTCGCGGTCGGCCCCGTCGACGCCGACCCGGACGCCGTCGGGCAAGGTGAAGCGGCGTGGGGCCAGGGGCGTTCCACACTTGGCGGAGAGCGCCTCGATCATGTTCAGGACGGGCGGTGTGGGGTGGCCGGAGGGGGTCTGCGTCGGTTCTGTCATGAGTGGGACGGTAGTGCACGGAAAGCTTGCCGTGTCGCCCTTGTGCTCATGTGAATCGCCGGTGCCCGGGGTATGCCGGTAAGGGTCGTCGCCGCCCGGACCCTCAGTTCGCCCCGGGCCAGACCAACTCGGATCCCTCGTGGACCGCCTCCAGGTAACGGGTGTCGAAGAGGGGTCCCAGATCGGGGACCTCGTCGAGTTCGCCGTTGGCCAGCAGGGTCTGCGCCTCCCGTTCGGTCAGTTCGAGGTCCACGAAGCCCCGAGGCTCACCATCGGGGGTGGAGGAGGCCACGAGTTCGCGCTCGGTGTCCCACACCTTGAGGTTGTGCTCGGTGTCGTAGCCCGCCCGGTCCAGTTCGGCCGCGTACCCCACGCATGCCCCGGCGGCGTCCTGACAGTGGTCGAACGCGTGGCCGACGGCCCGGAGGAAGTCCTCGGTGGCGGTGGGGTTCTCCTCCGCCCAGACGGGGTCGGTCACCATCACCCCGAAGGAGCCGACCACCCCGAAGTCCTCGGGCATCCACTGGGTGTACTCCTTACCCAGGGCGTCGAGTCGATGCGGTTCGTTGGAACGGAAACCCGTGAGGGCCTGGACCTGGTCGCGCGGGAGCACGGAGGGGTCGTATCCGGCCTCGACCTGTTCGATGGTTTCGAGATCCACGCCGGCCTCGACCAGCATGGCCTCCACGGGTGCGGGCAGCATGCTCTGGTGGCCCAGGGTCCGCCCCTCCAGTTCGGTGAGGTCGTCGACGCCGGTCCCCGTGAGCAGCGTGGAGATCGGCACGTGCCCGTAGGTGGCGACGCCGATGACCTCGTGGTCGCGCGTGTCCGCCTGCAGGACCTCGGCCTCGTTGCTCATCGCGGTGAACCGAGCGGTCCCGGCGGACACCAGTTGGGCGTTGCCCATCAGGTCGCCGTTGCCGGGCTGGATCTCCACGTCCAGGCACAGGGCGTCGAAGTACCCGAGGGCATCGGCGGCGATGACCTCCAGCTGGGTGACGGAGGCCTGGTAGTGGTAGCCGGTGACGAAGGTGATCGGCCCGGACTCCCGGTTGACGTCGCACCGCTCCTGGTCGATGGCGACGGCCACCTCGGGGGTGTCGGCGTCCTCGCCGCAGGCCGTGGCGAGGAGGGCGGCGGCGGTCAGGACCGCGGCGGGTCCGAGGAGGCGGAACCGCTGCTGAGCGGGGACGGGCATCGGCTGGTTCTCTTTCGTTTCATCCACGGGTGGGGCGTCGGGAGTCGTGCCAGAACAGCAGGCGCTTCTCCACCAGGGTGACCAGGGTGAGCAGGAGCACGCCCATGGCCGCCAGGCAGGCGACCCCGGCGTAGACGTGGTCCAGGCGCGCGGTGGAGGCGGAGTTGCGGATCATGGTGCCGAGGCCGCCCGAGGAACCGGCGGCCACGAACTCGGCGACCACCGCTCCCACCAGGGACAACGGAACCACCACGCGCAGCGCGGCCAGCGTGTAGGGCAGGCTGCTCGGGACGCGCAGTCGCAACAGCACCTCCCAGCGGGAGGCGTTCAGGGTGCGAAAGACGTGCAGGACCGGGAGGGGCACCGAACGCAGGCCGGTGGCCACGTTGATCAGCACGGGGAAGAACGTGATGATCGCGGTGACGATGACCTTCGGCGCCATTCCGAACCCGAACGCGACCACCAGCGCCGGCGTGATCGCCACGACCGGGGTCACGTTCAGGACCACCGCGAACGGCATCACGGCCCGGCGCACCATCGGGATCTCCGACATCAGCAGGGCCAGCACGAACGCGCTGCCCGCGCCCACGCCCACGCCCACCAGGGCGATGCTCAGCGTCGCCCAGGCATTCTCCAGGAACAGCGGAGGGTCGCCGACCAGGGCGGATCCGACCTCGCCCAGCCCCGGCAGGATGTAGGGGTGCGCCTCGGCCACCGCGGACCAGGCCAGGCCGAGCACGACCAGGACCACGGTGGCGGGCAGCCACGTGGCGGGGTGCAGGACCGAACGTCGACGGGCGCCGCGCGCGGGCGCGGCGGGCGTGCCCTCCGGGACGGGTGGGACCGTGGCGTTCGGAACCGGGGTCGGAGGTGTCGAACCGAGGTCCCCGGTGCCGTCGGCCTCGTCGGTGACGCGGGTGGCGATGCCCGCCTCCTCTCTCACAGCGGAACGAGGTCGTCGGGGGCGGCGCCGGCCTTCCACGCGCTCTGCAACGAGGCGCGGACCCGGTCCTCCAGATCGTGCATGTGCGGCCCCTTCACGACCTTCCGGTCACGGGGGCGGGGCAGGTCGACGTCGAGGACCTCGTGGATACGACCGGGGCGGGCCGACATCACGACGATCCGGTCGGAGAGCACGACCGCCTCGCGGACGGAGTGCGTCACGAACACGACCGTGGTGGCCCGCTGCTGCCACAGGCCCAGGAGTTGGTACTGCAGGGCCTCGCGGGTGAACTCGTCGAGGGCGGAGAAGGGTTCGTCCATCAGCAGCACGTCAGGGCGCAGGCCCAGGGCCCGGGCCACGGCGACGCGTTGGAGCATGCCGCCGGAGAGTTCGTGCGGGTACTGGCCGGCGGCCTCCTCCAGCCCGACGGCGCGCAGCAGTTCGTCGGGGGAGTCGATCTCCGAACCGGCGCGGCGGTTGACCTTCCCCGGCAGGGCGATGTTCTGACGGACGGTGAGCCAGGGCAGCAGGGCCGGGGTCTGGGAGACCAGGCCGATGGCCTTGCGTCGGCTCGCCTGCTTCGGGCTCCGGCCGAGCAGGGAGACCTGTCCGGTGTCGGGGTGATCCAACCCGGCGAGGATGCGCAACAGGGTGGACTTGCCGCAGCCGCTGGGGCCGATGAGGCTGACGAACTGGCGGTGGGGGATCTCCAGGTCGATGTTCTGGAGCGCGGGGCGATCCGGGCGTGCGCCCGGGTGACTCTTGGTGAGGCCGCGCACCTCGATCCCGGCGGTCACCGTGGCTCCACGGCGGTCGGCCGGGCGCCCCCGGCCCGGGTGTGGTGTCGCACTGTGCACTCTCCAGGTGTTCGTCCTCGGCGGGTACGGACGGGCCGTAGGGCCCCTCATACCCGCCGGTAGGTCCCCACTTGAGTGACGATAGTTCACCGCGTTTTCTTCCGTACCGCCGCTGTGCCCTTGTTCACCTGGGGCGGCGGGGTGCGAAACCGGAGGTCGCCCGGCCGACGTGGCCGCGTTCGACCATCCCGGGCCGAGGTGGATCGAGGGTCCGACGAGTCACCCCCGGGCGGCCCGCAGCATCCGCAGCTGCCCGATCTCGGCGGCGTTCTTCATGAGTTCGGCGTTGACCCACCAGGCCGTGTCCGCCCGGGTCCGTCCCTCCGGCCAGGGGAAGGCCGTGGGAGCGTCCAGATCGATCCCTTCGAGGGCCTCGCGCCACTCCGCCCCCAACTCGCGCAGCCAGGGCACGGCCCGCTCCTCGCCCGGCCAGGTCACCTCGGTGCGTTCCCGTACCGGGCGTTCCAGGACGTGGTCGAGGGTGACCGACCACCACCAGCCGATGTGCCAGGTGATCCAGGCGATGGTCGGTACCGGGATCGGGTCGGGTTCGGTCTCGGCCCAGTCCGGGTGCCACCGACCGTCGGCTTGTCGGTGCACGGTCCAGCGGAGCGGAGCGGGCTCCCAGAGGTGGTCCTGCGGATCCAGGCGTTCCAGGTGGTACTCGAACAGCGCCCAGGTCATGTCGTACTGGTCGCGCAGCAGGTCACGTCGAGGATCAGGCATGCGCCCAACCTCTCACGCGGCTCCGAAGCGGGAAAGTTCTTTTCCCCGGGGCGGCCGAAGCACCGGGACCTACAATGTCGAGGGTGTTCGACAGAGTGAGGAAGTGGCTGGGAGAACACGTGGTGCTGGTCGACACGATCAGCGTCGCTCCCCTTCTGTTGCTGACCGCGAGCGCCCATCTCGGTGCCGGCGACGCGGATCCCTCGTCCGTCTACGCGGCCCTCGCGTTCGCGCTCCTGCTGCCCTTGGTGCTGCGGCGGACCCTCCCCATGACGGTGTTCACGGTCATCGCCGTCGTCGCCGCGGTGCAGATGCTCTCGCCGGTCGGGTTGATCGTCGCCGACCTCGCGCTCCTGGTGGCCCTGTACACCGTCGCGTCACTCAGTGATCCGGTCCGGGCGACCGTCGCGCTGGTGGTGGTCGAAGCCGGTCTCCTCGTGGCCCTCCTGCGGTCCGAGTACGTCGGTTGGGACGACTGGGACGCCTTCGCCCTGTACTCCTGTCTCATCCTGCTCTTCTGGGTGGTGGGGCTCTACACGAAGGTGCGGCGGCGCCACTTCGCAGGGCTGGAGGAACGGGCGCGGTGGCTGGAGCGGGAGCGGGACGCTCGCGCGCGGGTCGCGGTGGCCGAGGAACGCGAGCGCATCGCCCGCGAGATGCACGACGTCGTGGCGCACAACCTGAGCGTGATGGTGGTCCAGGCCGAGGGCGCGACGTACGCGATCGACCAGGACCCCGCGCGTGCCAAGAACGCCCTGGGGGCCGTCGCGGCGACCGGAAGGTCGGCTCTAGCGGAGGTCCGCGGGATACTCGGCGTCCTCCGAGAGGACGACGAGGAGGAGTACGTACCGCGGCTCGGCCTGGAGCAGGTGGCACAGGCGGTCGAACGGGTACGCGAAGCGGGCCTGCCGGTGGAGTACACCGTCGACGGACGCAGATGCGAACTGTCGACCGGGATGGAACTCGCCGCATACCGCGTGGTCCAGGAGGCCCTGACCAACACGCTCAGGCACGCCGGCCCCGACGTGGGCCGGGTCCTGGTGCGTGTGCGCTATGGCGAGGACGCCCTGGAGTTGAGCGTCCGCGACGACGGAGGGGGTGGTGAGCCCGCCGTCGCGGCGGTGGACGGCGACGGTGGTCACGGTCTGATCGGTATGGGCGAGCGGGTCTCGGTGTACGGCGGTAGCGTGCGCGCGGGGCCCCGCGCCGACGGAGGTTTCGAGGTGGTGGCGTCACTGCCGCTGCGTTCCGACACCGGGTGAGCCGAGAGGCAGAGAAGGAGAGCAGTGAACGCACCGGACGAGCAGCCCCGGGAGACGATCCGCGTCGTCCTGGTCGATGACCAGGAGTTGGTGCGGACGGGTTTCCAGATGGTCCTGGATTCCCAACCCGACATGCGGGTCGTGGGCCAGGCCGGGGACGGGGCTCAGACCCTGCGTCTGTTGGAGACCGTCGCGGCCGACGTCGTCGTCATGGACGTGCGGATGCCCCGCATGGACGGGGTGGAGGCCACCCGCCGGCTCCGTGCCACGGCCGGGGGCCCGCGGGTGCTGATGCTGACCACCTTCGACCTGGACGAGTACGTCTACGCGGCGCTGCGGGCCGGGGCGAGCGGATTCCTGCTCAAGGACGCGCCGTCCTCCGCCTTGTTGTCGGCGATCCGCTCCGTTCACTCCGGCGACGCCGTGGTCGCCCCCAGCGCCACGCGACGGCTCCTCGATCGGTTCGCCGACCACCTGCCCGGGGGAGAGGAGGACCGTCACGGGTCCCTGGACTCCCTCACGCCCCGCGAGCGGGAGGTTCTGGTGCTGATGGCCCGTGGGTACTCCAACTCCGAGATCGCCGGCCGACTGTACGTGTCCGAGACGACGGTCAAGACCCACGTGCGCCGGATCCTGACCAAACTCGACCTGCGTGACCGCGTCCAGAGCGTGGTCCTGGCCTACGAAGTCGGTCTGATCGAGCCTGGTGGAGGGGGACGGGTCAGTGGACGTCGCGTCGGTCCAGGAGAACCGCCGCACCGGCCACCAGCGCGACCGTGAGCGCGAGGGCCACGGCCACAAGGACGCCCAACGTGGGAAGGGCGACCGAGCCATCGTCGACGAAGGCGCCGGTCCCCACCTGGGTCACCCGGCTCACCAGGCCGTACGGCAGGAGCAGCGCCGGGGTCTCCAACCGGGTCAGTAGCAGGAGCGTGCCGACGGTCGCCCCCGCCAGCGCCACGGCGACGGGGGCCGCGAAGGACCGCATCAGCATGGACAGGCCGGACTGTAGGGCGGCCAGTGGGAGACAGGCCACGACGATCACCACACTGACCGCGAGGTATCGGGGCGGTAGGCCCCCGGGCAGGTCGAACACCAGCTTCCCGGCCACGATCACGCCGATCACCAGGACCATCTGAAGGGCCGCCGTCAACGCGGCCGTCACTGCCGTCTTGGCGACCACGATGTCCAGGCTGGAGGTGACGCGCCCCATCAGCGCGTTCCAGTTGCCGCCCTGGTGTTCGACCCGCCACACCAGGGCGGCGAGCACGGCCACCCCCGCGGCCAACGGAAACAGACCGTAGAAGACCACGATCCGCATCCACAGGGTGTGCCAACCGTCGCCCGGCGGCTGCCCGGAGACGAGGGTGTTGACCACGCCCGTGACCACGGCCATCAGTGGCAGGAACACCACCACGGCCCAGCTCAGCGAGCGTCGCAGTTTGACGAGTTCGGCACGGATCGTTCTCGTCATCGGGCCTCCTGTCGGTCGAACAGCCGGGTGAGGGCGAGAAACCCGGCCCCGCCCACCACACCCAGGACGATCACGCTCGGATGGTGCGGGTCGAGATCGACCACACCGACTTCGGTCAGGTCCACGGGTATGACCAGCCCGTAGTAGCTCCACGGGGGCAGCAGGTGGCCGATCCACGGGGGCAGTCCGGTTCCGGTCAGGGCCACGAACGTGCCCAGGACACCGACACCCAGGCTCACGAGCTGGTTGGGGACGCGTGCCGACAGCAGGATGTGCAAGGCGAGCAGCACCAGGTTGATCACCAGGACCGAGGCGGTGTGGCCCAGCCACTGCCCCGTGGGGAAGTCGACGGAGATACCGACCGACCAACCGAGGGCGGCCACCAGCGCGCTCTGTGTCAGTGTCGCTCCGGCCACCAGTGAACCCGTGGCGACGAACTTGGCGCGGCACAACCCGCCCGCGGTCACCCCCGAGGTCTGGGAGAGGAACCAGCCGTTGCCCTGGTGCTCGATGTCGACCTGCCGTCCGGCCACGATCGCCAAGAGGAGGGGCGAGATCAGGGCCACCGCCAACGCCGGCCCTCCGAGCAGCCACTGCCAGGGGCGCGCGTGGGGATCGTCGACCGCGTCCAGGAGACCGGGGGCGGTGAACGTCAACGAGGAGAAAGCGACCACGCCGACGACCATGACGGCGAGCACGGGCAGGGTGCGCAGGCGTCGCATCTTGGCGAACTCGGCCACCACGACTCGACCGGTCACAGACCCCGCCCCCCGGTCAGATCCATGAACACGTCCTCCAGGGACTGTTCCTCCCGCCGCACTCCGTGGACGGGGATCCGTTCGTGGACCAGCCGATCCACCAAATATGCGGTGGCGGCGTGGTCGAGTCCGGGGACGCGCACGCGGTCTCCGTCTCGGACCGCGTTCCATCGGCCGGCCAGGGTGGTCGCGCGCTCTGGTTCCGGGGTGTCGACGAGTACGTCGGGGGTGGAACGGGAGAACAGTTGCTCCCGGGTCCCTTGGAAGAGCATGCGTCCGCCGGCCAGGATCCCCAGGACGCTCGCGGTCCGATCGATCTCGCCCAGGAGGTGGCTGGAGACCATCACGGTGATCCCCCGTTCGGTCAGCCGGGTGAGCAGGTCCCGCACCTCCTCGATCCCGGCGGGGTCGAGACCGTTGGTGGGTTCGTCGAGGATCAGCACGCGCGGCTCTCGGGCCAACGCCATGGCGATGCCCAGGCGCTGTCGCATCCCGAGGGAGTACTCGCGCACACGCTTGTCGAGGTGGTCCTGTAGGCGGACGGTTTGTACTGCTCGCTGGACCTGTCCCTGGTCCAGGTCCAGCAGGTGTCGCACCAGCCGCATGTTCTCGGCGCCTGTGAGGTGGCCGTAGGCCGGTGGGGCCTCGATCAGCGAACCGATCTCGCCCAGGAGTTCACGGCGGGTCGAACGTCGCATCGGGCGGCCCAGGACGTGGACCTCGCCGGCGGTGGGGCGCACCAGCGACAGCAGCATCTTCATCGTGGTCGACTTCCCGGAACCGTTGGGTCCCAGGAAGCCGTAGACACAGCCCTGCGGCACACGCAGGTGCAGATCGTGGACGACCGTCCGCTTTCCGTAGGTCTTCTTCAGGTCATGGGTGATGATCGCGTTGGACACGGTCGCAGTGTGGTTCTCCGACCGGGTCGAAGTCGTCTACCCGTGGGAGGAGACCACCGTCGTCCTCAAGGAGGACCTTGGGGGTGCGACCGCCTGGTCAAGCCCTGGCGTGGCTTTTGAGCCGGCGAGCAGGCAGACGGATGTCGGGGAGCCCCGAGGTGGGCTTAATTGCGCTTAGTGCCCCCTCGACGTCGGAGCGTCATAGCCGTCAGTATTATTCGTTTTTGGTGTGGAAAGGGCGGTGGATGCCCGGGCCGGCTTGATGGCCTCGGCCACCGGCCTGATCACCTTCCTGCTCTCCGGCAACCCCCAAGGATCCCCCTGTGTTCGAAGCCGGTAAGAAAACCGTCACCGTCTCACGCCTGTTCATCGTCTCGACCGCGTTGGTGACCTTGACGGTGATCTGTGCTCTGGTCGTCGTGGTCGTCAATCTGTGGCCCGAAGACAACGCCACGGAGATTGCTGAATCGGCCACTACGCCCACTCCCTCTCCAGAGGCATCCACCGTTCCCGATGAGAACGCAAGCATGTGCGGCCTGCCGGGAGGAGACCACACCACGATCGACAGCCCACCCGAAGTCGAGTGGGAGTTCGTGGGGACCATGCACGCGCCCACCTCGGCGGATGTCGGCCCCGGACAGATCACCGATAGCGGTTTTCGCCAGTGTTACGCCCACTCGCCGGAAGGGGCATTGATGGCCGCCGCCAACGTCATGGCGATGGGTACCGACCCCCTGCTGGTCCAAGAACTGAACGAGGAACAGGTCGCCGAAGGCCCAGGCCGTGATCTGGTCCTGGAAGACCTGGAGAACAACGCTCCCGAGTCGGACGCCGACATCCGGTTGACCATCGTGGGATACAACCTCAAGGGCTATGCGCCCAACGCATCTCGGATCGACCTGGCGGTCGAAGGCAGCAACGGCGTCTTCGCCTCGGTGACCACCGATCTGCGTTGGGAGGCCGGCGATTGGAAGGTCGCGCTCAGCGACTCCGGACAGCCCGTCATCCCGGTGACCCAGATCGCCGACGCTTCCGGCTATCACCCTTGGAAGGCAGAGGGCTGACATCCTGCTCACGGAGTCAGAAGGCGGTCCCTGAGGGCAGGCGCTAGAGTCCGGTGTTCCGACAAGCGCCGGGCTCCCTACCGATGATCTTGCTCGCAGCGCCATGTTGGGCGCCCAAATGGGCGCTACGAGCAAGATCATCGGAACCCAGGGGCCGGCGATCTGACCTAGGAGCGCCCGTGGAGACGACCCGGCTGGTGACGGTGAACGACGCGGAGGAACTGACCGCGTTGCTGGTCCGCAACCGGAGGTTCCTCGCTCCCTGGGAGCCGTTGCACGACGACGACCACTTCACCCTTCCCGTGCAGCGCGCACTCTTGGGGAGCGCCCTCGCCGACCATGGGAACGGACGGCGCCTACCGCTCGTGATCGTCGACGATGGGCGTATCGTCGGCAGGCTCAACCTGAGCGGGATCACCCGCGGGGGACTGCAATCGGCCGCCATCGGCTACTGGGTGGCGGCCGACAGCAACGGGCGCGGCATCGCCACCAAGGCGGTCACCGAAGCGGTCGAACGGGCCTTCGGCGAGCTGAACCTGCACCGACTCCAGGCCGAGACGCTCCCGGAGAACACCGCGTCCCAACGCGTGCTGGAGCGCAACGGCTTCACCCGGTTCGGTGTCGCCCCGGATTACCTGCGCATCGCCGGGAAGTGGCGCGACCACCACCTCTTCCACCGGATCAACCGGGACTGGCGGCCCTGAGACTCACCGGTCCTCTCGGGCGGCCGGTTCCTCCTCGGCGATGGCCCGGAACCCGGCGATCAGGGAACGCAGTCCGAACTCGAACCCCGTTCCACCGAACAGGATCCCCCCTTCGGCCAGGGCCCACTGAAGGGTCTCGGAGTTCCGGTAGGCCGCCTCGATCTCCTGACCCCGGTCGCTCATCGGGTCGCCCACCCCCTCCGCGAAGGCGGACTGCACGGCGACGGTGGCCGCCCCGCGCACGTAGGCGTCCAAGGTGTCGATCATGTCCAGCCGGGCCTGCGCGCCCAGGTCGGTGCCATCGAAGATCCGCAGTGCCGAGTCCAGCCAGGTCAGCATGGACGGGCCGTACTCGCGCACGGACAGGCGCAACTCCAGCACCCACGGATCCTCCCGGAAGGTCACCCAGTCCTTTCGGGCCCACGCCTGAAGCTTCTCGAACCAGGTGCCGGGGTGTTCGTGGGGGAGTCCGTCCCGGGCCACCACCGTGTCCAGGATCAGGGACTCCAGGGCCTGGCGCCCCTTGACGTAGGTGTACAGGGTCCCGGGAGCCACCCCCAGACGTTCGCCGAGGGCGCGCATGGTGAGCGCGCTCAGTCCGTCGGCCTTCACCAACTCGATGGAGGTGTCCACGATGAGCTCGGTGGACAAGCGTCGACGGGGCCCGGGGGTGCGTCGACCCGGGCCCTCGGGCCCCCGGGCCGGTTCCGTTCCAGGTGTCATGACCATCAGCCCAATCTAGCGCCGCGTCGGCCAAGGACCGCCTCGTCACGGGTGGACCCCGACCGACGCGGCACCGGTCACCCCCCGACGGTGACCCGCGTCGGCGCCTTTCGGGAGGTGAGGTGGCGCAGCAGCCGCTCGAAGGGTCCCTGCACTCCCCGGCGCTCCATCAGCGTGGCGATCACCACCGTGAACAGCCACAACGCGATGGCGTACAGCGCCATCGTGGAGTTGGTGAACCAGCCGCCCAGCCCCAGACCCCAGGCGGACAGCATCGGCGCCATGATGATCGAGTGGGTCAGGTAGCCGCTCAGCGAACGCTTGCCCAGGGCCGCCACGGAGGTGATGACCACCGGGGGCCGGCCCCGGCGCTCCAACCGGGTGGAGATCAGGACGAACAGCGCGGCGTAGCCCAGGCCCTGAGCCAGACCGCTGGTCCAGACCATCCCGCCGAAGACGGCGCTGGAGAGCCCGTAGAAGGGTGCGACCTCGAAGGCGCCCACGTGGTGCAGGGCCGCCGGGAGCGACCCGGACAGACCCAGGGTGATACCGAAGAGGGCGGTGTTGCGCAGCAGCCGGTGGTGGCGCTCGGGTTCCTCGATGACGCGGTTCCGAGCCGCCCAGAACCCGATGAGCATCGCGGTGGGCAGCACCACGCCGAACGAGTTGATGAAGAGCAGCGACACCCACGACATCAGCCGGACCACCATCGAGGCCAGGTAGTTCTCCTCGCCGCTGCCGTTGAGCCCGCCGAACTCGTCCGGTGGCGTCGCCATGGTGGGACCGGACGGGTCCACCACCAGGAGCGTGACCAGGGTGGCGACCGCCAGGACGAACACCGACGACAGCAGGGTGACGCCGACGATGATCCCGCCGCGCAGCCGCCGTTCGCTTCCGCCGAGGAACAGGGAGCACAGGACCAGGCCGATGATCCCGTAGGCGGCCAGCACCTCCGAGCCCAGGAACAGGGACGCGTGCACGAACCCGAACAGGAGCAGCCACCGGTTGCGGCTCCGGATGACGGCGTGCGCCTCCGAGTTCGAGGCGCCGCGGGCCAAGCGGCCGTTGAGGGCCTGCACGAGCCCGTACCCGACGAGGAAGGCGAAGAGCGGGTAGGAGCGCACGTCCAGCAGCGCGATCATCAGGAACTGGGTGACGCTGTCCGCCGCCGTGGTGGGGTCGGGGAAGTTGACGGATCCTTCGTGGGTGCCCCCGTAGAGGAAGAGCGCCGTGTTCGACAGCACGATCATCAGCAGCATCGAGCCCCGGGCGAAGTCCGGCGCCAGTAGTCGTTTCTTGGTGGCGGTTCCTGCCGCGCTACCCACTGTCATCCCGGTCCCCCGACTCTCGCATGTATCTTTGAACGCTGTTCAGGATTATAGGTCGGTGGATGGAACACCTTCAAGACCATCGGCGTGACCGCATGCGGACAAGCGAAAGGGGCCCGGGTGGATCACCACCCGGGCCCCACGGTCCTCTCTCCTACAACAGGAAGACGCTCAGGAGCATGATCGTCGCGAAGGCCGCCAGGCCCTCGATGGCCGTCGCCACCGTGAGGGTCCGGTAGGCGGTCGCCACCGGGATGCGGCTGAGCTGCGAGACGACCCAGAAGTAGGAGTCGTTGGCGTGCGAGACCACCATCGCGCCCGCGCCCACCGCGAGCACGGACAGCACCATGCCCATCGTGGAGTCCAGGCCCAGCGAACCGAGCATGGGGGCGAGCAGCGCCGAGGTGCTGACGATCGCCACCGTGGACGAACCCTGCGCGGTCTTGAGCGCCGCAGCGATCAGGAACGGCACGGCCAGGCCGATGCCCAGGCCACTGAGGTTGTCCGCGAGGAAGTCGGTCAGCGGGGAGGCGGCCAGCACCGCACCGAAGGCCGCGCCGGCACCGGTGATCAGCAGGATCGGGGCGGCGATGGTCACCGAGTCGTTGATCTGCTCGTTGAAGCTCGTCAGCTTCCCGTTGCCGCGCAGTAGCGTCAACGCGGCGGCCAAGCCGATGATCAGCGCGATCACCGGGGTGCTCAGGAAGGAGGCCACCTCGAACAGGGTGCCGCCGCCGAGCGGCTGCGAGGGGAGCTTGACGAACGAACCGAAGCAGATCAGGAGCAGCGGCAGCAGGATCGGCAGGAACGCGAGGAAGGCGTTCGGCAGCTTGCCGTAGCTCTCACGCAGCTCGTCGTAGGAGCGGGTGTCGATCTCCTCCTCGCTGGAGGCGGGGATCGGGGTGAACTCCTTGCGGGCGAAGGTGCTCGCGTAGATCAGACCGGCGATCGCGGCCACGGCCGCCACCGGAAGACCGAGGGCGATGATCAGCCCGAGACTGTCGGTGACGCCGATGTTCTCCGCGGCGGCCAGCGGACCCGGGGTCGGCGGCACCAGCGTGTGCGTGGCGTACAGACCGGTCATCAGCGCGATCGAGGTGGCCAGCGCGGAGACCCCGGTGCGCACGGTGATGGCCTTGCGCAGCGAGTTCAGGATGACGTAACCGGAGTCGCAGAACACCGGGATGGAGACGATGTAACCGATCAGGGACATCGTCAGGTTCGGGAACCGGGTGCCGATCACCTTGATCAACGCCTCGGCCATCGCGATCGCGGCGCCGGAGCGCTCCAGGATCACACCGATCATGGTGCCGAACAGGATGACCAGGCCGATGTTGCCGAGCGTGCCGCCGAACGCCTCCGTCACCGTCGTGACGATGTCCGCCAGCGGCAGACGGAAGGCGAAGGCACCGAGGATGGCGGCGCCCATCAGGGCGAGGAAGGGGCTGACCTTCCAACGAGCGGTGACGAGCACGATGCCCGCCACCAGGAGAACGAGGATGAGGAGATCGGTCACGGTCGTGGTTCCTTAGTGGTGCCCGGCACGGGTCGCACGGTGCTCGGGGGTCCGGGGTGGGTGAGGAGACGACAGCACTGGTAGGCCGTCGAGGTGATCTCCGGGAGGGCCTCGTCCCGCATTTCCTCCAGCGTCCGGGGGCCCGGAGCGATGGAGAGGGCCGCGGTGACCCCTGAACGGCGGAGCTCGTCCGCCGTGACCGACACGCTGCCCGCGATCACCACGACGGGCACGTGGGCGGGGGTGAGTCGGCGCACCGCGTCGACCACCTTCCCGCCGAGGGACTGACTGTCGAACCGGCCCTCACCGGTCAGGACCAGGTCGGCCGCGCCCAGCAGCCGTTCGGCGTCGAGCACCTCGGCCACCATCCGAGAACCCGGGAGGAGTTCGGCGCCCAGGATCGAGGAAAGGGTCGCGGGCATACCGCCGGCGGCGCCCATGCCTTCCACGTCTCGCAGGCACGAGCCGGTGACATCGGCCAGCACGTCGGCCAGCCGGCCGAGCCCGGCGTCGAGCACCTCGACGTCCTCCGGGCCGGCGCCCTTCTGCGGTCCGAAGACGGCGGCGGCGCCCCGTTCTCCGACCAGCGGGTTGGTGACGTCGCAGGCGATCCGCCACCGGACCTCGCGGGCGCGCGGGTCGAGCCCGGACAGGTCCACGTCGGCCAGGTTCTGGAGGTGGCCGCCCCCGTCGGGGAGTTCAGAGCCCTCAGCGTCCAGGAAGCGCGCCCCGAGTGCGCCGAGCATGCCGGTGCCGCCGTCGGTGGACGCGGAACCGCCGATGCACAGCAGGATCTCCTCGACCTCGCGGTCGAGGAGTTCGGTGGCCAGGCGGCCCACGCCCCGGCTGCTCGCCTCGCGCGGTCGGAGCTCGACGTCGGAGACACCGGGCAGGCCGTTGGCCTCCGCCGCCTCGATCACGCCGGTCCGGCCGTCGTCGGAGACGCCGAATCGGGCGCGGGTGGGGCGACCGAGCGCGTCGGTGGTCTCCACCGTGAGGGCGTCGGTGCCCCAGGCGCCGAGCAGGGCGTCGAGGGTGCCTTCGCCGCCGTCGGCGAAGGGCAGGGTGTGGACGGTCACGGCCAGGTCCTGCTCGGCGAACGCCTCACGGGCACCTTGGGCCATGGCCTCGGCCACCTCGACGGCGGACGCACTGCCCTTGAACGAGTCGGGGATCACCGCGACGCGTGCGACGGCCGACTCGTCATGTTCGTGCAACTCCTTGGACATGACGCAGATCATAGAATCCCGTTCGGTGCATTTCGACGGCGTAGCGCCCAGTCTTCCTGCGCCTTTGTTCGGGGTCTATGTGCTAAATGCCCAGTGCCGTCTCCGCGTAGAGACACATGTGCAGTGTGGTCAGGTGATCCGGGCGACGGATGTCCAACCCCGTCGTGGTCCGGATCCGCTCCACTCGTTGCAGCAGGGTGTTGCGGTGGACGTACATCGTGTCGGCGGCCTCGCGCATGGAGGCGGAGGACGCCATGGCCTCGACCGTGCGGCGCTGGCCCTTCGTCAGTGGGGTGGCCGTCGCGGCCATCCGGGTCAGGGAACGGCGGGGCAGGTGGGCCACCGCCACCGCGACCTCCCGGGACCAGCTTTCGGGCTCCTCCAGGCTCGGGAGTAGGGCGGCGTACCGGCACAGTGCCCGGGATTCCTCGGCGTAGGACAGGAGGGTCTCGACGTCGTCGGTCAACGGGGTCTGTGTGTGGCGGCTGTTGGAGGACAGTCCCAGACCGTTCGGTGCCGGCGTGCGGCCCGAACCGATCACCCACAGGGCGCCGTGCAGTACCGCGGCTCGTCGGGATCCTTTGCCGTTCACCCTGGTCACGGCGGTCTCGGCCGGTGATGGTGGGGAGGCGCCGCCGTCCTGCCGTGGGGTGTGCGCCGTCCACAGGGCCAGCGACCACGGTGGTTTGAGCCCGGCGGCCATGAGGCGGGCCAGGGCGTCTTCGCCGCGGGTGGTGCCGGAGCTCAAGGACGCGATGAGGTCCCGGGCCTCGGTGTGCCGCCGGCTCACCGCGTCCTGTTCGAGCTCCTGGGCGATGAGGAGTTGGACGGTCAGCGCGACCACCCGGGCCAGGGGTTCGACTTCGTGCGGGCTGCCGGTCACCCCCACCACGCCGCGTAGCTCTCCGTTGATGAAGAGGGGTTCGTTGGCGCCGGGACGGTCGGAGGTGTCGGGTTCGGGCGTGGTGACCAGGACCCTGCGCCGCTCGGAGATGGCACGTTGGGCGCCCCGATGCAGGCTGCCCACGCGGGAGGGGTCGAGGCAGGCGATGATCGTCCCGTGCTCGTCCATCACGTTGATGTTGTGGCTGATCGTGGGTGCGATGAGGTCGACCACCCGCTGGGCGAGCTCGCTGCTCAGGGGTGCCCGTCGCCGGTCTTCGGGCATGCCTCAAGGGTATTGGTGCCGGTCAGGGGACGGGAGGAATCGACCCCCGAACTCCTGGAGGCCGACCCCCAAAGGCACCGCGGCCACCCGCCCGGATCACCGGCCCCGTACACGCTCTTCCCTCGGCGGGGCGCGGGGCCTCGGTCCCGCGGGGGTCGTACGTACGAGAGGTCGACGTCAGGCGGGCCAGGGAAGGCGAAGGCGATGGCGCTCGGGTTCCGAGCCGGAGCGAATCCGTTGCTCCGTCGGCGTTGGCAGGACATCGGGAACCCTCCGCGCTGCGGTACAGTTGTCTGCGGTTGTGGTCTGGCCAAGGATCCAGGACCACGGTCACGGGCCTCTAGCTCAATCGGCAGAGCAACGGACTTTTAATCCGTGGGTTCGGGGTTCGATCCCCCGGGGGCTCACCAGCAAAACCCCAGGTCAGTGCGTATTCAACGTGCTCTCGACCTGGGGTTTTCGCGCGTCCGGGAGCCGGTTTTCGCTCCATGCGCGCTCCCCAGTCTCGCCTATGACTCCGCCTCGCCGAGTATCTCGCTCCGCGAGCCTCGGACAGCCCCAGTTCCGCGTCTCCCAGGAGCGGCGCTCCGCCTCCGGCCTCGACCTATGTGGTCGGTACCCCAGAGCCGTAGTGTGGGAGGCAGCGTGGTGAAGGAGCTACTGGCTGCGCGACTACCCGTCGCGCCACGCGTCGGTGGCACAGGCGACCTCGAAGTGCCACCACCCGTCCTCTTGGCCGCGGACGAGCAACGCCTTGAGTCCGCCAAAGTCTGCATCGGCGGGCACGGTGAAGGCGACCAGCGGGAATTCCTCGCTGAAGACCTCACCACCCAGACCAAACGGTGACAGCAGCTCGTGCACAGCCCGAGCGCTTCGCCCCAGCGGGCCGGAGGGGACGGGCAGGACCCGGATGGTGCAGTTACCCGATGCCTCAACCCGCTCCCTCGCCCAGTGGAGGCCATCGGCGTCCGTCACGAACCGCACGATCTCGCCCTCGGCCACTCCGTCCTGCAAGAAGGGGACGTTCTCCAGGCGGGCGGTATCGCAGCTCAGTCGCGTGGCCCACAACCCCTCAGTGTCATGAGGAAGCCAGCCTTCTCGCGGCACGAACCGGTACCACACCTTGATCCGACCGTTCTCAGCAGTGGTGGTCTCGGGTGGGGGCATGGAAGTCATGGTCCAAATGATCGCGCACTCACCCTGAAGCATCGAACGCAAGTACGTCTGCTCTTGAGTCCGGAAAATGCTCCGAGCGGTCCCCGGCGTGTTCGCTCCGTCAGGCGCGGCGTTGTTCGGCCTTCACGTCGCCCAGGAAGGTCTCCCACGCCGCCGGGGTGAAGCTGAGGTGCCCGAGCTCCCTGTTCTGGGTGTCGCGCACAAGCACGGTCTCTCCCTCCGAGACCTCGACGCACTCCGCACCGCTGCTACCGCTGTAGGAACTCTTGTGCCAAGTACGGTGGCTCATGATTCTCCCGCTCGTCGCAAATCTCGGATGAGGTCCAGGCTGTCGTGGGGGGACAGGGCCTCTCCTTGAAGTCTCCCGTAGACGCTGACGGCCCTACGAATCAGGTCCTGCTCCGACTCGTCGATCAGTACCTCGTCGAAGGCGTGCTCCGCAGCCACGAGCGTCTGCATCTCGAGCACCATCACTCGGAAGCCGCCAGCGAGCCCCGGCTGGTTGGGCGCGTTACGAGGTAGCACCTGGCACTGGATCCACCGCTTCTCCATCAGAGCCGCGATGTGATCCAACTGCGCGGACATGACCGATGGGCCGCCTACGCCACGGCGGAGGACCGACTCCTCCAAGACGACGCATACTATCGGCCGTTCAACTCGGTTGAATATTTTCTGCCTGCGTATGCGCTGTTCAACGAGCATTTCGATCTTGACTTCGTCCGCTTGGGGCAGATCCGCCACGAACAGGGCACGCGCGTATTCGGCTGTCTGGAGGAGTCCAGGCACGAGCACGGGGTTGTAGAAGCGCAGTTCCAGAGCGTCCTTCTCAAGGTCGACCGTCTTTCGGAAACCGGTGGGGACAAGCCCTTCGCCCCGGCACTTGTCCCAGGAGAGCATGAGCTTCCCCTCGGCTCCGAGTGTGTCGTCGATGGCTTCGGCGTGGTCCTGCTGCGGCGCCATCTTGCCGTTCTCGATGTAGGAGAGGGACGACTCGGACAAACCCACCTTGGGCGATAGGTCCTTGAGGGTAAGCCTTGTCGCTTTCCTCCACTTACGCACGTCAGAGCCGTATTTCTCCCAAGCGGGGCTGATCCTTTTCAGGCCCATTCGTGCTCCTATTGGTGGTTTCAACGGCTCCTTGAGAGGAGCTTCGGCAGGAAATCAACCAGGATTCGATCCCCTCCAAGTTCTACAACGAACTTGAGGAAAGAGTGAAGAGTATAGACACACTCGAACCACTCGCATCAAGGTCGTCATCATGACGAATCCACTGGTCACCTAAACGTGGCACCACGCGAAGGACCACGGGAGCCCAGAGGAGAAACACCTTGGAAGTGGTTGAAGTGGCTGTCCGCGAACTGCTCGCAGCAACAGTGCCGCCGTTGCCCAAACGACTGTCCGGCTACTCAACCGGTGAGCTGAGGAAGACGCGGGGACGCCGTCACGCCTCGGTGTTCAGCTCATCCACGAAGCTCTGTGTCTCCGGGGCACGGCGTTGGGTGCGTCTGGTCACCGGCCTACCCCGACACGAGGCCTCCGGGTTGGAGATCGTCGTGAGCGAACTCGTGACCAACGCGCTCGATCACAGCGCGTCCGGAGAACCGGGGGGACTCGTCACCGTTCGGATCGCGTTCCTCGACGTCTCCCGCATTCGGATCGCCGTCACCGACTCCGGTCCCAAGGTGTTCGGCGGGCCCGGTTTCCCCGACTGGAGCGGGAACTGCCCGAACGCTGAGCACGGCCGGGGGCTGACCTTGGTGCAGGCGTTCAGCCGACGGACCGGGGTCATAGGCGTCAGGGGCGAACCCCTGACCGTCTGGGCGGTCATCGACCGCGCTGACCTTCGCCGCTGGTGAAACACGAGCCCCTGAGAATCCCCGCCTCGGTACACCTCACGATCCGGCGCGGCGGTGCGGTGAAGCCGCCCCCGTAAGCGGTGAGCGCTCCTCCCCTTTGCAAAGCGCGCCCCGCACCGCCGCGCCCACCAGCCACAACGACCCGGAAGGACCCTGGTGAGTGCCCCAACCCTCGACGACACCGACCGAGTGACCGGCGAGCTGATCGACACCTACTTGCCCATTGCGCAGGAGGCCGACCACAGGATCAATCCCCGCCGGTGGCGGCTCGCGGACTACTCCGCTGCTGAGCAGGGCAGCGTGTTCCGCTCCTACGAAGACGCGCTCCAGTGGATGGACTCCTCCGCTTCGATCATCCGAGGGTGCATCCGCATCGCGAACGCCCTCGGCCGCCACGAGGAGTCCTGGCAGTACGCCGAGTCCACACAGTCCTTCTTCCGCGTTCGCAAGGACTTCCGGTCTTGGAGGATCTCGCACGAGGTCGCGGAGGAGTCCGCCCGCGGGTGCGGTCCCACCGCACACGCTCGGATGCTCGCCGGTCTGGGTGAGTGCCACATCTGGTTGGAGGACATCGGCGTCGCCGAGGCCTACCTCCAGCGGGCGCGAGCCCTCTGGATCAAGGGGCGCCACGTCTTGGGGGAGGCCTCCTGCCTGGAAGCCCTGTGCATGGTGGAGATGAAGAAGGGCAACCCGTCCAAGGCCCGCGAGCACGCCTCCATGGCCCGGGACATGTTCTCCGGGCAAGCACGGGAGCGGGGCGTGGTTCTCGCGACGCGTCGCGTCGGTGAGACCTACCTCGCCGAACAGGACCACCATCAGGCGCTCAAGTCGTTGGAGCACGCTTACGACTGGTTCCGCGTCACCGGCGACGTCTACCAACAGGTCCGCACGGGCCGGAGCCTGGTGACCGCTCTTCGAGGAATCAGACGGCCCAACGAGGCTCAACTCGTACTCCAGGACATCGTCGGTCTGGCCGAGTCGATCGGAGCCCACGCCGACGTCGAAGAGCTCTCCCGCATGACGAAGCCGGTCACGGCAGGAGCCTGAACGCCGCCGAAGCGGGGCGAGGCCCCTGGCCCAGCGATACGTGGATGCCGCGACCGAGAAGCGCCTGAACCCCGGTCGGTCTTGAGAAACCACCACTGCCCAGGCAGGGAAGCAGCGCGAAGCCCAGGAAGGGACGCATGGTCCGAGCACGAGCACCGCCCCATGCAGAGCGCACCCCCGAATCCAACTAGGTATGAGGAGATCCTGATGGACAGCACCACGCAGTACGCCGACGACGAGCTGGTCCTCGCGGTGGAGGACATCGCGGCCGTCCGGTCCCGCGCCGAGCAGCCCTCCGACGGGGGCAGCACCGGCAGGGGCGACACCAACGACAACGGCCTGTACTAGGAGCACACCTTGACCGCTGACCTGATCAGCGGCCGTCTGGGCGGGGACCAGTTCCCCGCCCAGGTGCTCGGCCGCGAACACCGCCGCTACCCGGCCGGCGAAGGCGAACGAGAGGCCTTCGCCGACCTGCTGAACTGGTCGGACCTGAACACACTGCTCGCACACCAGAGGCTCGACTCCCCCAGGATGCGGCTCGCCGCAGGAGGGGTCGTTGACGCCGGTTCCTACACCCGGCTTCGGCAGTACCGACGGATGCCCGACTGGAACCAGCCCGTCCCTCACCTGTTCCAGCAGCAGCTCAAAGAGGGCGCGACGCTGGTTCTGGACGCCATCGACGAGATGCACCTGCCGATCGGACGGCTCATCAGCGAACTGGAGGCCTGGCTCAGGACCGGAATCCAGGTCAACGCCTACGCCTCCTGGACCAGCAGGGAGGGTTTCGGAGTCCACTGGGACGACCACGACGTCATCGTTCTTCAGGTGTCGGGGCGCAAACGGTGGCGCATCTACGGCAACACCCGTCTCGCCCCCTTGCATGACGACGTCGAGTTCGCCGAAAAGGAACCCACGGAGATCATCGACGAGTTCGTCCTGGCCCCGGGGACATCCTGCACGTCCCCCGAGGATGCTGGCACGCGGTCGCCGCCTCCGAAGGCGAGCCGAGCCTGCACCTCACCTGCGGTCTGGTGACCACGACCGGGGTGAGCTTCCTGCGCTGGATGGTCAACGACCTGGTCGAGCATGACGAGATCAGGGCCGACGTTCCGCGTGCGTCTGATGAGCACGCGCTTTGGGTCCGGCGCATCTCCAAGCTGGTGTCGGACCGCCTGCGTTCTCCGGAGGTGGTGGAGGAATACTGGCGAAGCCAGGACGAGACCTCTGCGGCACGTCCGGTGTTCAGCCTGCCGGTCGCGGTCACCGGCGACCTGACGCTGTCCTCCGTCGTCCGGTTCGCCTCCCCGCGAGGCACGGTCACCTCCGAACACACCCAGGCGGGGGACGAAGTGGTCTACGCCGCGCAGGGACGACGCTGGCGCCTCTCGGCCAAGGCCGCCCCGGCGATCGCCCACCTGAACCGCAACGGGCCCACCTGTGTGAAGGAACTGCACGAGCTGGTGCCCGACATCTCGGAGAAGGCGCTTCTGGGACTGCTACGCAGGTTGATGGACGATGGTGCGCTGGCCTGGGAAGGCACCGCATGACCCTCCTCGGCATGGGGACCTACCGGAGCCGCGACGCCGCCACCTCGGTGAGCATCGCGGCTTCGGCCGGATGCCCCCTCATCGACACCGCACCCGTGTACGGAGGCGGCTCGCACCAAGCCGCGATCGCGCCCGTGCTGCGTGAACATCCCCGGCTCCGCCTCTCCACCAAGGTCGGCTACATGACCGGTGGCCAGGCCCGGGTGGCGCTCACCAGCGGCGCACTTTCCCGGGAGGATGCCGAGCTCGGGCACAGCATCGCCCCCGACTACGTGCGCTACCAGGTCGCCATGTCGCGCACCGAACTCCGGCGAAGGCCCGACCTGGTGTACCTGCACAACCCCGAACACCACCACCAAGAGCGGGGCGACCTCCACCAGCGCCTACGGTCCGCCTTCGTCGTCTTGGAGGAGCTGTACGCCTCGGGGGCCATCGGCGGGTACGGCGTTGCCACCTGGAGCGGGTTCGACACCGGGGCCTTCACCGTCGCCGACCTGCTCCGCCTCGCTGAGGAAGCCGCAGGCCGACCCGAGAACGGGCTCCGCGCGATCCAGCTCCCTGTGTCCATGGTGAAGATCGCCCCCGTCCGCCAGAGCCTGGAAGGAAGCGGCCCCATCGCCCAGGCCAGCCAGGCAGGATTGGGAGTGTGGGCCTCGGCCCCCTTCCACGGCGGCGAACTGTTGCCGCTGATCACCCCGAAGCTGGCCGAATCGGTGCAGCCCGGAGCGGGCCCCGTTGAGGTCGCGCTGAAGGTCGCCGCGTCAGCGCCAGGCCTGACAGGGGTCCTGATCAGTACCACCAACAGCACGCACTACGCGCAGGCCGCCGAAGCGATCCGTGAACCTGTGCCCGAACACCGACTCAAGGAACTCTGTGACCTCCTCGACCCACCTGCCCCCTGACCTGACCAGGCAATGGCACCAGGCGGCCGAACATCTCGGAGTCTGCGCCCCTGCTGAGGTCTCGTTGCATTCCGGGGTGGGCGGACGCACGCTGAGCGGCCCGGTGACCGTGGCCGATGGGCTCCCGGCCTGGCTGCGGCTGATGGTCGTGCCTCGGCCGGAGGGGAAGATCTGGGAAGGCGCCGCGCTCGCGGACGCGCTGCTCGGTGAGGCGGTCCCGCGCCCGGTGATGCTCGGCGAGCACGCTTGGCAAGAGGAGGAGGGCGCGTTCCAAGCGACTCTGTGGACGCGCCTTCGCGGTCAGGTTCTCTCACCGACGCCGGACCTGTCCGATACGGCTCCGGTGGAGGTCCAGTGGTGGCAGAACCTGCGCGCCTGCCTGGAAGAGGTTCGCGCTACCTCGGTGCCAACGGGTCGGGAGGTGATGACGCAGGCGTATATCAACCGGATCCCCCGGTTCATCCCCGAGCTGGCCGGAGAGGACCTGACCGTGCACCGCTGGGAAGTGGCTCACGGAGACCTGCACTGGGCCAACCTGACCCGCGCCCCGCTGGAAGTCCTTGACTGGGAGGGGTGGGGAGCCGCCCCGGCCGGATACGACGCGGCCGTCCTGCTGGCCTACGCCCTGCCCGCCCCAGCCACCGCCGCGAAGGTGCGCGAGGTGTTCGGTGACGTACTGAACACCGAGCACGGCCGCCTGGCCCAACTGGTGATCTGCGCCGAGATCATCCAGGCCTCCGAGCGCGACGACGTCCACACCCGGCTGAAACTTTACGCGGAACAGCTCGCTAGCGAGGTACTCGTTCCGCAGTAGCCGCACTGGGCTGGCCTCATCTGATCATCCTGGTTAAGTGGCCTGATTCATGCGCAGGCACAAAGCAGAGCCCCCAGCACACCCGATACGAGACATGGAGCTAAGGCTGCATGCTGAAGAGCCGGACGTAGTGCTGGACAGCAACGGCGTGATCCTCCGCATCGGACGCGTCCTTCGCGAGCGCAGCGAAATGAGCGGCCTCCTCGATCGCGTACTTCGCCGAGATCGAGTCAGCGAGGCTGTGTGCCCCAGCCGCGATGCGCCGGCCGTAGTTGGTGGGATCGTTCATCTCACGCAGGTCCCCATCGGCCAGGCCCTTGAAGAGGTTGCGGAGGTCCCAGTCGTAAATGATGATCGTGTTCGCCAAGGCGTACTGTGCTGTGCGCATCTCGAGATAAAACGAGGAGATCGGCACGGAGTTCCACGCTTTCCACGTCTTGACCAGCCGGATCAAATCCTTCGCCTTGCCATCAGTATCACGCTGGGCACGGTTGACGTAGTTGAGGTGGACGGCGGGGTTGCTGCGGATCCAACCCGTCCCTGCGGGGTCTGGGATGTCGTAGTCGTCGGTTGCCTTGTAGTACGCCGGTGTGATCTCCACAGCAGGTCCGCCGTCGAAGTAGGTCACACGCACGGAAGGGCGGTCGATGCGCACCCAGCAATCGGTGAGGCCCCGGGCGAGCGACGCGCGCACGGTCTCCAGAGCAGTCCATGAGTCCGTCGGCCTGGTGCTTGGCATCGTCACGAAGTAGTCGACGTCGCTACTGCCGCTAATCGCGGTGCCGTGGTGCCATGAGCCGGTCTCGCGCATGCGGATGATCCTCAGGTCCTGCTTGAGCCAGGACTCGATTGAGGCGCGGTGGCCAGCGGCGGTACTCCGGGCCTCCTCATCAGGCGTCATGGCCTGGATAATCGATACCAGGGTCGATTGCCCGGTCGCCCCCGTCATGTGCGGTCAGCCTCGAAGGTCTGGCCACCGTCGCGCTCGATGTTGCGCTTGGCGAGCCGGTACGCCCAGCGTGGGATCGGATCCGCGGCGTGATCCAGCTCGGACGCGCGGGCGGCGAGTTCGGTCAGCGCATCTCGAAGCTCCGGCACGGGGTCAGCCGGTACCCCGATGTGGCGCAGCCGCCGAGCATCATTGCGCAGTGTCGTGTAGGCGTTGCCGCTGTTCTGCGCCCGTTGAGCGAGGTTATCCGGGCGAGTGCCGGTCAGCACCGCAGCCGCGATGGCCGCCGCCACAGCCAGGACGCCCGAGCAGATCTGGGCATCCGCAGCGAACGTGATCACCGCTGCCGTGGTGCTAAGGCCCGCTGTGAGCGCGCCGATGCCCCAGTGGAGCATCCGCCAGAATTTGGCGGCCTCGAACTGGCCCTGAGCGGAGAACACGGCGCTCTCATGGACCCGAACAATCTCGACGCGGATCTCCTCGCGCTGTGCGACACCAGCAGGATCCGTCATGCCCATCCCCTCGATCGCCTGGTTCCTCGGCACCACCAAAGTCGGAGCGCGCCCTCCTTGACAGTGATCCGAAAAACACAGGAAACACCACGCTATCCGAACTGCCCGGGCGAACGGAGAGAGCGGCGTCTCGATATCCCAGCGATTCGATGTACATCGCATGAGGGTGTGGGCGCATACGAAGGACTTGCTGTGAAGGCTTCCGCTGGCACGGTTCGTGCTTGCGCTGGGGAACAACGGATGCCTAGAGCGGTGCTCACGAGTTCTCCAACAGTCCACCGAACACATTCGTCGCGCTCTCGGGGTGATCGACCTCGTGGTCGAAATCGGCCTTGAGAGCACTGCGGAGATCCGGGAGTTCGGGCGCGGCGTACGCAGGATTCTCCATGAAAGAGACGACTTCGCGGATCGCCGCGTCCCACCATTTCTGTGTACCCCGCTCACCGCGCTGCGCGCGGCGGTCCTTAAGCAGGTCTTGCCAGACTCGCAATTCCCAAAAGTTGCGATCGGCATCGAGAGATACATCGACCGAAAGAAGGTCACGGAGCCGAGCCTCCAGACCGTCTGCTCGCTTCGAGTTGTGCTCCCAGGTATCAACAGTGAAGTTCCACCACACCTTCCGCCGCAGCCGTATGACCCGGTACGCCAAATTCTGGGTGGAGTCGTCCTGGATGTCTTCCACAACTTCCCGAAGCTGGCGCACCAGGCGTTGCACATGCTCAACTTCATAGGAGACGGAGTCAGCTGAGGAAGCAGCAGAGTCGGCAGCAGACGAAGCGGACTCTGCGGCCTCGGCGGCCTCGTGGGTGGTGCTGGTCAACTCCAAGATCGGCGCGGAAACGTGCTTTTCGATCCCCTCAGCAATCTGATCAACTTGGCTCCCCACAGCACCGACAGCTGAGCGCAATTCGTCGCTGACCTGCCGGAAGCGCGCAGCAAAACTTCCTGCTTCACGGTCAAGGTAGATACGCAACAACTCATCGTCTGTCAGTGCCCTCGTAGACCGACCTTGGCGAGTCTGGCGCCGACCCTGGTCATCAAAATGCGGCGGCATAGTCGGGTGCACCTCGACTCGGACAAACGGCGTCTCTTCGAGGACTCCCTCCTCCACGATGAAGGCATCGACCGGGATAGGTCGCGTCTTGCTCGCCACGTCCTGGATCCGGGAAACAGCCTTGTCGAGACCCTTCGACAAGCCGAACGGTCGCCCGTACACCAGGCCTGTGGTCTCGTCCTCGACCTCATCCACGCCGACAAGAAGGTGGGCAACCTGGCGAGCCGGATCAGCGGCGACCCAGTTGGCGAGAGCAGCAAGCAGGCCAACCGATACGGCGTCAACATCACGCTTGAACTCAAAGCGACCCGATTCGCCGAGCGCCAGCATCTGCTGCGCTGCCGCGCTGACCTTCTGGTGTCTCGAAGGTTCAGGCTGATTCGTCATAATGCTGTTCTACCAGCGAGCACTGACGCACCGGCATGTGTTCCCACGACAACGACCGTTGGAGCTGCGGCGTGGAGCAGGCGTGACCCTCGCGCTGCAGGTCTCGTCACTGACCGCAGGTTCAGGCGACTTGTGTCCGGCTCGTCCGGTTCGCTGGTACAACTTGCACGAGCCGGGAGAGACTGGTCAGACTCACCCCCATTCGCGCAGTAAAGACCCCAGAATCTCTCCGGGGCACACCTGCGTTGGTTACCACGCTCTCGTGAGCACCATGTAGAGCTTGAGGCAGGGCGACTTCGAGGATTCAGCGGATTTTGTCTGCGTTCTTGAGGGGCCCGGATTAGCTCCGTTGCAGCTCCGGTGTTCCGGAACCCCCTGTTCAACGGTGGACTTCCGTGGTCTCCGGTGGCACGCCAGCGCCCGGACAGGCCGGAACGAATCACTACATAGCGGAGCGAAACCCCCGCCATCCCGCCGACTTTAATCCGCGGGTTCGGGGTTCGATCCCCTTGGGCCCCTACCAGCTCCCATCTAAAACAACGCCCACCGATCCCCGGCAGGCGTTGCCGTGGTGGGACCCGTGTGGGCCCCATCCGATTCCTTCGATGTCGGAGCGCATGGTGCCGACCGGGCATCGCGCAGCACCAGCGCCGCCGCCTCGTGGGCGACCTTGGGCAGCACACTCGTGTACGTGTCCGCGGTCAACACGATGCTCGCGTGTCCCAGCATCGCCTGCACCGTCTTCAGGTCCACCCAGGCCACCAGCGCGAACGTGGCCGCGCCATGCCGCAAATCGTGCAGCCGTACCGGTGGCAGTCCGCTCTCCGTGTGCAGATTCCGGAATAGGCGGCTCAGCCGGCCCAGGGCCAGGCCGCCTCCCTTGATACTGATGAACACCAGGTAACTGCGCACCGTCAATCGCCGAATGTCCGTGCATGAGCCCAGTCCCAGCCACTGCCTCACCGTGAGCAGCCGCCCACTCCTCTGCTCCGCACACGGATTCACCAGCCGGTAGGCAGCCACACTCGCCGCACCACTCGAGGCGAACCCACCTCGCCTGACTCGCCTGCGTACCCCGTCACGACGCGGCAGGTCCACCGGGAAGTACCAGCTCCCATGCCCACGCCTTCCCAACCTCGGACAGCTCCGCCCCAGAAGCTTCTTTTGGTCAGCCCGACATCCACACCGCTTGAATACCGACGCTTCATCCCCCGACACCATGGCCACCACCCCCCACCCCACCTATGCCCTCCGCATCCGGGCATGACGAAGAAGAGACGAAAGCATCCGTCTCCTGGAGCACCAGCGGGCACGTGGAATTGGCACCAGTGGCCGTGAACGGCCACCAACACACAAACCCCACCAGGACACCTTCACTCCTTCTAGGATCGGTACACCAGTTCCTGCCCCTCACCACTCAAGGAGACCGTGTGGAACTCCGGCTCACCGAAGCTGTCCAGACCCTGCGCGACGAACTGACCGAGGCCATCAAACAGGCCGAGGACGCCGACCTGGCCTTCGACGTCGGGCCGATCGGGATGGAGTTCGAGGTCGCCTTCCGCGTCGATGCCAAGGCCAAGGGCAAGGTCGCCGCGTGGATCGTCTCCGGGGAAGCCGAGGCCGGTGCCGGGCGCACCCACTCCCACCGGGTGTCGTTCACCCTCACCCCGCGCAGCAACACCAGCCCCAACGGGGACGTGTCCATCAACAGCACCCGACAGCACGCCGACCCCGGTGACCGGTCTGGACGTATCGGACGCTAATCCGTCCGCACCGCTGCTCTTGTCCTGTGTTGACCCGCGCCTGTTGAGGAAGCACCGATGCCCACGGCCGAGCACATCGCCCGCATCACCAGCACCATCGGAACCGGGTCCGGAAGTGTGATCGCACCCCGCCTGGTGCTGACCTCAGCCCACGCCGTCCCCCAGGTCGGCGGCGACGTCTCGTTCTTCACCGTCACCGACGACCACACCTACGCCGGCCGAGTGGCCTGGCGAGGCACCCCGCACGAACGCGACGACGCCGCCCTGGTCGAGATCACCGACCCCAACTGGACCCCACCCCCTGTCCACACACGATGGGGACGGCTGGTTACCGAACAACCAGGAACACCGTGTCACACCTGGGGCTACCCCGACCTCGTCCAACGCCAAGGCCATTCGATCGAGACCGCCCAACTCTCCGGGAACATCAACCCAGGGACCGGGATCATGCGTGACCGGTACGTCATGGACATCACCGCCCACCCACCCGAGTGGGGCGCCGAAGGCTCGCCGTGGGGTGGGCTGTCCGGGGCCGCCCTGATGTGCGGCGACCTGGTCGTGGGGGTGGTAGCCACCGCCCCCGCCCACCGCGACCACGCGGCGGTGGAGGCTGTGCCTGCCTATGTACTGCACCACGACCCCGCCTTCTGCGCCGTCCTCGACGACCACGGTGTGTCTCAGGCCTCAGCGCCGGTCGAACTCTCGCACCTGGCCCACACGCCTGGTTCTTTACGCAGGATGTCACCGGCCTCGTTGTTGGAAGCCCACCGCCAGGTCGTGGCCTTCCACGGCCGCGACGAACTCATGGACACTCTCCTTGGGTGGTGTGCTGACGATGAGCCGGTCGCGGCGGTCGTGGTCCACGGCCCAGGTGGGCAGGGCAAGACCCGACTGGCCTACGAGTTCACTGAGAAGCTCTGCGATCCTGACCGCCAGCGGCGGTGGGCCACAGTGTGGCTCAAGGCCGAGCCCACTGTTGAAGAGCTATCGGTGATCAAGGACGTGACCGTTCCCTTGCTGCTCGTAGTGGACTACGCCGAAAGCCGCACCGCACAGCTGGCCTGCCTTCTCAGGTTGTCCGACCGGCCCCCGGGAAGTCCGTCGATCCGACTGCTTCTCCTGGCACGCACGGTGGGCGAGTGGTGGGATCAGGTCAACACCGACACCAGATACCTCCTGGCCGACATCACGCAACAATTCCCGCTGCTACCACTGGCACCTCGTATGGTCAATCGCCAACACGAGTACCGAACCGCCCTGGCCCACCTCGCCCAAGCCCTGCCCTCTGTCCGCACTCCCGTCAAGGCTGCCTGGAATCAGATCACAGCTGACCTCCCGGACCCTGACCTGTCCGGGACAGAATGGGACACAGTCCTGAGCGTGCACATGCGTGCCCTGGCCGACCTGCTGGATGCCAGCCAGCCCTCCACTGCCATCACCCCTGACACAGCAGTAGAAGGCAGGGTGCTGGCCCACGAATACCAGTACTGGAGACACACAGCCGTCGCTAGAGGACTAGACGCACCGGAACTGGAGCAGCCTCTGCGGGACGTGCTGGCCGCGGCGTTCACCCTAGGCGCAGACACCACCGAGGACGCAGATGTGCTCGTGACAAACGTCGCATCACTGGACGGCCAGACTGTCGCGCTGAAACACCAGGTCCGCCGCTGGATCGCCGACTTGTATCCCCAAGAGGAGGAAGGATTGTGGAGCCGGTTGCAGCCAGACCTGCTCTTAGAATACTTCATCGGCCAACAACTCGTGCGTACTCCTTGCCTCTTCGATCCCCTTCTCGACAGTATCCGCGCAGCAGGCGCTAAACGGCTGGTGAACCTATATGCCAGCGCAGCTGCTCATCCTGCCTTCGGTACATCTTTGAACAATCATCTAACAGCCATGTGTACACGCCATCCTCAAACACTAGGCCCGGCAACCGTCACCGTAGCCACCCAGTGCGAATATCCTTCTCCCCTCATTCAGGCCTTGGAGCAAGTAACCACTGCCGCCGATACGAATGAAAAAGTTCTCACCGACCTACACAATGCAATTCCCTCCTTCAGTCATCGACTAAGAGAATGGGCGTTACACCTGGGAGACCGCTTAGTCGAATACGATCGAACAAGAGCGAAAAAGAACCCGGGCGCCAATCTCTACCAACTCGCTGGCTCTCTAAATAACCAGGCCGTACGTTTGGGTGCGCTAGGCAGGCACGAAGAAGCTATGCAAGCCGCAACTCAGGCTGTCGAGCACTACCAAACCCTCGCCGAACAGCACCCCACCCTCTACCTTCCCAATCTCGCCGGGGCCTTGAGCAACCAAGCCACCTTCATGGGATACGTGGGCAGGCACGGACAGGCGCTGGAAACCATCATAAAAGCCATCGATGTCCATGGCCAAATCGCTCAACAACACCCCGACATTCATCATCCTGACTTGGCCGCCGCCCTAAGCAATAAAGCCGTCCATTTAGGCCGCCTTGGCAAGTACGAAGAAGCTGCGCAAACCGTCGCCGAAGCTGTCGAGCGCTACCACACCCTGGCACAACAGCACCCTGCCCTCTATCTCCCAGATCTCGCTGGAGCATTGAGCAACCAAGCCAGCAGCCTGAGCAGATTGGGCAGACATAAACAAGCGCTTCATGCCATTACTCGCGCCGTGGACATCCGCAGCCAACTCGCTCAACAACACCCCGACATTCATTATCCTGACTTGGCTGACGCCTTGAATAATAAATCCGTCTCCCTGGGCGGCCTTGGAAGATATAAAGACGCTTTGACGGCAGTCACCCACGCCCTTGACCACTATCAAACCCTCGCCCAGCATCATCCCGCCCCCTACCTCCCTGGCCTTGCCTCCGCCCTTAATAACCAGGCCGTCTACTTTGGAAAAATTGGCAGGTATGAACAAGCCCTCCACGCCATCACCCACGCCGTGGACTTCCGCAACCAACTCGCCGAAAAAAACCCCGACGCCCATTCTCCCGACCTCGCTACATCCCTAGACAATAAGGCCGGCCTCTTAACGACCATGGGGAAGTATGGCGAAGCCTTCCATGCCGTCACACACGCCACGGTGATCCGCAGCCAACTCGCTCAACAACACCCCGATGTCTACCTGCCCGACTTCACCGCTTCCTTGAACAACCAAGCCAACAGTCTGAGAAGCTTGGGGCGGCATGAGGATGCTTTGCAGGTGATCACTGAAGCCGTCCGCCAATACCGATCTCTGGCCGAGCAATGGCCCGACGCCTACCTGCCCGAGCTTGCCGATTCCTTAAACAACCAAGCTGTCCATTTGGGAGATACTGGACGACAACAAGAGGCACTGGAGACCATCTCCGAAGCCATCCAGATTAGGAGTGCTCTCGCGGAAGCGCGGCCCGCTGTCCATCAAGGCGAGTTGGAGCGATCACATCAAGTACTCGCGTGGCTGAAAGGGCTGGACGGCGGTCGCAGGGGCTGACTCAGCGAGAAAAATATTGAGGTACCAGCGGACTGGAATCCGCACCTCAGGGACCGCCGGAAATCCTCCGTTCGTGCTCCGCATTACCGTGACCCCACAACACGGGGTAGTCTTGTGTAGTCTCCGGTGGCACGACGGCGCCCGGACGACCAGAAACAAAGCGGTACATATGTGGCAGTACAGCGTATTTCCCGTGGGCTTCTAATCCGACGCTCTCGCGTGTGAACCGCGCATGTATGGGGACTACCCAAACACCGGGCGAGCCTCGTCCGTTTTGCTGGTGCCGCCTGCACGTGCCGGGAGAAATTCACCAGACTCAGACCAAAGTTCGCGCGAGAGACTCCGTGCCCTCACCAGGACATGCCCGCAAGTGATGAGCGTGCTCTCGTGATCGCCCCATGGAGGTTGGGGAATGACGGCCTCGAGTACCCAGCGGATTTTGACCGCGTTCCGACAGGGACCGAATTGGCTCCGTTGTGGCTCCGGTGTTCCGAAACCCCCTAGTCTGCGGTGGTCGTCCGTGGTCTCTGGTGGCACAACCTCGCGTGGGCAGGACAGAACAAAATCCCAAATATCAGGACAAAAAACCCGCCATCACGTGGACTTTTAATCCGTGGGTTCGGGGTTCGATCCCCCGGGGGCTCACTCTTCCCGAACCGGGCGTTCCTCATCTTCGAGGGACGCCCTTCGTTGTTACTCGGCCGGTGGGAACCCGTAGGAAGCGCGAGATGTCTCCGATAACGCGCCAACGGGGTGCCCGGTCGGCGGATGCTTCGGCCGGAGATCGGAGAGAGATCCGGCTCAGCGCTCCTCTTCGGCTCGTTCGGCGACCGCCTCCTATCGCTCCGCCCTGCTCGCGGCACAGACGAGGCCCAGGGCCACGGCCCCACCCGCGTAGAGGACCACATCGACGGCCCCTTGCTCCTCGCTCTGGGAGGAACCGATCGGCCGGCCGACCAAGAGCACCGCGAACGTGAGAACGATCGCGAGGAGGTGGGGCCAGAGCGTTTTCGTGGCCGTCTCGCCGGTGATGGCGGCCCGTATACGGGTTCGAGGGAGGTCGAGGGCACGCGGTGAACGCTTCGGGCCGGCACTGTGGAGCCCGTAAGACCGACATGAGGCTGGATGGGACACCATAGTGCTCGACGACACGGACCTGAGATTGCTGCGCCTGCTCCAGCGCGACGGACGCGCCAGCTACGAGGCCCTGGCGCGGGAGGTCGGACTCTCCCGCACCGCGGCCCGGATGCGCACGAACAAGCTGCTCGACAGTGGCCGGATCCGGGTCCGCGGAGTCGTCAGGCCCGAGGTCACCGACATCACCACGGTCGGACATGTGTCGGTGGCCATCGAGGGCTCCGCCGAAAAGGCCGCGAGCGCCCTGTCGCAGGTCCCGGACGTGGTCTACCTGGCGGTGGCGGCGGGCCGGTATCCCCTGACCGCGGAACTGCGCACCACGGGGATGGAACGGCTCGCCGACGTGGTGGGGCGGATACGTGCGCTACCGATGGTGCGTGACGTCGACACCCTGGTCTACAGCGCGATCCTGCGTGACCGCTTCCAGGCGGAACGCCCCTACACGCCCACGGAGCTGGACACGACCGACCACGTACTGCTGAGGGAACTCCAGCAGGACGGCAGGATGCCCTTCTCCGAACTGGCCGTGCGCGCCGGTCTGTCCGCGCCCGCCGCGCGTGCTCGTGTGCTCAGGCTCGTGGAGGCGGGCGTTGTGCACGTGGGCGCCATGGTCGTGCCCGGCGCCCTGGGCGTGGAGTTCCTCTGCGGTTTCCTGCTGGCGGTCGACGATCCCGAGGGCGAGGCCCTTTCGGGTATCGCCAGGTCGGAGTCGACGGTGTTCCTGGCGCGGTGCATGGGGCGCGGAGACGCGGTGGGCACCGTGGTGGGCGCCTCCCTGGATCAGGTGCTCCAAGAGTTGGATCGGCTCCGATCGACGCCCGGAGTGAGGCTGATCGAGTCGTGGATGCACCTACACCTGGCCAAAGAAACCTATGAAACCGACTTTGGTAGCTGAAAACTTTGCAGAGATAGGTCTTGCCAAACTTTTCATCCACTAGATACCTTCCAATGTGTCGACGCGTTATTTGTGCTGCTCGACACATCGGAGGAGAACACCTATGGACACCGCCAAACGCGACGCGCATGCCTGGATGGATGCCCACAAGGACCACCTGTCACAGTGGCACCGCACCATCTGGGACTACGCCGAACCCGCCTGGCGTGAGTACCGTTCGAGCGCCTGGTACGTGCGGACCCTGCGCGAACACGGCTTCGAGGTCGAGGAGGGCAGCGGCGGCATGCCGACGGCCTTCTCCGCCACCTGGAGCAACGGCCCCGGCCCCACCCTGCTGACCTACGCCGAGTACGACGCGGTTCCCGGTAACTCCCAGGCGCCGGTGGCCAACCGTGAGCCGCGCGAGGGGCAGAGCGAGTTCGCGCCGGGGCACACCGACCCCCACTCCGCCCTGGGCATGTCGACCCTGGCGGGGCTGCTCGCGGCCCAGGACGCGATGAAGCGCAACGGAATCGGCGGCACCCTGCGCTACACCGGCGAGCCCGCGGAGAAGGTGCAGGGATCCAAGGTCGTCCACGGTCTACGCGGCTACTACGACGACGTCGACGCGATCATCAGTTTCCACCCCTTCTACATGCTCCCCCTGTGCAACACCACGCGGTGGGACACCCAGTGCGGCTCCTACTACAGCCGCGTGTACACCTTCATCTGCGATGAACCCGAGACCTGGCTGGCGGCCGACGAAGCCAGTCCCATCCCGGCCTCGCACTCCTCCGCACGCGCTCCGGGCGCCAACGCCGCCCTGTTCACGATGTACTCACTGACCAAGACCACCCAGGAGTCCATGCTGCCCTCGCACGGCGGCTGGTCCCTGACCGAGGCTCTGCTCCCCGGAGGCCAGGCCACCGCCGACAACCTCCCCGCACGAGTGGCCTCCATCCAGTACTCGTGGCGCTGCCCGGACCTGGACATGGCCGAACGCGTGCTCACCGTTTTGGACCGCAACGCCGAGCACGCCGCCCAGGCCTCCCACGCACGCCTGTCCACACGCTGGGTGGCCCGCAACCGTCCGGGCATCACCAACCACACCCTCGCGGAGGCCACGTTCCGCAACCTGGCGGAGGTCGGCGCCCCGACCTACGGCCCCGAGGCCGTCGAGGCGGCGCGCATGATCCAGAAGAGCCTGGGCTTCGAACCCATGGAAGACCCCTTCCTGGACGAGTGCCAGAGCCTGATCGAGCCGAGGGAGGCCGAGCGGTCGCTGCGTGAGCACATGCCGTCCTGGCAGACCAACTGGACCAGCGACGACTACGTCGAGATGACCTGGTACGCCCCCACGGTGCGCTTCTACGTGGCCCGCCCCGCGCTCAAGGTGCCCCAGGGGTCGCCCGGATACCCGTCCTGGGTGATGAACGCCCTGGGCGGCATGCCCGAGGCCATCGACCCCACCATCGACACCGCCGGGCGTACCGTGGCCGGCACCCTGCTGGATCTGCTGCGCGACCCCGAGACCCTGGCCCGGGCCAAGGAGGAGTTCGACCGGCGTCGCGCCGAGCGCGGCGACACCCCGGCCCTGCTGCCCGCGGACTTCCTCCCGCCCACCGAGCTGCCTTGGCCCGACTACGACAGCGGTACCGGTGCCTGGTCCCCCGCGGTCTCCTTCGAGACCGACGACCACGGACGGACGGTGCAGAGTCGATGACCGCCACCACATCCTCCGCCAAGGTCACCAGCTCCTCGCGCCGGGCCGCCATCGGATCCTTCATCGGCAGCACGGTCGAGTGGTACGACTTCTACGTCTTCACCATCGCCGCGGCCTTCCTGATGGGCCCCCTCTTCTTCCCCCTCAGCGAGAACCCGTTCATCGGGGTCATGGCGGCCTTCGCCACGCACGCGGTCGGGTTCTTCGTCCGGCCCCTGGGCGCTCTGGTCTTCGGGCACATGGGTGACCGGGTCGGACGCAAGAAGATCCTGGTCACCACGCTGCTCCTGATGGGTGTGGCCACCTTCTTCATCGGTCTGCTGCCCACTTATGAGCAGATCGGCATGGCCGCGCCCGTGATCCTGGTGGCCCTGCGACTGCTCCAGGGGTTCGCCGTCGGCGGCGAGTGGGGTGGCGCGGTGCTGGTGGCCGTCGAGCACGCCCCCGCGCGACGTCGCACCTTCCTGGGCTCGTTCGCCCAGCTCGGTTCCTCCGCCGGCTCCCTGTTGGCGACCGGGTCGTTCGCCCTGCTGAGCCTGATCGGGCAGGACTTCCTGATCAATGGTGGCTGGCGCATCCCCTTCCTCTTGAGCGCGGTGATGGTCGTCATCGGCCTGGCCATCCGGATGAAGGTCGACGAGTCACCGGTCATGACCGAACTCCAGCGCACCGAGGGCGTCTCACAGCGTCCCGCGGTCGAGGCCGTCCGTGGTTCCTGGCGCCAGATCCTGATGGGTATCGGCCTTCTCTCGGTCGGCGTGGGGGGCTACTACGTGGTCACCAGTTTCGTGATCACCTACGGCACCGTGGACCTCGGCCTGTCCGAGAGCATGCTCCTCAACGCCATCACCGTGGCCTCGCTCGCGGAGTTCCTCTCCGTCCCCGTCCTGGCTCTGCTGGGAGATCGGGTGGGCGCGCGCCGGGTGATCGGCTGGAGCATGCTTCTGGTGGCGGTCGCGTCGATTCCTCTGTTCGGACTCATGGCCACCGGTAGCGTCGTGCTCATCTGGGGCGTGATGTGCGTCGTCCGCATCGGCATGGCGGGCTCCTACGGTCTCGTGGGCTCGGTCCTGGCCGAATCCTTCCCCGCCCGCACCCGCTACACGGGTATCTCGCTGACCTACCAGCTGTGCGCCATGATCTTCGGTTCCATGTCGGCGCTGGTCGCCACGGGTCTGCTGGCCCTGACCGGTTCGGCGTGGTCGGTCGTGGGCTACCTGGTGGCCATGTGTGTTCTGGGAGCGGTGTGCAACAGAGGGCTCTCCCGATACGGGCACCACATGGACGCCGTCGAACGGAACGCGGGAGCGTAGCCGTGCGCGTCCGCGGACGGGGCCGGGCTCAGTGGAGACCGGCCCTCGCCGGTGGGTCTCCGGTAACACGACAGGGCCCGGCCAGGCTGGAACAAACCGCCACATAGCGGCGCGAAATCCCCCGGTCCCGTGGACTTCTCGTCCATGGGTTCAGGGTTCGCTCCCCGGGGGCGCCAGAAAAACCCCAGGCCAGTGCGTGTTCAACGCGCTCTCGACCTGGGGTTTTCGCGTGCCAGGGGCTTCGCCGCACCTCTATGCGTGCTCCTAGCGGGCCTATGGATACATGGTCGGGTTCACCGAGCAGGGCGTCGGTGGTCGCGGAGCCGTACACATAGCGGCGCTGAAGCATCTCCCGAGTCGGCGCCGAAGCGGTACTCCCGCAGGGGACGGCATGGTCCTGGCACGGAGGGCCTGTCCAGATCAGACCGACCGCGAACCAAGGGTGCCCGCGGTGGTGCCCCGCCCCCACGATTCTCCCGTCTCGACCCGTGCGTCGCCCAGTAGCGGTGTGTCATCTCCCGCCCGTGACATTCGTGGAGTCCAAGTCATGACGCGGCATCACTTTTGGACACACGCGACGCGCAAAAGACTGTGTCGTGGACGCGGTGGTCGAGCCGGAGCGTCCCGGGCCCGAGGTCGGCCCGGCGCCGCCGGCTCCGGACCGCGACTTCCAGACACCAACGAGAGGAACGACATGGCACTGCCGACCCTGATCTCGGTCGAGGACATGTTCGGCTCACCGGAGCGCACCCGGCCCCTGATCTCGCCGGACGGCACCCAGGTCGCCTTTCTGGCCCCGTGGAGGAACCAACTCAACGTCTGGCTCCAGGACCTGGACACCGACACCGAGCCGCGCTGCGTGACCAACGACGAGACCCGCAGCGTGATCCGCTACGAGTGGGCCGACGACCCCCGTTGGCTGCTCTACCTCCAGGACGTCGGCGGTGACGAGAACTGGCACCTGTACCGCGTGGACCTGGATTCTCCGGATGTTGACACGGTCGACCTCACACCGTTCCCCGGAGGCAGGGTTATCGGTTTCGAGCCCGTCGCCGGGCGCCCCGGTAAGAGGAAGCTGGTGATCGGCAGGGCGGCCGGGGGCATCGAGACCCACGAGCTGGACATCGCCTCCGGGGAGATCGTGTCGATGGAGGAGGACCCCGAGCACCTGGCGGCCCTCAAAATGGCCGAGGAGAGCGAGTGGCTCGACGGCACCGACTACCCCCTGGGCGTCTTCCCGACCACGATCACGCCGGACGGCACCGGGATGTGGATCGGTTCCCACCTGGGCACCGACCGTACCCGGCTGGTGCGGGTCGACTTGGCCACCGGAGAGGGGACCGAGGTCGACAGCCACCCCACCCTCGACATCGACACCCGGTCCCTGGTCTTCCCCACACTCCCCCCACCGCTGATCCAGGGCCGGCGGGGAGAGTTGCTCGGGGTGCGCTACCTCGGGGAACGGCAGGTGATCCACGCACTGGACCCGCACTTCGCCGAGGTCCTGGAGAACCTGGAGAAGCTGTCCGAGGGAGACCTCTCCGCCGTGTCCACCGACGAGAGCGGACAGCGGTGGGTCGTCACCTTCACGCACGACCGCGACCCCGGGGTGACCTGGTTCTACGACCACGCCACCGGTGAGAGCCGGCTGCTGTTCCGGCCCTACCCGCACCTGGACCCCGAGGCGTTGGCACCGATGCGGCCGGTCACGATCACCGCGCGCGACGGACTGGAGTTGCCGTCCTACCTCACACTTCCCGTAGGGCTGGACCCCGTAGGGCTGCCCATGGTGCTGCTGGTCCATGGCGGGCCGTGGGCCCGGGACAGCTGGGGGTTCGACCACTCCGTGCAACTGCTCGCCAACCGTGGCTACGCGGTGCTCCAGGTCAACTTCCGTGGATCGACCGGGTTCGGCAAGGCCCACATGGAGGCCGCGATCGGCGAGTTCGCGGGCAAGATGCACGACGACCTGATCGACGGCGTGGACTGGGCGGTGGCGCAGGGCTACGCCGACCCGGAGCGGGTGGCGATCTTCGGTGGTTCCTACGGCGGCTACGCGACGCTGGTGGGGGTCACCTTCACTCCGGACCGCTTCGCCGCGGCCGTCGGTTACGTCGGCGTCTCGAACCTGGCGAACTACATGCGGACCCAGCCCGAGTTCGTCCGTCCCGCGCTGGCCAACAACTGGTACCGCTACGTCGGCGACCCCGACGTCCCGGAGCAGGAGGCGGACATGCTCGCCCGCTCGCCGATCAGCCGGATCGACGAGATCCGCACACCGCTGATGCTGGTCCAGGGCGCGAACGACTCCCGCGTCGTGCGGGCCGAGTCCGACCAGATCGCCGAAGGGCTGCGCGCTCGCGGGGTGGACATCGAGTACATCGTCTTCGACGACGAGGGGCACGGGTTCGTGCACCCGAAGAACCTGATCACCATGTTCGACTCCGCGGAGCGCTTCCTCGCCGAGCACCTGGGAGGACGGACCGAACAGGGCTAGCCGATCAGGGCTGAGCGCCCGCGAAGAACCGAACACCCGGACGGCTCCACCCGTCCGGGTGTTCGCGTGTGGGCGGAGCGTGATGACCAGGGGCGGAGCCAAGACCAGTGACACCACGTCATGGGTGCGCCCCCAGGAATGTCATGCGCGGGTGTTGACGTGAGGGCACTGCCGGGCCAACGCCCCAACGGCTTGAATACAAGAGAAGGAGAACAGAGGAGCAACCGCTTAAAGGCCGAACCGCCCCTTTCAAAACTTTCGAAGGCAGGAGAAGCCCCCATGAGTCACCAGACCGCGATCACGAACTTCGAGCAGGAAGACCGGAACGCGCAGGAGGTGCGGGACGCGCACTCCGAGCAGCCGGTGGACATCAAGCAGGAAGTGCTCAAGGGCCTGGGTGGCACCTCGGGGATGATCTACTCCGTTCTGCCGGTCGTGGTCTTCGCGATGGCAGTCCCCTTCCTTTCACTGTTGGCCGCGATCGGGGCCGCGATCGCTGTGGCCCTGCTGTTGGCCGTGTATCGGCTGTGGCGTGGTGAGCAGGTCATGGCCGCGTTGGGCGGGGTCTTCGGTGTGGCTGTGGCCGGTGGTGTGTCGGCCGCGACCGGGTCGGCCAACGACTTCTTCCTGATCGGGATCTGGGCGTCGCTGGTGGGGGCGGTGATCCTGCTGGTGACGTTGGTGGTTCGTCGGCCGTTGACCGGGGTCATCTGGAACGCCGTCCATGGTGGTGAGAACCCCTGGCGTGAGGAGCGGGGCGTGCTTCTGGTGCACGATCTGGCGACCTTCGCGGTGATGGTGATGCTCGCCGGCCGGTTCGTCGTGCGGCAGTGGCTCTACATGGCTGATTCCACGACCTGGCTCGCGGTCGCCGACACGGTGACGGGCTTTCCGTTGACGGCGGTGGGCGCGGTGGTGATCGTGTGGGCGTTCCGTCGCTCCACCAAGCGTCTGCGCAAGAACGACACCGCCGAGACCGCCACCGCACCGACCAGTGCATAGACCAGCGCGCAGGGCCGACCTGACGAACACCGCGCCATCCATCGAACGGTGGGTGGCGCGGTGTTCGTCGTCTCCGTGGTGGATCGGGGCCGAACAGGCGATCCGATCCAAGGTGCGGTCGGTCAGGTGCTGTTCAGCCCTACTGCCCGCTGGAGCGGGCCACGGCCAAGAGGGCCTGCCACTCGTGGCTGTTCCCGAAGTAGAGGTGTCCGAGATGCCTGTTCTGGGTATCGCGCACGGCTGCGCCGACCGGGAGATCGGCGACCTCTACACAGTTGTCGCCTGAGCCGCCGTAGGACGACTTCCGGAAGCAAGCGACCTCGACACACTCCTGCGCAGTAGTGCTGTAGCTGCTCTTGTGGAACGTGAGTTCTTCGGTGTGGGTGCGCACGTGTGAGTCCTTCGCTGGAGGTAGGGGCGCCTTTCGGCTCGTACCCAACCTTGCTCGCGCTTACGTCCCAGGTTCAGAAGGACAACGTCCCGAACCCCTGACCAGCTGTGGCCACCAAAGAGTCGGCGAATCCTGCTCCCTGCCACTCTGCACGGAAGAGCTCGCACTCGTCGAAGAACGAGTTATAGGCAGGGCGTAGTGTTCGCGGGAACAAGCGAAGGGAGCCCTCACTCTTGTGGGGCTCCCTCTTTTCTAGGGTCGAGTGATGCGCAGCAGCGCGATCCACTCCGTCCCTGGGAACGGAAGGTGGCCGCGCTCAGGGTGCTTGGAGTCGCGGACCACAGCGCCTCCGGGGACGTCGGCAACGGAGACACAGTCACTGCGGTCGCTGTAGCTGGAGGTGCGGAAGTCGAGGGTGTCGAGGGTGGGAATTAGGCTCATGGGTGCCCTCTCCGGGGATTCGGCTGCCCTGCTACTCCTTGACCGTAGCGCTCAAAAGCGCAGCCCACTCCGAGGAAGAGAACGCCAAGTGGCCAAGTTGCCGGTTCTGGGTATCCCGCATCGCTGAGGCACCTGGCAGGTCTGCGACCTCAACGCAGTTCTGCCCCTGGGGCTGACTGTAGGAAGACTTACGGAAAGCGGAGGCGGGGATAGTCGAGTTCATCATCGTCCCTAGGTGATCATTTCTGTCAGGCGTGCCACGGTCTCATCCGGGGTGAGGGCCGCGATGCGCAGATGGCCGAAGGTGTTGCGGTAACGCGCCACCTCGTCCGGTTCCTCCAGGTACAACCCGTCGGTGTCAGTCTCCAGAAAGACGATCGTCGGGTCGACTGCCTCGGGGAAATCCATGATGACGAAGGGTCCGCCGAGTCCTGGTGTCAGCCGGTAAGCAGGAGTCATCTGGATGGTGGTCGTCGGAGCCTGCGCCGCATCCAGCAGGTAGGAGACTTGTCTTTCCAGTACCTCAGGGTGGTCTGACAACGCGAGTAGTGACGCCTCGGAAAACACCGACCACAACTCTGGTGGGTCGCTGTTGAGGATGCGCTGCCGTTCGAGTCGGGCATCAACAGCGCGCTGAATGCTGTGTTCGTCTCCGACTCTCGCCGCTCTGGCCAGGACGCGGGAGTACTCGGGGACTTGAAGCAGGCCAGGGATCACCAATGGTTCCCAAGTACTGATCACGTGTGCCTCAGCCTCGAACCCGATGAACTTTCCACTGAGAACGTCCCGGTACCTGGACCACCAGCCACTCTCGCGCGACTGCCTGACCAGGTTCAGGATCTCCTCACGTTCCTGCTGCTCGGTCACCTTGTAGGCGTCCAACAAGGCCCTGACTTCGTGAACTTGAGGGCGCTTCTTCACACCCGATTCGATGTTGCTGATCGTGGTCCGTGACATCTCAGCAGCTGGAGCAGCCTCGTCAAGGGTCATCCTCGCGGCGTCGCGACGGCGTCGAAGCTCATCGGATAGGCGTCGGCGGCGGACAGTAGGGCTGTAGCGCTGCGTCGTCATCTCTCTCCAAGTAGCTGGTCGCGATTCGAATCCTAGATCCTGGTTGTCTTGAACTAGACATTCCGGGATTTCCCGGACCGGATTTCAGCTTAGTCTCGAAAATCGGAAATTCAGGTTCCATGATGAGGCTAACTTGAAATCCCGGTCGGACCAACCGCCCGGAACCCTGAGCGCCAGGAGCCGCGCCATGTCGCGTTACCTGAACCTGTCCGAGCCGACGTACGTACGCCATCGTGCCGCCGAGCCGATCCACCACCGTTGCCCCCGTAAGGCCGGACGGGTGCGTATCTACGCCTCGTCTCCTCGAACCCTTGCCGAGACAAACCAACCGCGTTCGCCTCGTCCGCCACTGATCCCGGCTCCTCGTCGGCCGCTGGAGGCCGTGCCCTCGGAAGTCCTTCCCGCCGCGCTCGTCGGACTCCACCGGCTGGAGGTGGCGATCTGATGCTCGACGCCCACACCGGAAACCTGCTGTCCACCGTCGAAGACGCCTTGCGCCCGCCGCCGCACCTGACCCCCGGGCAGCTCGGTGACTGGTACTCCCACACCCTGCGCAACCGGCTTCCGCTCATTGGCGACGCGCTGCGCATCGCCCACCAGGAAGGGGATGCCGAGCTGGCCACGCGGTTGATCGACCAGGCCGTCGCCGACCACCCCACGCCCGGCCGCGTCGACACGGCCGGCCCTCGGATGGTCGTTCCACGTCCAGCACCGGCCCAGGACTCAACGGACGGCGAACTGCCCATCCCCGAACGAGTTCTCTGCGCCCTGATCTACCGGCATTGGGACCTGACCATCGAGGGCCGGCCGCCCCAGGAGAAATACGTGGCCCGCCGCCCGCTCACTTGGGCCGGGGAGGGTGACCGCTTCGAAAGCATCACCGCTCCTAGCCGCACCGAACTCCTGCGTCGGCTCGCCCACCGCCACCTGGGCACCTCCACCCGGTTCGACCCCGAGCCGCCGGACGCGGCCTGAGGCCCCCAACGAAAAAGCTCTGGCGGGTGCATGAACACCCCCAGAGCAGGCCGTCAACCAACCCGGATTCGAAGAGAAAGTTGCCGACATGGCCATTGTGCCGCATGCCCGGACTCAGAGTCACACCTTCACCACATCTTCGGCCCCCTTCCGCGACGGGCCGGGCATGACAGCGGCGAATAACAGGGTGCGCTCCGTCCTGGCCGCACCTCGGGGGCAGCGATTCTCCCGGCCGGGATCTGCCCGCCCGACCACCCCACGACCTGGCCCCTTCCGCCCCGTGAACCCCCGGCCGGAATCGCACCAGGCCCGGCAGGAACGGCTGCTCCGGCAGATGCCCGACAACCCCCGGGTCGCCTACATGCTTGAACACGGCCCGCTCCCGCACTGGATGATCGTGGCTCGTGAACGGAGGGGACAAGCCGAGAGGGAAGCCCGCGAGAGCAGGGAGGCAAGGGCCGCCGACGAGGCATTCCTCACCGATCTCCCCGGCATGGCCTCAGCCAAGCCCCGGGGCCGTCATCGGGCCCCGCGCCGGAGGCGGAGCGTGCCCGCTCTGGCCATCAACGTGGTTTTGCTCCCGGGAGCGGCGGTTGTGGCGGCAATAGGCCAAGCGGTAGTCGAGGCGGTCGGGTTCTTGCTCTGACCACGGGCACCAGAACCGCGGCCGGCGGCACCTCGAACGTGTTCGAGGTGCCGCCGGCCCGATCACTCACGGAATCGACCGACGCTTGGCAAGAGCCGGTCAGCCCACCAACGCTCTCCAGGTGATGGGTCCGCCCTCACCATCGACGACCAGACGGTTCAGGCTCTGGTAGGTGCGCACCGCGGAGTGCATGACCGGGCCGAAGTTGCCATCGACCAACAACCCGGCGCTTCGCTTGTTCATCACCTGCTGGAGCCCGCGCACGTGGGATCCATCGGCCGAGCTCTGGTCGAGCGTGTAGATCAGGTGAGGCCAGGTGAGGGGGCCCACCTGACCGTCGTCGACCAACCCTTGGCCACGTTGGAAGGCCTTGACCTCGTTGACCGACACGGGCCCGTAGTAGCCGTCGATCTCCAGCGAGCTTCCCCGCTGGTTCATCAGGTACTGAATGGCCCGGACCCGAGCCCCGTTGGACTCCGGGTCGATCTTCGGCCAGCCACCACCCAGGTCGACGCCTCGCGCGGTCATGAACGGCACCGGGTTGGTCGTCGGCCCCAACCCACCCGTGTGGGTCTCGAAGTGCAGGTGGGGTCCGGTGACGTTGCCGGTGGTGCCCATGTCGCCGATGCGCTGCCCGGCCGAGACCGAGGCGTTGAGCGCGACCCGGTAGGCGTCGAAGTGACCGTAGTAGGTGTAGACGTTGCCGCCGTGGGAGATGACGATGCCGTTGCCGGTGCGGCCGGGAAGGCCACCGCCCCAGGAACGGCGGATCACGGTTCCGGCCGCCGCCGCGTAGACGGCCGTGCCACTGGAGTTGGTGACGTCTTGCCCGGCGTGGGTGACATTGCCGCGCGGCGCGCCGTAGTGGCCTCCGTTGGGGAAGTAGCCGAGGGCGGGGTTGCACCAGGCGCCGTTCATTGCCGAGGCGTGTGCCGGCGTGGCACCGGCGATACCGGCGACCGCGATCGCGGCACCCACACCGGTGCCGAACAGGGCGCGGCGGCTCAGAGGGTTGGGGGACTTTTCGGCTCCGCTCGGAGCGGGGGTTGAAGCCGAGCAGGAGTCGCACATGGGGGACCTCCGAAAGGAAAGCTATCTACTTGTGAGGGGTAACTCAGGGAAAATTTCCTTCTGGGTTGGGATGGTAGGCACCTGATCTCGACCTGACCAGAGAGTTTCTCCCTTTTTTCCTGTTTTCTCCTGGCACGACTTCGGCAAAAGCAAGGACCGTTTTTCCTAAAAATGTCCCAGAATGTAGGGTTCCCTCCCATTTTGGGGTGAGGGAACTCCCTAGCGTCCGGAAACCCGGCGCGTTCGACATGTGCGCGGGGGCGCGACAACGAGGAGGGACACGTGCAAGCCCCACCTCGGAGGCCGGGGCATCGACTACACGGAATGCTCGACGGGGGCTTCGACGTGGTCGGTGAAGCGGTTCCGGTAGGACGTGGGCGTGGTCGCGTAGCGCGCGGTGAAGTTCTGCCGGAAGGTGACGGGGCTGGCGAACCCGCAGGCCGCGGCGACGTGGGCGATGGGCCGGTCGGTCGTCTCCAACAACCTGCGGGCCTCATCGAGTCGACGGGTCAGGACCCAGCGGGCCGGACTCACCCCCGTGGTCTCGCGGAAGCGGCGCGAGAAGTTGCGGGGACTCATGCTCGCGCGCCCGGCCAACACCTCCACGGACAGACGCTCGTCCAGGTTCTCCAACGCCCACGCCATCGTCCCGCCGATGGCCCCTTCCTCGGGATCGTCGAGAACAGGACGATCGATGTACTGGGCCTGGTCACCCTCTCGATGAGGCGCGATCACGAGGTGTCGGGCGACGGTGGCGGCGACCTCCGAACCGAGCCGGGAACGGACGATGTGCAGGCAGGCGTCCAGCGCGGAGGCCGTGCCCGCCGAGGTGAGCACGTCCCCGTGGTCCAGGTACAGCGCGTTCGGGCTCACCCGGACGGCGGGATGACGTGCGGCCAGTTCCTCCGCCGCCGTCCAGTGCGTGGCCGCGGTACGTCCGTCGAGGATCCCGCTGCCCACCACCGGAAAGGACCCCAGGCACAGCCCGACGATCCCCGCTCCCCGTGAGTGCGCGGCGCGGATCAGATCTCTCAACCCGGGCTCGGGTTCTGGGAGGTGGACCGGCCAGGAGGGGAAGACGAGCAGGTCGGCGCGCTCGGCGACGGCCGGGCCGTGCAGGTCGCCCACGCCGACCCCCTCCTCGGAGCGAACAGGGCGCCCGTCGTCGCTCCACACCTCCATGCTCCAGCCCGTGTCCGGGTACCGACGGGACAGCTCCCCGAACACGAGCAGTGGCGCGGCGAGGTGGAACGTGGTGATCCCGTCGAAGACGCGAATGGCGATCCGCATGGGTTGTCCTGATTCCATCGAAGATGTGCATCTATGCCACTCACGCTACCCCGTCATGGAGGGCGAGGATCGGAATCGGAGGCGTCGTCCGCCTCGCATCGACCCGAACGTGAAGGAGAGCACCATGTCCGCTCCGCGCCGAGCCCTCGTCCTCGTCGACGTCCAGCAGGAGTACTTCGACGGCCCGCTGAACATCGAGTACCCGCCCCGTGAGGAGTCCCTCGCCCGGATCCTCCAGAGCCTGGACGTGGCAGAGCGGGCCGACGTGCCGGTGGTCGTGGTCCGACACCAGTACCCCGAGGGCGCCCCGGCGTTCGTGGCCGGTACCCCCGGATACGAACTCCAGCCCGACGTGAGGGCCCGCACCGGCAACGCGGCCAAGCACGTCACCAAGAACCTCTCCAGCGTCTTCGCCGACACCGACCTGACGGACTGGCTGCGCGCGAAGGACATCGACACGGTCACCCTGGTCGGTTACATGACCAACAACTGCGTCCTCGGCAGCGCCGCCGACGCCGAACGGCTCGGGTTCGCGATCGAGGTCCTCTCCGACGCGACCGGCGCCATCCACATGTCCAACGAGGCCGGTAGCGTCAACGCCCGGCAGGTGCACGAGACCCTCATGGTCCTGCTGCACTCGAACTGGGCCGCGGTCGCCGACACCGAGGCGTGGGCCGAGGCCGTCTCCGGTGGGCAGGAGCTCCCTAAGAGCGACCTGGTCACCACCGCCGGCAAGGGTCGCGCCGCCCACTGACCCACGCCATCACGCACGGGGGCGGGTCAGGGCGTCTCCTCGCGTATGGCCGAGGCCGCCTCGCGAAGTGAGCCGGTGACCAGCTCGTGGAGTTCGGTGGTCTCCCACGGGGTGACGGCGAACACCGACCGGCCCAGCCACGTGGGGTCATCGACGCGTACGACGCCGACGCCCGCGGGTACCGAGGGCGCGAGCATCTCCGGCAGGAGACAGATCCCGAGCCCCGCGGAGACCAGGCCGAGCCGGGCGGTCCAGCTGCGGGCACGGCATCGGACGACGGGGTCGGCGAGTGTCGGCCAGGCACCGAAGCGTGGTTCTTCGCGGGATCCCCGCCCGACGATCCACGGCTCGTTCGCGATCTCCGCGAGGGGGACGCGGGACGTGCCGTGGAGTCGGTGCCCGGTCGGTACACCGACACAGAGCTCGCCGGTCTCCAAAGGGGTCGTCCGTAGGCCTTCCAAGGCCGCCTGGGGCAGGCCCTGCCCCATGGCGACGACCGCGACGTCGAGGCGCGCGGCGGAGACCTGTTGAACGAGGGCCGGGGACGACGCCTCGGCCAACGTGAAGGCCAACCTCGGGTGCTGTTCCGTCAGACGGGCCAGGGCCCGTGGGAGCAGGGCGGCGTTCGCGGCCGGGAAGGCCCCCACCCGCAACCGCAGTTCCCGGTCGGAGGCCGGTTCGTCGATGCTCTGTTCGAGGTGTTCGAGTCGGGTGAGGGTCTCGGTGGCGAATCGAGCGACCACGGTGCCCGCACGGGTCAGGGACACACCGCGCGGGTGGCGGACGAAGAGCCGTTTGCCCACGGCGGCCTCCGCCGCGGCCACCTGGCGTGAGACCGCCGGTTGGGAGTACCCGAGGACCCGGGCGGCCTCGCTCAGGGACTTATGCGTCGCCACGGCGCGTACGACACGGAGTGAACTCATCGAGATGTCGGGCATCGCCCCAGCCTAGCCATGCGGAAAGGTTATGGATATCGACGAAGACCTGCATATCAGTTAGGGACTAGCCCTATGGCGGGGAGGTGTTGGAACCATCGACGGTAGAAGCACCAGAGACAGGGACACCCGCCATGAGTGAATTCATCTCGCCCGACGACACCAGGTACGACGAGCGCTCTCGGGCGTTGGTCCGCATCGGTCGCGAGGCCATCGCGGTGGCCGACGACGAGAAGCTCGACCGGTACTTCGCGGAGGACTTCGTTTTCCACGGACCGGACGGCGACATGGGGTACGTGGAGCTCAGGTCGTTCTTCGCGGCGATGCGGGGCGCCTTCGAGGGGTTCGCCTGTGAGCGCAGGGAACTCGTCGCCGAAGGCGCGTTCATCGCCGCTCGCACGTCGATGTCGGGCGTGTTCACCGCCCGCTTCGACGCTTCGCCCATCGGACCCATCGAGCCGACCGGAAAGCCGATGCGGCTCGAACTGATCAACTTCTTCCGCTACGACGAGGACGGTCTGCTGGCCGAGGAATGGGTCCAGTACGACAACCTCGACTTCCTGCGCCGGCTCGGTGCCGATCCCTCCTGATCAGTGCTCGCCCACGTCCACGGCTCGGCTCACCGCCGCCCTGATCCCCCGGGCCCAGGGAAGGCCGTGGCCCGGCAGGACGAGGGTCGCGTCCGTGGCGACCAGGGCGTCCAGGGACGCCAGCGCCTGGTGGGTGTCCTTGGTCGCCGCGGACGCCACGATCTGGGGGCCCGAACGACCGGTGTAGGGGTCGAGCGTGACCAGGGCGTCGCCACTGATGACGGTGCCGCGACCCGGAAGGTGCAGCGAGCAGTGACCGTCGGTGTGGCCGGGGGTGTGGATGGGCACCGGCCGCCCGGGTACCGGCAGGGCGGTGCCGGTCGTCATCGGCTCGACCCGTTCCACCCCTCGCACGTTCAGGGCTCCCGCCAGGCTCATCCGCGCCAACACCGGCAGGGACCGGGGATGGGTGAGGGGGTAGAGAAAGCGATTCCGCTGAGGTGTGTACCTGTACGGGTGGGCGGCCAGACGTTCGTCCCGGGTGTGGACGAACACGGGCACCCTCAACTCCCGCCGTACCCGGTCGGCGAACCCCACGTGGTCGAAGTGGCCGTGGGTGAGGACCAGGGCGCGCACGTCTTTCGGTGTGCGGCCGCATCGCTCCAGGGTCCGCAGGACCATGGGCCACATGGAGGGAAGACCCGCGTCGACGAGGGTGACCCCGTCGTCGTCCTCCACGAGGTAGCAGTTGACGTGTGCGTGGGAGACGACGTGGACGCCGTCGGTGACCATGCCGATCTTCACGGGTGACCTCCTGCGCTCCGGGCCTGTTCGACTACCCGGTGCCGCACGCGTACAGTCGCGCCCCCGTCGTTTTTCTCGGGGAGCGGTCACCGTGCCCGAACGGGTCAGGCCACCAGACCCTGACGGTAGGCGTAGATGACCGCCTGCACACGATCACGAAGGTTCAGCTTGGTGAGGATCCGTGACACGAAGGTCTTCACCGTCTCCTGGCTCAGGGTGAGCGCGGAGGCGACCTCCCGATTGGACAGACCCTCCGCCATCAGGCGCAGCACCTCCAGCTCGCGGGGGGTCAACGGGGTGTCCTTCTGATCCCGATCGACCGGTCGGACTCGGGCGGCGTACGTGCCCACGAGCCTCCGGGTCACTTCGGGGTCCAGCAGCGCCGCGCCGGTGGACACGGTCCGGATCCCGTGCAGCAGCTGCGCCGGTGGCGCCTCCTTCAGCAGGAAACCGCTGGCCCCCGCGCGCAGTGCCTCGTACACGTACTCGTCCAGGTTGAACGTGGTCACCACGAGCACCTTGGTCGGCTCGGCCACCCCGACCCCGGCCAACAGACGGGTTGCCTCGATGCCGTCGAGCACCGGCATGCGCACGTCCATCACGACCACGTCCGGCTTCGACCTGGCACAGAGGTCGACCGCCTCCTTGCCGTTACCGCACTCGGCGACCACCTCCATGTCCGGCTGGGCGTCGATGACGGTGGTCAGACCGGTACGGATCAGCATCTGGTCGTCGCAGACCAGGACCCGGATGGTCTCGCTCATGAGCGGCCTCCCACGGGCACGCGAGCCTCCACGGCGAAACCGCCACCGTCACGTTCACCCGCGCTGAAGTCGCCGCCCAGCACCTCGACGCGTTCGCGCAGGCCGGTCAGACCCCGTCCGCTCCCACCCGTGGACGAGACCTGAGTCCCGGACCCGTCCGTGTCGATCCGCACCGTGATCTCCTTCTTTCCGTGGCGCACCCGAACCGAGGTGGGGGTGCCGTGTGCGTACTTGAGCGCGTTGGTCAGGGCCTCCTGCACGACCCTGAAGGCCACGAAGTCGGCGCTGCCCGACGACTCGGCGGGGGTGCCCTCCTCGGAGAACTCCACCGGCTGACCTGCCTCGCGGGTGTGCTCCACGAGCTCCGACAGAACACCGGTATGCGGCATGCGAGTCTCGGCGCCCTGATCGGTGCCGTGGTCGGGGTCGATCAGTTCGAGCAGGCGCCGCAGGTCGGAGGTGGCTCGACGGCCGGTGTCGGTGACCGAGGAGAGAGCCTGGTCGAGACGGTCGGGAGCGGCGGTCAGGTACCGGGCCGCCTCCGTCTGCACCACCATGGCCGTCACGTGGTGGGTCACCACGTCATGCAGTTCGCGGGCGATGCGGGCCCGCTCGGCGGCCAAGGCGTCCTGGGCGACCCGGCGACGGCGCTCGGCCTCGGCGATCCGGGTGGAGCGCACCCACGAACCGATGCCCCACACCAGGGCCACCGCCAGGTAGAACACCACGAACTCGCTCACCGGCTCACCGGTGCCGATCTGGTACAGCACGACCGCCAACGGCAGGTACGCCAGGGAGAACAGCAGCGCGGTGAGGCGTCGCCGCCGCTCCAGGTGCACCCCCGCGCTCAGCACGGCGATGGCCAGGCCGGTGCCGGCGACCGTGTGGTAGCCGAGGAGCTGGTCGACGGCGAAGCCGACCGCGATCAGTGTCAGACAGAGCGTGGGCCACCGCCGACGAAGGGCGAGCGGGAAGCTCTGTAGGGCGATCACCACGACGGCGATGGCGTCGAAGGGCCGGTCCGGCACCCCTCCGACCTGCGTGCCGTAGTTGAAGAACATCGGCATGAACGAGGGGACGAAGAGAAGGAGGACCAGGGGGAGGTCCCGGATGGTGACGTCGAGCCGGCGCCACAGCTCGGGGACGCGCAGAAGAGCGCTCATCCGGTGAGTGTAGCGGCGGCCACGCGATCGGAACGACGCATGGGCACCAGGTTCCGGCGCCGACGGGCGACCCACAGGTACACCACCGTCGCGAGTACGAGGAACACCAGCGAGTACAGGCTCGCCTCCGGCCCGAAGTCGCCGCCGGTGATGAGCAGTGGCCCCGAGGTGGTGGCGTCCAGCAGGCCCGCGGGGGTGCCGTTTCCGGAGACCTCGGTGCTGAAGATCGCCGAGGCCGCGAAGTTCCAGCCGAAGTGGATGCCGATGGGCAGCCACAGGCTGCGGGTGGCCACGTACGCGACGGCGAGCAGGCCACCGGCCCCGACCGTGATGATGGCGATGCCCAACAGGCTCGCGTTCGGGTTGGGCAGGTGCCACAGGCCGAACAACACCGAGGACGCCACCACCGCGATCCACGTTCCGGCGCCCCTCTCGATGAACCGGAACAGGACGCCGCGGAACAGCACCTCCTCGGTCACCGCGGCGGCGGCCATGAAACCGAACAAGCCCACCGCGCCGGTCGGTGACCCCATGCCGTCGACCTTGTAGTGGCCGAGGAAGGCGATGTTGACGATGACGCACGCGAACAGCAGGACACCGACCAGCGTCCCCCCGCCAAGACCCGCGAAGACACCCTCGCGGGTCACGTCCGTGACGGTCACATCCTTGGTCAGGCGGAGCACCCACCGGTAGAGGGCCAGCGTGAGCACCGCTGTCAGCAGGCCCAGCCCGAGGGTGAGCCATGGGTCGCCCTCGACCAGCATGACGGCCTGACCACCGACGACACCGGCCACCATGACGGCCAGTAGCTGTAGGAACAGCTTCATGTTCTTCCCCTTCACCGAGTCCACGGACGGATCACCGCGGCTGTGGGGAAAACGCTACGGATGCGGGCTTTCGGGGTCGTCACCACGCGGTGGACACTTGCGTGTGGCTCTCATGGGGGACAGGCGGTCGGTGGGCGCGGGGCGCCGCGCAGAGTCCGTGCGTACAGCGGAACCGGGTGGGAAGGGAAACGGTGCCCACCGGGGGACGGTGGGCACCGTGGGATGGGCGAGAGCGACACCGAACGGGGTGATGTCCTCTACGTCCCCGACATGGGGTGTCGGCTAGTGGGAGATGTCGTCCGCGCCTCGGAGGGGACCGTGGTAGAACTCGTGGCTCGGCTCGTCGTCGGGCACCGTCGGGTAGGTGGGGCCGTCCTCGCCCGGGGCACGAGCGGCGGCGATGGGGATGTCGAGCGCCCCCATGGTCTGGGTGACCCGGTTGCGCAGGTCGGGGAGCATGGCGTACAGCACGTCACCGGGGCAGGCGGTGGCGTTGAAGTCCCGGTGGCCGACGATCGCGCTCGGGTTGAGCCCGTAGGCGCCGCACAGCCAGGCCAGGGTCTCCACCAGGGAGTCGGTCAGGGCCTGGGTCGGGCTCGCGCTCGTGTAGGTGCCCTCGTTCTCGATGCCGATGGCCGAGCTGTTGTAGTTGGCCACGTGGGTGCCCACGACGTGCTGACCGGCCGCGATGGCCTCCGGGGTGCGGTCGCGTCCTTCCATCACGTACCCACCGCGGCTGATGGTGAGCTGCTGGCCGGCGTCGATCCAGCCGTTGGAGTCCATGTGGTAGTTCTGAATCGACTTGGACAGGTTCAGTCCGTGGTCGAGCGAGTAGTCCGTGCTGTTGGGCGTGGCGGTGTGGTGGACCACGATGTAGGTCGGCGCGTTGGCCAGCACCTGGATGGGTGAGCGAGGTGCGCGGGCGTTCCAGGCGCCGCGCCAGTAGAGCTCCGGGGCGGCGGCCTGGATGGGGTTGCCCGGTTGAGCGGAGGCGGCGGTGGCGCCCAGTGTGCCGAGGGAGCCTCCGAGGATGGCCGCGCCCGAGGTGAGGGCGGCCCCGCGCAGGAGGGAACGCCTGTTCAGACCGGACCGGGGGATGTTGGTCATGGGTGTCCTTCGCGATCGTCGTTAATTACTTACCAGTTCATAAAAGAACATGGAGAAGCTTGACGCGCAAAGGGTCGAGCCGTGAATTCCGGTGACCGGTTCCGGTCAGAGAATTCACCGGTTGCCCCCATGGCCGAATTTCCTCGGATGTTGTAGCGAGGCCCGAAGGATCCGCTGAGGGCTCCAGCGAAGCCCTATTCTCCGGTGGCTCCTGGTGCTGAGGTGGTCACCGGCTGTCGAAGGATGGTGCGCCGTTTCTCCGGAGCGACCCGACGGAAATCACCCAGGTAGACCTCGTGGTGCCTGCCCACCATGCGCAGGCCCTGTTCGGGGACGAACTCGTGGTGCATCCGGTGGAGCACCTCCGCCTCGTCGTCGAAGGGGCCGACGTGCAGGGTCTGGACGCAGCGGCCCTCGGAGAGGGGCTCCAACCGGACGTCGTCGAGGCGTGCCGGCGGGGTCTTGGCCCCGGCCAGTGCGACGGCGGTGGTGAAGGCGTCCGAGTCGAGCCAGTCCGGGACCATGATCATCAGGGTTCAGCTCCAGCGTGACTTGTCCCGTTCGGTGGTGAACGCGTCCATGTCCTCCGCCCACCACAGGCCCTCCAAGGGCGGGACTACGTAGTCGCGTTCGAGGTCGCGCTTGCTCGCGAACTTCAGTTTGTACGCCACCGGGTAGAGAGCCTCGATCGCTTCGGCGAAGGCGGGGGAGGTGTTCGGATCACCATGGCCGTCGACCATGAGGTAGCTCAGGTCCGGAAGGTCGAGGATCCTGAACCGGTCCCGTCGCGCGCGGTAACCGTCGAAGGTCTTCTTGAAGTCGGTCTTGCCTGCCATCGAACACCCCGACCCGATCGCTGAGCCACTGCCTGGGGCCAGGGTACGGCGGGGCCACGACATTCGATCGTGTTCGTGGGCATCCACCGAACGGTGGATGCCGGGGATCCGCCGTATCGGCGCCGAACAGGGGCCGCGCGGGCGATCCACGAGAGGCCCGCGCCGACCAGGCTTGTGGGCATGGCAGTCATCGAAGTCGACGAACTCGTCAAGAAGTACGACGATCACGTGGTCCTGGACCGGGTCTCCTTCTCCGTGGAGGAAGGAGAGGTGTTCGGGATCCTCGGCCCCAACGGCGCGGGCAAGACCACCGCCGTGGAGTGTGTGGAAGGCCTGCGCCGCCCCGACTCCGGCACGATCCGGCTGCTCGGATCCGACCCCTTCGAACAGAGTCGGGAGCTGCGCGAACGCATCGGTGTGCAGCTGCAGCACACTCGACTCCCGGAGACCATCAAGGTGTGGGAGGCGCTGGATCTGTACGCCTCCTTCTACTCCCGCCCCAGGGACTGGCGGGAGCTGCTGGAACGGTGGGGACTCGTCGAGCAGCGCCACACACGCTTCGGCAGACTCTCCGGTGGCCAGAAGCAGCGCTTGTTCATCGCCCTGGCGTTGGTCGGTGACCCCGAGGTCGCGTTCCTGGACGAACTCACCACCGGACTCGACCCGCAGGCCCGCCGCACCACCTGGGAGCTGGTCAAACGGGTGCGTGCCGAGGGGGTGACGGTCGTACTCGTCAGCCACTTCATGGACGAGGTGGAGGAACTGTGCGACCGGGTGGCGGTCTTCGACCGTGGCCGCGTCGTCGCCCTCGACACCCTCGCGGGGCTGATCGAGGGGGTCGACCCCGAGTACCGGATGGGGTTCCGGCTGATGGACGTGGGAGCTTCACGGGCCTCGGAACCGGAGGCCCTGCTCGGGAACCTGCCGGGGGTGGGCTCGGTCTCCCGTTCCGGTGACCGGGTCGAACTGGTGGGCCGCGGCGACTTCGCCACCGAGGTCACCGCCACCCTGGCCCGCGAACGCTTCCTCGTCGCCGATCTGCGCATCGACGGCCGCAGCCTCGACGACGCCTTCATCGCCCTGACCGGGCACTCCTTCCGCGTCGCGGAGAACGCGGAGAACGGGGACGGATCATGAAGAGCCTCACCAAGCTCACCACCGTCGAGACCAAGCTGTTGGTCCGCGAACCCGGCGCCGTGTTCAGCCTGCTCATCCCCCTGTTCATCCTGTTGGCGTTCGGCGGTTCCATCACCGAGGGGGACACGGTCCTGCTGCCGATGGCGGTCACCATGGCGATCGCCATGGTGGGCGTGTACCTGCTGCCCACCACCCTGGCCACCTACCGCGAACACGGGATCCTGCGCCGGCTCTCGGTCACCCCGGTGCGCCCGGGGAACCTGCTCATCGTGCAGATCCTGCTCCAGCTCGTCCTCACGGTGCTGGCGGTCGTGCTCCTGCTGGTGGTGGGCACGGGGTTCCTGGGGGCGGTCGCTCCCTCGGGCACCGCCTTCACCGTGGCGTTCGCCCTGGGTGTGGCGTCGACCTTCGCCATCGGTCTGCTCCTCGCGGCGCTCGCCCCGAACGGGCGGTCGGCCAACGGGTTCGGCGTGCTGCTCTTCTTCCCCATGACCTACCTCGCCGGCCTCATGCAGCCCCCCGAGTACATGCCGGAACCGTTGGCGGTCGCCGGACGGTTCACCCCGTTGGGCGCGATGCGGGAGAGTTTCCACTCGGCCTGGTCGAATGGGACCCTCGAACCGCTGCCCCTGATCACCATGGCGGCGTACGCGGTGGTCCTCAGCGCCCTCGCGGCCAGGTACTTCCGCTGGGAGTGAGCATGGAGAACACCTCGGAGCGCGATCTCGACCTGCGGGAGCGTCGGTTGGGGCGGCTCATCGCCGTCGCTCCGTTCGCCCTGTTGACCGCCTCCACGGTGCTGGCGTTCACCACCGGCGACGTACGGTGGCCGAGCCCGCGGACACTCGCTCTGGTGGCGCTCGCCGCCCTGCTGGTGTGGATGCTGAGCGGTCGCCGGCACGGGTGGGTCGACCGACCGGGTGTGGTGACCGCCTTCGTCGCCGCGCTGATCGTGATGATCGCGGTGCTCGGTGTGGTCAGCGTCTGGTTCGCGGGGTTCTTCGGCTTCATCGGTTACGTGTACTCCTGGTGGCTCCTCAAGGACGCCTGGCGGTACCTGGGGGTGCTCGCCACCGCTCTGGTGACCGTCGACGCGTACATGGGCGGGCCCCTGACCCTCGCCCCTGGCCCGCTCCTCCTGCGCCTGTCGTTCGTGGTGACCATCGTCGTGATGGTCGTGGTGTTCAGCCACCTGGGCGAGGTCACCGAGCAACGCAGCGCCGAACGCGAGCAGATGGTGCGACGACTGCGCGAGACCATCCGGGAGAACGAGGGGCTGCACGCTCAACTGGTGGTCCAGGCGCGCGAGGCCGGTGTGCTCGACGAACGCCGACGCATCGCCCGGGAGATCCACGACACCCTCGCCCAAGGGTTCGTCGGGATCATCACCCAGCTCCAGTCCGCCGAGCGGGCGGGGGAACCGGGGGAGTGGCGGCCCCGCGTCGACAACGCCCTGCGGCTGGCCCGCGAGAACCTGACGGAGGCGCGCAGGTCCGTGGACGCGCTCGGCCCCGCGCCCCTGGAGTCGGCGGCGTTGCCCGAGGCCCTGTCCGACCTCACCGCCCGCTGGTCGCGCCTGTACGGGGTGCGCGCGGACTTCACCGCCACCGGGGAGACCCGGCCCCTGCGTGACGAGGTGGAGGCCGCCCTGCTCCGCATGGTGCAGGAGGCACTGGCCAACGTGGCCAAGCACGCCGACGCCGAACGCGTCGGGGTGACCCTGTCGTACATGGAGGACGTGGTCGCCTTGGACGTGCGCGACGACGGCGTGGGCTTCGATCCCGAGCGGTGTCCTTCGCCGCGTCTCGACGGCGCGTCCGACCACGCGCGCGGCGGGTTCGGTCTGACGTCCATGCGGCAGCGCGTGTCCGGCCTGTCCGGGATCCTGGAGGTCGAGTCCGAATCCGGTGTCGGGACGGCGATCTCCGTGGTCGTTCCGGCCGCTTCCGAAGGAGAACCCTGGTGACCGACCGACCCATCCGCCTTCTCATCACCGACGACCATCCCGTGGTCCGCGATGGCATCCGGGGGATGTTCGCCGCGGACCCGGGGTTCGACGTGGTCGGAGAGGCCTCCGACGGGGCGCGGGCGGTCGAACTGGCCCGGTCGCTGGAGCCCGACGTGATCCTCATGGACCTGCGCATGCCCGGCACGAGCGGTGTCGAGGCCATCCGGGAACTGGCCCGACTGGGCGTTCCGTCCCGTGTGCTGGTGCTGACCACCTATGCCACCGACGGCGACGTCGGCCCGGCCATCGAGGCCGGGGCCACCGGCTACCTCCTCAAGGACGCGCTGCCCGAGGAACTGACCCGCGCCGTCCGTTCGGCCGCGCGTGGGGAGACGGTCCTCTCCCCATCGGTGGCGACCCGACTCGTCGGTCGGGTCCGCTCGCCTTCGGTGTCCCTGAGCGACCGTGAGTTGGAGATCCTCCGGCTCATCGCCGATGGGTCCACCAACCGGGAGGCCGCGGCCCGCCTGTTCGTCAGCGAGGCCACCGTAAAGACGCACGTGCTCCACATCTACGCCAAGCTCGGGGTCAACGACCGCGCGGCCGCGGTCGCCGCGGGCTTCCGCCGAGGTCTGCTCGACGTGTCGGACGACTGACCTCGATCGGAGCCCAGGGAGGGGACGTCGGGGTGGGCGCGGCCGTGGACGGTGGCGTCCTCGTCGACGTGGATCGCCCGGTCCAGGGCGATCAGGGTGGACCACGTCGGCGTCGGTGACGGTGGGGTGGTGGCGGGGTCGTGTACGTTCATCGACGTGTGTCGGACCGAGTGAAAAAATACACGTTGAGAATATTTGCGCGTCCTGAAAAAATCAGCAGTGTGCAAGGAGGTCCGATGGGGCTGCGGGAGCGAAAGAAGCAGGCCACGAGGCGTGCCCTCCAGGGCGCCGCGGTCCGGCTCACCCTGGAGCGCGGACTGGAGAAGGTGACGGTCGAGGAGATCGCGGCCGCGGCCGACGTCTCCGCCCGTACCTTCTTCAACTACTTCGCCACCAAAGAGGACGCCCTCATCGGCGACGCCCCCATCAGCCCGGACGAGGCGGACCGGGAGGAGTTCATCGCGGGCGGCCCCACGGGCGACTTCTCCGAGGACCTCGTCCACCTCCTCATCAACTCCCTGGCCGGCCCCGGCGGCCTCGCCGCCCACCGGGCCGAGGCGACCCAGCGCAAGGAACTCCTGGACCGGGAGCCCCAACTGCTGCCCGTCTTCCTCGGTCGCCTCCATAGCGCCGAACAGGGGCTGGCCACCGCGGTCGCCCAGCGCACCGGGGCGCCCGAGGACGACTTCCGTTCCCAGGTGATCGCCGGCGCGGCCATGTCCGTCACCCGGCACACCGTGAAGCGGGTCCCCTACGGGGACGCCGGGGACATCGAGGCGGCGCGCGACCTGTTCCGGAAGGCGTTCGTGAACCTGGGCGAGGCCTTCGGGCCGACGGACTGATCCCGGCCCCCTCTTTTCCGGGGGTGTGGCTCAAGTCATGGAACGCCTTTGCGTCACGTTTCGTCCCATTTATGGGGTTTTCGCTCCGGTGAGGACCCTCCCCCTGAGGGCCGGGGGTGGAAGTCAGGGGACGCCCAGGGCTGTCCCCGATGGGAACTGTCGCAAGGAACGGGCACGCTGGAACCATGAGCGAGAACTTCGGGAGCAAGCGACTCCAACGCAGCGAATCCGACCGTTTCCTGACCGGCGTCTGTGGCGGTATCGCCGCCTACACGGGGATCGACTCCACCCTGATCCGCGTCCTCTTCGCCGTCTTCACCCTGCTCGGCTTCAGCGGTGTGTTCGTCTACATCGTGGCCTGGCTGATCATGCCGTCGCAGAGCGAGCAGCGTTCGCTGCTGGAGCAGATCGTCCGTAACTTCCAGGGAAAGGAGAGCCAGAACTGATGATGTGGACCTTGAGGGCACACCCGGACTGGCACCGGAGGGACCCCCGGTGCCCGCGCGAGGAGCACGAGACCGAGGAGGTTCGTGACCACGCCTCGGACCACGGTTCGGGGGAACAGTGATCGACACGGCCGGGGACGACGGAGGCGGGCGCTCCTCCTAGGGGGAGCGTTCCGACTCGGTCGCCTCCATGCGGGCGATCGTCTGCCCGGCCATCCGGGACCACCGGGCCGCCAGGACCGCGGCGCTCAGAACACCGAGCACACCCGCCCAGGCGATGACCGGACCGGTGCCGAAGGACTCCACGAAGTAGCTGGCGAGCAGGATGCCGATCCCCTGGACCACCTGAAGTCCGGAGGCGGCGAGCCCGAACGCCTGTGCGCGCCCCTCCTGCGGCACGCACAGCACGAACGCGGCGTTGGCGACGAACTGGTAGGAACCCGCCGCTCCGCACACGGCCAGGGCGACCACCATCAGCCACAGTGGCGCCTCGAAGAACCACAGCAGTAGCGGCACCGACGTCAATACGGCGAGCGGTCCGAGCAGCCTCATCCGCGTCGGTGGTGGCACCAGACGGGTGAGGATCAGACCACCGAACAGGGCGCCGATCGACGCGCCGGCCATGATGAACCCGGTCGCCGTCGCGCCGGCACCCGCCTCGTCGGCCATGGGTGTGGCCAGACCGTAGGGGATTCCGTACAGTCCGGCGAGCCAGGCGAGCAGGACGAGTGTGCGCAACTTGGCGTCGGTGAAGACCAGCTTCGCGCCGTCCCTGAACATCGACAGCAGGCCGGGACGCTTGGGCGCCTCCGCGCCACCGGCGTCCCCCTCCGGTTCGGGCAGGGAACGGGCCCGGACGCCGAACAGCACGATGAGCGCGGACAGCGCGAACAACAGGCCGGTGCCCATCACGGTGATGTTGGGGCCGATGAACGAGACGATCACGCCGCCCGCGATGAGGCCGAGGAGCATACCGAGCTGGGCGGTCAGCTGGATGATCGTGGTGCTGGCGACGTAGCGCTCGCCCTGGATGATCTGGGTGAGCAGCGCTGCGCGTGCGGCGGCGAAGGGGATCCCCGGCAGCACCACGAAGAACATCAGTGCCCAGATCGCCCAGACCGGCATGCCCGGGACACCGATGAGGACGATGACCGCCGCCCTGAGGACGTCGCAGGCGATCATCACCCGGCGACGGGGCAGGATGTCGGCGAGTCCGGACAGCAGCGGGCCGCCGATCAGCGGTGGCAGGAAGTTCAGCGCGAGGGTGATTCCGGCCGCGAACGCGGACTCGGTCACGTGGTAGACCAGCAGCGAGGTGGCGATGTTCAGCAGGTTGGTGCCGACCACGGACAGGGCATGGGCGAGCCACATGGAGCGGAACTCACCGATGGCCATGACGTCGCGGTAACTGCTCCGCCAGTCGTCTTCCCGGGCTTCCTGAGCCGCCGAGGACTCGTGGTCCTCGTTGTCGGGGGCATCGTCGATGCTCGGATTGCCCACGGGGCACTCCCTACTGTTACAGGGTTGAAATCACGCTGTGTCGTGTCCCAATGACCAACGGTTCCGGATGGTGGGCGGCCTGGCAAGTCGTTCGGGGAAATTCGTATCTGATTCGTTGCTCCGGGTAATGCCACCGAATGGGATTCGGCGATGTGCCGGCGAGTCTACGCGCGGATTGTTCTCCCAGGTCGCTCCATGTGAAATGGGGTGGGAAAGGGTGCGCTGGAACGCCGATTCGGAGGCGAGTGGAGTTTTCCCGGGGGCCTTTCCGTCGACGGTCTGTGGTCCCCCTGGAACGGCGTTCCGACGTAGCGCCGACCGATCACCCCCGACCGATCACCCCCAGCCGAGGTCGGTCAGACGCGAGTCGTCGATGCCGAAGTGGTGCGCGATCTCGTGGACCACGGTCACCAGCACCTCGTGGACCACCTCGTCCGGTGTCTCGGCGATCGCGCAGATGTTGCGTCGGTAGATGAAGATCTGATCCGGCAACACCCCGAAGTAGGAGTCGCCCCGCTCGGTGAGCGGGATCCCCTCGTACAACCCGAGCAGCCCCTCCGGAGACTCGTCCTCGACCGTGATGACCACGTTGTCCATCAGTCGGGAGAGCTCGGGCGGGATCTGGTCCAGGGCGTCGGCCACCAGTTCCTCGAAGTCCCTGCGCGTCAGTTCAACCACACACGTCATTGTGGCGCCTTCGGGTGGCCGCGAGGAAGAGACATAACACTCTGGTCGGGATGAAGCATTGGGAACGGCCCGTGACGACGGCATGATGGGGGTGTGTTGTCACAGATCCGCGCATTCGACCTCCGTGGTGCCCTCGACCGCTCCCGTGCGAGCCTCGGACGTTCACGCGCCGCCTTCGCGCGATGGCGCACCGGGCGTCTGTGGCGCTGGGGCTGCGTCGTCGTGGCGGGCCTCCTCGGCGGTTGGCTCGGCCTGGCGCTGGGCGGACAGGTGGTCACCCCCATCGGCCCCGCGGACGTCACGTTCTCGCTGAGCCCCCAGTGGCACGGGGAGACGGTGGTCAACGTCGCCCCCCTCGGGCAGTTGGCCTTCGACACCCACGCCGCTCCGCTGCGGATCGAGGCGGCCATCACCGAGATCCGCAGCTCCGCGGCCCAGGAGATGTTCACCGACCCGGAGGCCATCGACAGGATGGCCGCGGGCATCGGAGCCGACCTCACCAGCGGCGTGACCGCCCTGGTGTTGCGCTCGCTCCTCGCGGCGGCCCTCGGCGCGGCCTTGATGGGGTTGCTGCTGTTCCGTAACGCCTGGCGGGCCCTGGCGAGCACCGTGACCTCCGTCGTCGTCCTGGCGGGGCTCGGGGGCGTGGCGGCTCTGACGTTCAACCCCAGCGCCATCGTCCAACCGCGATTCACGGGCCTCATCGGGGAGGCCCCGGCCGTGGTCGGCAGCGTCGACGACGTCGTCGGGCAGTTCACCGAGTACCAGGAACAGCTCGCCGGACTCGTCGGCAACGTGGCGATGATCTACCAGGCCACCTCGTCACTGCCGGTCTATGAGGAGGACGAATCGGTCATCCGGGTGCTGCACGTGTCCGACATCCAGCTGAACCCGGCCTCGTGGAGCATCATCGGCACCCTGCGGGAGCAGTACGGGGTGGACGTGATCGTGGACTCCGGCGACCTCACCGAACGCGGGAGCGCGGCGGAGGACGTCTTCGCCGACGAGATCGGCAGGCTCGACGTGCCCTACGTGTGGGTGCGCGGCCAGCACGACTCGGTGGGCACCCAGCGGGCGGTGGAGGCCCAGCCCAACGCGGTGGTCCTGGACGGGGACACCGAGGAGGTCGGCGGACTCACCTTCTTCGGCGCCGGCGACCCCAGGTTCGTTCCGGACGCCACCCGGCTCAACCCCGACGACGCCGACGTGAGGGAGCTCGGGGAGAAGCAGGCGGCCTCGGTCGAGGGCGGCGACACCGACGTCGACGTCGCGGTCCTGCACACCCAGGTCCAAGCGCGGCCGTTCGACGGGGTGGTGCCCCTCGCCCTGGCGGGCAACGAGCACATGCGGTCCACCGAGCTCACACAGGAGGGCACCAGGTTCCTGGTCCAGGGTTCGACGGGTGGTGCCGGGTTGAGTGGGCTCGATCACGGCACGGACCGGCCCACGCCCTACCAGGCGTCCGTGCTGTACTTCGACGCCGAGACCGGCCGCCTCCAGGCGCGCGACGACATCGACCTCGGCGGTGTCGGACTCACTTCCGCGCAGGTCGAGCGGCACATCGAGGAGGACCCCGACCGGGTCGTCGGTGATGAGCCCGAGACCGAGGAGGAAGAGGAAGAGGAACCCACGCCCTGACCCGGAAGCCCTGAGCGATGTGGGCCCGGACCGGCTCGGACATTCATTTTGGCGTTGGTGGAATTCTCCCCTATGCTTGGGACGTCTACACGGGCCCCCATCGTCTAGCGGCCCAGGACGCCGCCCTTTCAAGGCGGTAGCGCGGGTTCGAATCCCGTTGGGGGTACGAAGCGGTCAGACCACTGCCGGGCGTCTGGCAGAATGGAAACCGCAGCGAGACACCGGGCCCGATCAGCTCGGTGTGACAACTGAACAAGGTCCTGTGGAGCAGTTAGGAGTGCTCGCCACCCTGTCAAGGTGGAGGCCGCGGGTTCAAATCCCGTCAGGACCGCAAGCGTCGCCGATCGGCGCCGCGGCTAGGTAGCTCAGTTGGTACGAGCGTCCGCCTGAAAAGCGGAAGGTCGGCGGTTCGACCCCGCCCCTAGCCACACATCACGACCAGCATCAAAGCCCGGAAGCCCTTTGGCTCCGGGCTTTTTTGGCGTTGAGCGAGGATCGATCGTCTTTCGGGCGTCCTAGATCGCGAACGTTAGCGTTCTAGTACGCTTGCCGTGTTCGCCATCAAGGAGCCGGCCGTGTCCCCTCAGGTTCAACGCACCGATCCGCCCTACTTGCAGGTCGCCGAGCACATCAGGGCCGAGATCGAGTCCGGTGCCCTCCCCGACGGGGAGAAGATCGACTCGGTGCGCACCATCAGCGCCAAGTGGAAGATCTCGCTCGCCACCGCGACGAAGGTCGTCGGGGTGCTCAAGGCCGAAGGTCTGGTTCGGGGCGAACCCGGCCGGGGGACCATCGTCACCCGTGACCAGGCGGCGGCCAGCGCCCGGGACCGGGTGGTGCACAGCCTCCAGGGCAGGATCTACGCGGACCACGAGCGGGCCGAGATCCACGCGGCCGAGCTGGTGCCGGCCCCTGAAGCGATCGCGGACGCCCTGGGCGTTCCGGTGGGAACCAACGTCATCCGGCGCCGGAGGGTCGCCTTCCGAGACGACGTGCCCTCTTCGGTCAGTACGTCCTGGTTCAAGGGCGAGCTGGCGGCCAAGGCTCCACTGCTGCTGGAGGTGGAACGGCTGGCCCAGGGAACCCCCAAGTACGTGGAGGAGACCACGGGGCTCGCCCCCGCCGCCGGCAAGGACCAACTCCGTGCCGATGTCGCCTCGCAAGAGGACTCCGCGGCGCTGAACATCCCGCAGGGCTCCCCGGTACTGCGCAAACAGAACTGGGTGCTCGACGCCGAGGGCGACGTGATCGAGTTCGGCCGGTCCGTCTCCGTCGCCCGCCGTTGGACCACCTACGACTACGAGATCTCCAGGTAGGAGCGACATGGAACTGCTGCACTCGGGCAAGGTGCGAGACGTCTACGCCGATGGTGACGACCTCATCCTGGTGGCCTCGGACCGCGTGAGCGTCTACGACGTCGTGCTGCCCACCCCCGTCCCCGACAAGGGCAAGATCCTCACGCAGTTGTCGTTGTGGTGGTTCGAGCAGCTCGCCGACCTGGTGCCCAACCACGTCGTCTCCGCCACCGACGTGCCCGAGGAATGGGCCGGCCGTGCCGTGCGCTGCCAAAAGCTCACCATGCTGCCGGTGGAGTGGATCGCCCGCGGCTACCTCGCCGGTCTGGGACTGAAGGAGTACGAGAAGCAGGGCACCGTCTCCGGGATCGAACTCCCCGAGGGCCTGGTGGAGGCGTCCAAGCTCCCCGAGCCGATCTTCACCCCCACGACCAAGGCGACCGAAGGACACGACGAGTTCATCACGTTCGCGGACGTCGTCGAGGAGATCGGCCAGGAGACCGCCGACCGCCTGCGCACGGTGACCCTGGACGTGTACGAGCGTGGCGCCGAGATCGCCGCCGAGCGCGGCATCATCATCGCCGACACCAAGCTGGAGTTCGGCCGCGCGGCGGACGGCACCCTCGTGCTCGCCGACGAGGTGCTGACCTCCGACTCCTCGCGGTTCTGGCCCGCTGACGACTGGGCGCCGGGCGGGCCCCAGCACGCTTTCGACAAGCAGTTCGTGCGGGACTGGTCGAGCACGGTGACCGATTGGGATCGCACGCCGCCCGGCCCTGAGATCCCGGATGAGATCGTGGAAGCGACCCGGGCCCGGTACATCGAGGTCTACGAGCGGATCACCGGCGAGCGCTGGGAATCGTGATGTCGGAAGGCCAGGTCCGAGAACCGAACGGGTCGAAGGGGGATCTCCTGATCGAAGACCCTTGACCTACGGGAGGTCCCATGGCGAAACGGGAAGGCTCCGACGAACTCCGGGAGCTCCGCGAGCGGCTGGATCGGCTGGAACGACTGACGTGGCGGCTCGACGCGGACGAACGCAGACTCCGCTTGGGCACGGTCGCCATGGCGGTCGGTGCCGTGGTGCTGTTCGTTTCGCTCGCGTTGCCGTGGCTGCGCGGTCCGCGCAAGGACGGGTCCGGGTTCGACGTTTCACCGACCCTGGGTTCTGAGGATCTTCCCTTGCGGCTGGAGCCCCGGGGCCTGATGACCGGATGGGAGATGTTCGGGGCCGCCATCACCGACACCAGGGCGATCCTCGCCGTCTTCGTCGCGGTCGTGCTGATCCTGGCGCTGACCCTGTACGCGTTGGTCATGGATGACGGACGCCTCCACGTCGTCGTTCAGGTGTGCGCGTTCCCGACGCCGTTCCTGCTGCTGATCCTCTGGCCGACCGACTCCGAGAGCTCGATCGTCACCGGGCCGGGCGCGGTGGTGGCCTTCCTGGCCTGTCTGCTGGTCGGAACGGGCGCGGCCCTCGCGAAGCCGGACGACTAGCTCCAGGTGACTCCGTGCCAGCTGACGTGGTGGTCGGTGTGGTCGGAGTCCTTCGTGCACCAGTAGGTGGTGCCGTCGCGCAGCAGGAACCGGTCGCAGGCGATACCCACGGCGCGGTCCTCGGCGAGCCGGCGCAGGATGGGTTGGTCGTCGTCGAACCCGTCGACGTGGGCCAGGCCGTCCAGCAGCACCTCTTGTCGGGACAGGTAGGGCGACTCCGGGAGCGGCAGCCGGATGACCATAGCGGTGGCGTTGTCGCCGCTCTCGGCCTCCCGGGCGGCGTCCACCAACACCTGGGCCAGGACGTCCGGGGTGTGCGCGTGGTCGGTGACCAGTTCGGCCAGCAGGAGTTCGTCGACGTAGTCGTGGACCCCGTCGGTGGTGAACAGCACCAGTTTCGCGGGGGGAGCGGTCGCGGTGCCGATGTCGGCGAGGGCCGCGGTGGCGACCGAGGTGGTGAGCGCGTTGTCGCCGGCCCGCGCCAGGTCGTCCGCCACCCACCGGTCCCGCAACCGCTGCCCGAAGGTGTGGTCGTGGGTGTGCCGGCGCAACCCGTCGCCGGGGGACCAGGTCCAGAGTCTGCAGTCGCCGACCCAGGCGACGTCGATGGGGTCGTCGGGGGCGTCCTGGCGCGCGTGCACCATCACACAGTCGGCTCCGGGATGGGCGTCGGAGATCGCACTCGTGGCGGCGAGAACGGCGTCCAGTGCCTCGCCGCCGGCCTCTATGGCGGTGACGGCGGCGAGTACGGCGGCCTCACGGGTGCGAGGGTGTTCGCCGAAGCCGTCGGCCAGGGACGCGCGCCAGCCGCCGGAGGCGTCGGCTACCTGGTGCGCGTACGCGTCCTGTTGGTGTTCCCGAGGCCCCTGGTCGGAGTCGGCGGCGATGACGGGTGTGTGCATTCGCGCTCCTCTCCCGATGGTGGGATCCGGGGAGATGCTCGTCCGGGGTGGTTTGGTTCGCGGTCACCGGACACGAGATCGTGGACGGACCATTTCCGACGAGTCGAGGAGACCCCTCCGTGAGATCCAACGGCCAGGATCAGCCGAGCGAGACCGAGCGCCTGCGCGTTCGGGTCAACCGCTTGGAGATGCGTTTGCAGAGGCTGAACGGTGACGCCCCGTCGGATCGGACGACGGCCGCCGCGCTCCTCGGTGGCACCGTCGCCCTGTTCCTGTCTCCGGCCCTGCCCTGGATCCGTGAGGGAGGGGGGTTCCGCGTCTACAACGACGCAGGAGTGGGCGCGCTGGATCCGTCCGGCTACGCGACGGGCTGGGACGTGCTGTGGGGAGCGCTCGCCGAGGGGCACGGCCTCTTCTTCCTGAGTCTCGCCCTCCTCCTGCTCCAGATCGGGTTCGCGGTGGGATGTCACTTCGAGCAGAACGGCTTCCGGCTCGTGACGCTGATGGTGCTGTGCGGCCTGGTCCCGTTCCTGTCCTTCGTGGCCTGGTTCTGGGCGGGCGTTCCGGGGGAGGATGTGGCGCCGGCGTCCGGAGTGTTCGTCATGCTGGTGGCCAGTGCGGTACTCGGCTGGGCGGCCTACCGTTCCTGGCACGAGGACCACGTGGTCTCTCGGTCCCCACGCCGCTCGTGAGGCGTGCTTTGTCGGGTAGTGTCCGTTGGCGTGAACCACGCGACCGCCGCTGACGGAACCCGCATTCGGTACGACGTCCACGGATCGGGTGAGCCGCTGCTACTCATCCACGGACAGTCCCTCGACCACACCATGTGGGAGGGGGTGTACGCCGATCTGGCCGAGCGTCACCGGGTGATCCTGATGGACATGCGCGGCAGCGGCGGCAGCGACGTTCCCCTCGACCGCCCCTACAGCATGGAGCTGTTGGTCCACGACGCCTTGGCCGTCCTGGACGGGGAAGGGGTGGAGCGCGCCCACGTCTACGGCTTCTCCATGGGCGGCAAGGTCGCCCAGACACTCGCCGCGATCGCGCCCGACCGGGTCGGTGCGCTGGTCCTGGGCGCCACCGCGCCGGGTGGGAGCAACGAGGTCGAGCGCCCGCACCACGCGTCGATCGCCCTGCGCAAGGCCAACACCGAGGAGGGGCGTGGCCTCATCGCGCACCTGTTCTACTCACCCTCGTGGGCCGACGCGAACCCCGAGACGGTGTCCCGGATCGTGCCGCGCAACCCGCTGCGCGCCCAGCGCCGCCACTACGAGGCGAGCATGAGGCACGACGGCTGGGAGCTGTTGCCGCGCGTCCAAGCGCCCACACTGGTGATGCACGGTGAGGACGACGAGCTCACCCCCGTGGCCAACGCCGAACTGCTCGCCGAACGCGTCCCGAACGCCCGGCTGCTGGTCCTGCCCGGCGTCCGCCACGGCTACCTGCACGAGGCGGCGCCCAAGGCGACCGACGCCGTCCGCGACTTCCTCGCCGAACACCCGCTCCCCTGGCTCAACGGAGAGAACGGACCAGGGTGAGGGCGCGGGGCAGGGCGGCGTCGCGCCCGGACGCCAAGAGGGCGGGGGAGATACCGGACAAGGGGGCTCCTGAGGGCTCAGGCGGGCGGGGGGAAGTCGGACCGCAACCGATCCAGCATGCGACGGTCCTTCTTGGTGGGCCGACCGGCGCCGCGATCGCGCCGGATCACCGGCCCTCGGGCCTCCGGCGGTGGGGCCGGGGTGCGGTCCTCGTAGCAGCGGACCGCGACGGACGCCCCGACCCTCTTGACGATGACGTGCGTCACATCGACGATCCGGGTGACGCCGTTCAGTCGTACGCGCACCTGGTCGCCCGCCTTTACCGTCGTGGCCGGTTTGGCCGGTCGGTCGTTGACACGAACATGCCCGCCACGGCAGGCCTGCGCCGAATCGGAGCGGGTCTTGGTGAGGCGCACCGCCCACAGCCAACGGTCCACCCGCGTGGAGTCGGGGCCGGTGGGAAGCGGGGCGGACTGCTCGCTCACGCAAGGTCCTCTCGTCGGTCGCGGGTACTTTCGAACCACTTTAGGGCGACGGCGGTACGAAGTACTCCGAAGTCGCGCTAGAGTTGTGAACGCAACGAGGTCCTGTGGAGCAGTTAGGAGTGCTCGCCACCCTGTCAAGGTGGAGGCCGCGGGTTCAAATCCCGTCAGGACCGCATCATCGAAGGCCCGGTGTCCCTCAGACACCGGGCCTTCGGCGTTGTGGGGACGTTGTCGTCTGGACGGGGGACGTTTGTGAGTTACCGGTACGCCATCGAGCGTACGGACCACTCCGCGCTGGCGAGTGGACAGGTTCTGCGGTCGGCGCCGGGGTTCCCCGGCTTCCCCGTCCGATTGGCCAGCGAACTCCTCCAACGCGCCATGGTGCACCTCGGCCACGAGCGGGCCCGCCTGTGGGACCCCTGCTGTGGCAGCGGTTACCTGGTCACGGTCCTGGGCCTACTCCACCGCGACCTGCTGGTCCACGTACGAGCCTCGGACGTGGACCCCGACGCCGTCGCCATCGCCGCGCGCAATCTCGAACTCCTCACCGCCGAAGGGATGGCCGAACGCGAGCGCGAGCTACGCCGTTCGGCCCTCGACTTCGGCCGTGTCGCCTACGTGGAACGCGCCGAGGCCGCCCGCGACCTCGCCGCGGGACTGGCCGTCACCGGAGGCGACCTCCCGCACGAGTCGGCCGTGGCCGACGTGTTCACCCTCACCGAGCCGGTGGACGCCGACCTCGTGGTCACCGACGTCCCCTACGGCGAGATGACCCGGTGGGAGGGCGACATCCCGCAGGACCCGGTCCACGGGCTGCTCTCCTCGATGGGGCGGGTACTGCCGGAACGCTCCGTGGTCGTGCTGACCGCGCGCACGCGCCGGGTGCGGTTGCCCGAGGGCGTGCGCGCGCTGGAACGGGTCAAGGTCGGCAACCGTTCGGCGGTCCTGGTCCGTGCCCGCGACCTCACCGGGATCTGAACCCGCCCCGATGACGCGGGGCCCGTCAAGACACGTCGCGAAAGGCGCGTGTGGTGTACAGGGCGACCAGGAGCGCGACCACGGCCAGGAGGACGAAACCCAGCGTGTAGGCGCCGGTGGCCTGGAAGACCACGCCCATGAGCAATGGCGGGAAGTAACCTCCCAGCCCGCCGGCCGCGCCGACCAGGCCGGTGACCGTGCCCACCCGGGTGGGCTCCACCAGTTTGGCGACCAGGGCGAACACCGAACCGGTACCCAGCCCCAACGACACGGCGATCAGCACGAACGTGAACCCGGCCGGGAACTCCGCGGGCGGGTGCAGGGCCAGCGCCACGGCGAACACGCAGGTGCCGAAGAACGAGATCAGGCAGACCTTCACCGGGCCGATCCGGTCCGACAGAATGCCGCCGACGGGACGGGCGATCACCGCCGCCAACGCGAATCCGGCGGTGCGCATGCCCGCGTCGGTCTGCGCGTAGTCGTAGGCGGTGGTGAGCAGGGTCGGCAGGTAGGTGGAGAAGGCCACGAAACCACCGAAGACCAGTGCGTACAGGCCGGACGCCTGCCAGGTCGCCTTCAGTCTCAGGGCCTCGCGCATGCGCGGTAGCGCCGGCGCGGTCTGCGGTCGCCATTCCGGCGCGTCACGGACGAAGACCCACATCACGACGCCCATGGCCGCGAGAGCCACGCACATCAGCAGGTGGGTGGTGAACAGCCCCAGGGCCTCCACCAGGCGGGGCGTCAGGAAGGCGGACAGCGCCGTGCCACCCATGCCCGCCCCGAACACACCGGTGGCGAACCCGCGCCGGTTCGGCCGGTACCAGGCGTTGACGAACGGGATGCCGGCCGCGAACGAGGTTCCCGCGATACCGAGGAAGAATCCCCACACCAACAGCATGCCGTAGGAGTGGGAGGAGAGCCCGACGAGGAACGTCGGAACGATGCTCAGGAAACAGAGGATCGTGAACATCAGCCGACCGCCGTAGCGGTCGGTCAGGGTGCCGACCGGGATACGCCCGAGCGAACCCACCAGCACGGGGAAGGCGACCAGGATCGACGTCTGGGTCGGCGAGAGTCCCAGCTCCTCGCTGTAGGTCCGCGACAGCGGGCCGATCAGGTTCCAGGCCCAGAACGTCAGGGCGAACGCCGCCGTCGCCAGCGCGAGGTTGGTACCCGCTGTCCCGGAACGGGCGGTCGTCTCATCGGCTTCCGCGCGCATTGCGGCTCCTCCAAGTATCGGATTCTGCGATTGTCGCCCGAATCGGTGTGGGAAACGTGACTTCACTCCCGTGGCAGGCATATTTATTAACGGAATGTGGTCGATGCTGGAAGTGATTTTCCGGGATTTCCTCATCGCTGCGGTAACGGGCCGGCAAATGGAGTGTCTTCCTTATGGCGACGCAGGGCAAAAATGGCGGGGCGGGTGACGCGCTCCTGCGGATGGGGAACTATCTGACCCGTTCCGAGCCTCTCGACGGAAACCGTGCGCAGGTCAGGCATGGTGGACGTGAAGGCGATGTGTTCTACCGCGATCGTTGGAGCCACGACAAGGTGGTCCGTTCCACGCACGGTGTGAACTGCACCGGTTCTTGTTCTTGGGACGTGTACGTCAAAGACGGAATCATCACTTGGGAAACCCAGGCGACCGATTATCCCTCGGTGGGTCCGGACCGGCCCGAGTACGAACCCCGGGGTTGTCCGCGCGGCGCCGCGTTCTCCTGGTACACCTATTCGCCGACCCGGGTCCGCTATCCGTACGCGCGCGGTGTCCTGGTCGAGATGTTCCGCGAGGCGAAGCGACGCCTAGGCGATCCCGTGCTCGCGTGGGAGGAGATCACCACCGACCCGGAGAAACGCCGCCGCTACCAGCGGGCGCGTGGCAAGGGCGGATTGATCCGCGTCACCTGGGAAGAGGCCCTGGAGATCGCGGCCGCCGCCCACGTGCTCACCATCAAGAAGTACGGCCCGGACCGCATCGCCGGCTTCTCGCCCATCCCGGCGATGTCGATGGTCTCCCACGGTGTCGGCGCGCGCTTCGTGAACCTGCTGGGCGGCTCCATGCTGTCCTTCTATGACTGGTACGCCGACCTTCCCGTCGCCTCTCCCCAGGTGTTCGGCGACCAGACCGACGTGCCCGAGTCGGGGGACTGGTGGGACGCCGCCTACCTGATGCTGTGGGGTTCCAACGTCCCGGTCACCCGCACCCCGGACGCCCACTGGATGGCCGAGGCCCGCTACCGAGGGCAGAAGGTCGTCGTGGTCTCCCCGGACTACAACGACGCGGCGAAGTTCGCCGACGAGTGGTTGGCCCCGCACCCCGGCACCGACGGCGCCCTCGCCATGGCGATGGGCCACGTCATCCTGCGCGAACGCTTCGTTGAACGGACCACGCCGGGCTTCCTGGACTACGCGCGCGCCTACACGGACCTGCCCTTCCTGGTGGCCCTGGAACAACGCGACGGTCGTTGGGTACCCGGCAAGTTCCTCACCGCCGCTGACCTGCCGGGTGGCGACGCCACCGCGAACGCGGACTGGAAGCCGCTCCTGTGGCCCGAGGGCGAGGACGCCCCGGTGGTCCCCAACGGCACGATCGGTGACCGCTGGGGCGAGGACGGCGAGGGCAGGTGGAACCTGGACCTGGAGGGCCGGATCCCCGAACTCACCTTCTACGGCGAGGGCGAGGAGGTGGCCGAGGTGGCGCTGCCCCGGTTCGACACCCCGGATGGTTCGGCCGAGGTCGACATCCGGGGCGTTCCGATCCGTCGGGTCGCCGGACGCCTGGTCACCACCGTGTTCGACCTGGTCCTGGCCCAGTACGGGGTGTCTCGCCCGGGGCTGCCCGGCACCTGGCCCACCGGCTACGACGATCCCGACGCCGCCTACACCCCGGCCTGGCAGGAGACACTGACCTCGGTGCCCGCGGAACGCGCGGTGCGCATCGCACGCGAGTTCGCCGACACCGCCGAGGCCAGCGGTGGCCGCGCCATGATCGTGCTGGGCGCCGGCACCAACCAGTGGTTCCACGGTGAGAACTCCTACCGCGCCTTCCTGGCGTTGTTGCTGTTCACCGGCTGCCAGGGGGTCAACGGCGGTGGTTGGGCGCACTACGTGGGTCAGGAGAAGTGCCGCACCGCCACCGGCTGGGCGACGTACGCGTCCGGGAACGACTGGGCGCGCCCGCCGAGGTTCATGGCCGGAACCTCCTACTGGTACTCGCACACCGACCAGTGGCGTTACGACACCTACCGGGCCGACGCGCTCATGTCGCCGCTAGGCCCGGGCAGGGTGCGCGGACAGCACACCGCGGACCTCGTGGCGGCTTCGGCCCGAATGGGGTGGATGCCGTCCTTCCCGACGTTCGACCGCAACCCGATCCAGCTCGGCAAGGAGGCCGTCGAACTCGGCAGGGACCCCGCGGAGTACGTCGTCGACCAGCTCGTCGACGGCACCCTCCGGTTCGCCGTCGAAGACCCGGACGACCCGGCGAACTGGCCGCGCACCCTCACCCTGTGGCGCTCCAACCTGTTCGGTTCGTCGGCCAAGGGCGACGAGTACTTCCTCAAGCACCTGCTCGGCACCCACTCCAACCTTCAGGCGGAACCGGCCGGTCCCGAACACCGGCCCGCGGACGTCACCTGGCGGGAGGAGATCCCCGAGGGCAAGCTGGACCTGCTGCTCACCTTGGACTTCCGGATGACCAGCTCCACCCTGTTGTCGGACCTCGTGTTGCCGGCCGCCACCTGGTACGAGAAGCACGACCTGTCCACCACGGACATGCACCCCTACGTGCACGCCTTCAACCCGGCGATCGACCCACCGTGGGAGACGCGCACCGACTTCGACACCTTCCACGCCCTGGCGAAGGTCTTCAGCGCGATGGCCGCCGACCACCTCGGTGAGGTCACCGACCTGGTGGCCGTGCCCCACCAGCACGACACCCCGGGCGAGCTGGCCCAGGCGCACGGGGTGCCCAGGGACTGGAAGGTCACGGGGGAGCGCCCGGTCCCGGGGAGCACGATGCCGGGGATCGTGCCGGTCCGCCGCAACTACTCGGCGATCGCGCAGAAGCTCGCCTCGCTCGGACCACTCGCCGAGGGCAAGGGGCTCCCGGTCAAGGGGGTGTTCTTCACCCCCGACAAGGAGGTGGAGTGGCTGCGCGAACGCAACGGCGTCGTGCGCGGCGGTGTCGCCGACGGGCGGCCCTCCCTGGACACCGACGTCAAGGTCTGCGAGATGATCCTGGCGCTGTCGGGCACCAGCAACGGTCGTCTGGCCGCCCAGGGCTTCGAGCGTCTGGCGGCGCGCACCGGCACCGACATGGACGAGTTGATCGACCACGCCGCCGGTCGCCGGGTCGTCTTCGACGACGCCAAGCGCGGGCCCACGTCGGTGGGCACCAGCCCGGAGTGGTCGGGCAAGGAGTCGTCGGACCGCCGCTACTCGCCCTTCACCATCAACCTCGAACACGACAAGCCCTGGCACACCTTCACCGGGCGCCAGCACTTCTACCTCGACCACGACTGGATGCACGAGTTCGGCGAGGCCCTGCCGGTCTACCGGCCGCCGCTCGACGTCGGCCGTCTCTTCGGGGAACCACGGATCGGCCCGACCGGGCGGTTGGGGGTGGTGGTGCGTTACCTGACGCCGCACTCCAAGTGGTCGATCCACTCCGAGTACCAGGACAACCTGCTCATGCAGACCCTGTCCCGGGGTGGTCCCACCATCTGGATGAGCGTGGCCGACGCCAAGGCCATCGAGGCCGTCGACAACGACTGGGTCGAGGCGATCAACCGCAACGGTGTGGTGGCCGCACGTCTGGTGGTCTCGCACCGGATGCCGACCGGGACGGTGTACATGTACCACGCCCAGGAACGCACCATCGACGTGCCCAAGACGGAGACCACCGGTAGGCGCGGTGGCATCCACAACTCGCTCACCCGACTGCTCGTGAAGCCGACACACCTCATCGGCGGGTACGCGCAGTTCACCTACGCCTTCAACTACCTCGGCCCGACGGGCAACCAGCGCGACGAGGTCACGGTCGTGCGGAAACGGACGACGGAGGTGCGTTACTGATGGCGGACACCCGACCACCCCGACCGGCGGGGGTCTCTGCCCGGGCGGAGACGGGACACGAGGGGAAGCGGCCGATCGGCCGGGTCATGGCGCAGGTCGCCATGGTGATGAACCTCGACAAGTGCATCGGCTGTCACACCTGCTCGGTCACCTGCAAGCAGGCGTGGACCAACCGGAGCGGGGTCGAGTACGCGTGGTTCAACAACGTCGAGACCCGACCCGGGCAGGGATACCCGCGCACCTACCAGGACCAGGAACGGTGGAAGGGCGGCTGGGAACGGAGGCCCAACGGCAAACTGGTCCCGCGCTCCGGTGGGCGCATCAAGCGCCTGGCGACGATCTTCGCCAACCCGCTGATGCCGTCGATCCAGGACTACTACGAGCCCTGGACCTACGACTACGAAACCCTGATCAACGCGCCCCTGGGCGACGACTTCCCGGTGGCGTCCCCGCGTTCGGCGCTCACCGGCAGACCGATGAAGGTGGAGTGGAGCGCCAACTGGGACGACGACCTGGGCGGTGGTCCCGAACTCGCCGCGCAGGACCCGATCGTGCGCAGACTCGGCGACAAGGTGAAGCTGTCCTTCGAGGACACCTTCATGTTCTACCTGCCGCGCATCTGCGAGCACTGCCTCAACCCGACGTGCGTGGCCACCTGCCCGAGCGGCGCCCTGTACAAGCGGGCCGAGGACGGCATCGTCCTCGTCGACCAGGACCGCTGCCGGGGCTGGCGCATGTGCGTGACCGGCTGCCCGTACAAGAAGATCTACTTCAACCACAAGACGGGCAAGGCCGAGAAGTGCACCTTCTGCTACCCGCGCGTGGAGGTGGGTATGCCCACCATCTGCTCCGAGACCTGTGTGGGCCGGCTGCGCTACCTGGGGGTCGTCCTCTACGACGCCGACCGGGTCGGTGAGGCCGCCGCGGTCGAGGACGAGAAGGACCTCTACGAGGCACAACTGGGGGTCTTCCTCGACCCGAACGACCCGGCCGTGCGCTCCGCGGCCCGCCGCGACGGCATCCCGGACCGCTGGATGGACTCCGCGGCCCGCTCGCCCATCTACGCGCTGGCCAAGCGGTTCCGGGTGGCGCTGCCGCTGCATCCGGAGTACCGCACGATGCCGATGGTCTGGTACATCCCGCCGTTGTCGCCGGTGGTGGACACCCTCACCCGGACCGGGCACGACGCGGAGGAGCACGGCAACCTGTTCGGCGCCATCGACGCGTTGCGCATCCCCGTCGAGTACCTCGCCGAACTGTTCACCGCCGGAGACACCGCTCCGGTCGACCTGGTCCTGCGCAGGCTCGCCGCCATGCGTTCCTACATGCGCAGGATCAACCTCGGTCAGGAACGCGACGAGTCCATCGCCACCGCGGTCGGGATGACCGGCACCGAGATCGAGGACATGTACCGGCTACTGGCCCTGGCCAAGTACGACGAGCGCTACGTCATCCCCACCGCCTACGGGGTGAATGAGGCCGACCGCGGCGTCATCGACGAGGTCGGTTGCAGTCTGGACTTCGACGGTGGCCCCGGCATGGGCGGGATGGGCGAGGTGCCCTTCGGCGAGGCGTCGGGACGTCCGAACGAGGCGACGGTGGAGACCTTCCACGCGCTCCAGGACCGGCAGACCGGCGAACACCACTCCGTCACCGACGGACGCGTGAACCTGCTGAACTGGGACGGCAACGGCCGCCCCGACGGACTCTTTCCACCCCAGAAGGACGACGGTACCGACAACGGGCGGGGCGGGAACCCCGGTCCCGTGTAAGGGGTCGATCATGAGCACCACCACCGACGGTACGAACAACGACGACGGGGCGCGGGCCGGCTGGCTGGGCGCGGGACGTGAGGCGCGCCGGACCCACAGGCGGGCGGTGACCCACCAGTCCGCCTCGGTCCTGCTCGGCTACCCGGACCAGGAATTCTTCGAACGACTCCCACTGGTGGCGCGCGCCGTCGCCGAACTGCCCAAGGGCCCCGCCCGGACCGAACTGCTGGAGTTCTGCGAACACGCCTCCAGCACGCCGGAACTCGACCTGTGCGCGCACTACGTGGACGTGTTCGACCTGCGCCGCCGCAGGGCCCTGCACATGACCTACTACACCGACGGGGACACCCGACGCCGCGGCCACGCCCTGGCGGAGATCAAACGGGCTTACGCGGAGTGCGGCTGGCGGGTGCACGCCCGTGAGCTGCCCGACCACCTCGCCGTGATGCTGGAGTTCACGGCCAGGGGCGACTCCGACGTGGGACAGGAACTGTTGGTGAACCACCGGGCCGGTCTCGACCTGTTGTTCGAGGCGTTGCGCGAACACGGAACGCCCTACGTACGTGTGGTGGAGGCGATCCGGCACACGCTCCCGGCGCCCCGCCGGGCCGACGCCGAACGGGCCCGCCGGTTGGCCGCGGAGGGACCGCCCGCGGAGGACGTGGGCATGGAGCCCTACGGTGCGCGGCCACGGGTCCCGCTTCCGTTGACGGACGTGAGCGGGAGGAAGCGGTGAACGATTCCGTGGACCTGTTGCTGTGGGGCGTGCTGCCCTACGTGGTGCTGGTGCTCGTCGTGGGTGGACTGATCTGGCGCTACCGCTACGACCGGTTCGGCTGGACCACGCGCTCCTCGGAACTGTACGAGTCCCGGTTGCTGCGGATCGGCAGCCCGTTGTTCCACTTCGGGCTGCTGGTGGTGATCGTCGGGCACGTGGTCGGGCTGGTGATCCCGGAGTCCTGGACCCGGGCGATCGGCATCTCCGACGGGCTCTACCACGTGAGCGCGCTGTCGCTCGGGGCGATCGCCGGGTTCTGCACGCTCTCCGGGATCGCCCTGTTGATCTGGCGCAGGCGCACCAGCGGGCCGGTGTTCAGCGCGACCACCCGCAACGACAAGCTCATGTACGTGGTGCTGGTGTCGGCGATCGTGACCGGTCTGGGGATGACCCTGTACTTCGCGGGCGTGGAGCTCTCGGGCGGGCACACCGGTGACTACCGACAAACGGTGTCGCCGTGGTTCCGGTCGATCTGGATCCTGCGGCCGAACGTGGACGCCATGGCCGCCGCCGACGCTCCCTACAAGTTGCACGCGCTCGTGGGGCTGGGGCTCTTCGCGCTGTTGCCCTTCACCCGCCTGGTGCACGCCTTCAGCGCACCCGTGGGCTACCTGTTCCGTCCCTACGTCGTCTACCGCACGCGGGACCCGCACCCGGCCGCCGCCGGTCAGGCCGAGCGGGCCACCCGACGCGGTTGGTGATCGGGCAGGGTCGCCACGGGCGCGCACCGACGCTCCGGCCCGCCCCGGTGGGGGCACCGAGGCGGGCCCGGGAGGTCACCGACCCGTTCGGTGACCCGATGTGTGGGCGTGTGGTGGGTATGGGAACGTGTTCTCCTGTGGGACCCATCACGCGCACGACAGGTGCGCGACGAACGCGCGAACTTGGGGTAGTGGCAATGGAACTGACCGTCGTCGACGTGCCGGAGCGCTCGCGGTACGAGGTGAGCGCGGACGGCGAGGTGGTCGGGTTCTCCGCCTACCACCTGATCGCCGAAGGGGTGCTGGCCCTGCCGCACGTGGAGGTGGAGTCCGCGTTCGAGGGGCGGGGCGTGGCCAGCACGCTGATGAGGGAGTCCTTGGACCACATCCGTGGGCGCCACCTGAAGGTCGTGCCGATCTGCCCGTTCGCTCAGACCTTCTTCGAGCGCAACCCGGACTACGCGGACCTGGTGCACGAGGGCTGAACCCGGGGTTCCCGACGTCGGTAACGGAACGGTCACCATCGTGCGTCATTGCGCGTGGTGCGGTGTTCTGTCCCACTGTGCGGGCATGGGGTTTCGGTTGTCCGTTCTTTGGAGCAAAGGAGCCCCACCCTCGTGATACTCGCAGACGCAGCGCCCGCCCTGGACGCTCGGCTCACCGAGATGGTCGGCGTTTTCAACGACGACTTCCTCTGGGCGTGGATCCTCATCCCGCTCCTGATCCTGGTGAGCCTCTACATCACCATCCGGTCCGGCCTCGTGCAGTTCCGTATGTTCCCGGAGATGTTCCGGGTACTGAAGAGCAAGCCCGAGGTCGCGCCGGACGGGAAGAAGGCGGTCTCCTCACTCCAGGCCTTCTTCATCTCCGCCGCCGCCCGGATCGGTACGGGCAACATCATCGGCGTCTCCATCGCCATCTCCCTGGGCGGTCCCGGCGCCGTCTTCTGGATGTGGGCGATGGCCATCGTGGTGTGCGGCGCCAGTTTCGTGGAGTCCACGCTCGCGCAGCTGTACAAGGTCCGCCACCCCGCGGGGTACCGAGGTGGCCCCGCCTACTACATCGAACGCGGCCTCGGACAGCGTTGGCTGGCCATCGTGTTCGCGGTCATCCTCATCATCACCTTCCCGATGGTGTTCAACGCGGTGCAGAGCAACACCATCACCAACACTGTCGCCAACTCGGCCGGGGAACTGGGTGTGGCGACCGGTCCGGTCCTCTCCGCCATCATCGGTGTGCTGCTGGTGTTCCTCACCGGCCTGGTGATCTTCGGTGGCGTCCGCCGCATCGCGAACACCGCGCAGGCCCTCATCCCGGTCTTCGCCGCCATCTACGTCGTCATCGGCCTGATCATCATGGTGATGAACTGGCAGCTGGTGCCGGGCATGTTCATGTCGATCATCGAGAACGCCTTCGGCTTGGGCGAGTTCGCGGCGGCGGCGCTGGGCGTGGTCATCATCCAAGGCGTGCGGCGAGGAATGTTCTCCAACGAGGCCGGTCTGGGTTCGGCGCCCAACGCCGCGGCCAGCGCCTCGGTCACCCACCCGGTCAAGCAGGGCCTGGTGCAGACCCTCGGCGTCTACGTGGACACCCTGGTGGTCTGCTCGGTGACCGCCTTCATCGTCCTGCTGGGCTACCAGGGCACCTTCGACGGTGTGCTGGAGGGTGACATGACCCAGATGGCCCTGATGTCGATGCTGGGCCCGTGGGCGCTGCACCTGATGACGCTCATCATCTTCCTGGTGGCGTTCACCTCGGTGCTCGGCAACTACTACTACGGCGAGTCCAACATCGAGTACCTCAGCGAGAACAGGACCGTCCTGTTCGTGTACAAGGTGGTCTTCCTGGTCGCCACCTTCCTGGGCTGCCTGGGCTCGATCGACCTGATCTGGACCCTGGCGGACACGACCATGGGTCTGATGGCGCTGGTCAACCTGATCGCGATCACCCCGCTGACGGTGATCGCCTGCCGCCTGCTCAAGGACTACAACGAGCAGCGTCGCCAGGGGATCGACCCGGTCTTCACTCGGGACCGGTTGCCGGACGTGCGGGGCGTGGAGTGCTGGGCACCCGAGGAGGGAACGGCTCGGCGCGAACAGGAGCCCGTCGACTCCTGACGCCCACCGGACCTCGAAACGCCGGTGCGACGTTCCGTGGGGCGCATCCGAGATGTCTTGGATGCGCCCCACGGCGTTCTGGTTGCCATTCGATTCTGTTGAAAATGCGCATAAACCCCTAACAGTAGGCGTTATCGGGCATCTGTGTTCTTTCGGTCACAGCGGATCACCGCTAGTGTGCTTCATCACATGTGGCGGTCAGAGTTGTGTCTCGCGAGGGAGTCCGATGTCCATCGTCTCAATCGAGCCCGCCACCGCCGAGCGGTGGAACGACCTGGAGAACCTGTTCGGTCCGACGGGAGCCTACGGGCACTGCTGGTGCACGTTCTTTCGGAGGCGGGCCAAGGATCACACGGCGAGCGTCTCCTGTGAGCGGTCCATGCGTGGTCGCGACAACAAGGAAGAGTTGCAGCGGCTCACCTTGGACGGGCGGGTGCCCGGGCTGCTGGCCTACGACGAGGACGGCCCCTGCGGCTGGGTGTCCGTGGCCCCGCGGGAGGACTTCATCCGACTGTCTCGTTCCCGGACCCTGCGCCCCGCCGACCCGGAGGAGCCGGGGGTGTGGTCCCTGGTCTGCTTCTGGCTGCCGCCGCGCCGCCGTAGACGTGGGCAGGGCAGTCGTCTTCTGGACGGGGCCATCGAGTACGCGCGCGCCAACGGCGCCCGAGTGCTGGAGGCCTATCCGGTCGACACCGCCGGCGGCCGCGCCCCCAGCGCCGAGGTCTACACCGGCACCGTGGAGATGTTCCGTCGATCCGGGTTCACGTTGGCCCCACATCACCTGAGCGAGCGGGTGGTGGCCCGCCTGGAGCTGAAGGCCGATTAGCTCCGGCGACCCGCCTCGGGGAACCGGGGGAGGGTATGCGCCGAGCGAGTGCGACGGGCCCCTCGGGTGTCGGATGATGTGTCGTCCGGCCACCCGGGGGGCCTGTCCTTTTCGAGGTGGGGCTTTGCCTTTCCTTGGTACCCCCCTGGGGTAACCTGGCGACCGCGTGCCGGAGGGGACGTCACGGACGTTTGACAATCGTATACCCCAGGGGGGTATCTTGGTCTCAGTTGGAGCGACTCACGTACGAACACACGAGGAGGCACACATGGCCGGCACCGCCGTCTACACCGTCGAGGGAATGAGCTGCGGACACTGCGTCGGCTCGGTCACCGAGGAGGTCGGCGCCGTCCCCGGCGTCACCGGTGTCGAGGTCGACCTGGAGAGCAAGAAGGTGACCGTCACGGGAGAGGGGCCGATCGACGACGCCGCCGTGCGCGCCGCGATCGACGAGGCCGGCTACGAGGTGGCGAGCTGACATGGGCGTGACCACGAAACTCGGGCTCTACACCGTGGGCCTCGTGGTCGTGTTCGCGGCGGCCTTCGGGGCCGGCTCCATCGTCGGTCCCGTGCTGCCCGAGGGCGAGGGCCCTCCGAGCCAGAGCGTGGAGCACGCGCCCGACGACGCACGGGACCACGTCGACGAGGAACAGCAGAGATGACCTGGAGCGGGACATGAACAAGGGTGGAACGACGTCCACCGGATCCGCGCCGGTCGAACTGGCCATCGGTGGGATGACCTGTGCGGCCTGCGCCAACCGGGTGGAGAAGCGGCTCAACAAGATGGAGGGCGTCACCGCCACCGTCAACTTCGCCACCGAGAAGGCCCGGGTGACCTTCGAGGGCGAGCCGACCTCGCTGGACGACCTGGTCGCCCAGGTCGAGAAGGCCGGCTACACCGCCACGGCGCCCACCGCGGAACCGGGACGGGAAGCGGCCGAACCGGACGACCCCACGCGCGCCCTGCGCGATCGCGCGCTGGTCTCCATGCTGCTCTCCGTCCCGGTCATCCTCATGGCGATGATCCCCGCGCTCCAGTTCACGTACTGGCAGTGGGCCTCCCTCGCGCTGGCCGCCCCGGTGGTGGTGTGGGGCGCCCTGCCCTTCCACGTGGCCGCCTGGAAGAACCTCAGGCTGGGCACCGCGACCATGGACACCCTTGTCTCCCTGGGTGTGGCCGCCGCCTTCCTGTGGTCCCTGTACGCACTCTTCCTCGGTACCGCCGGGGTCCCGGGGATGACACACCCCTTCGAGTTCACCATCGCCCGTACCGACGGAGCGGCCAACATCTATCTGGAGGTCGCGGCGGGCGTCACCTCCTTCATCCTTCTCGGGAAGTACTTCGAGGCGCGCTCCAAGCGCCGCGCCGGCGCCGCCCTGCGCGCCCTGATGGAACTGGGCGCCAAGGAGGTCACCGTGCTGCGCGGCCAGGGCGCCGCGGCACGTGAGGAACTCGTCCCGGTCGACCGGCTCGCCGTCGGCGACCGCTTCGTGGTCCGTCCCGGCGAGAAGATCGCCACCGACGGCGAGGTCGAAGAGGGCACCTCGGCCGTCGACATGAGCATGCTCACCGGCGAGTCCGTGCCGATGGAGGTCTCGCCCGGGTCCGCCGTCGTGGGCGCCACCGTCAACGCCGGCGGCCGACTGGTCGTGCGCGCCTCGCGGGTCGGTTCGGACACCCGGCTCGCGCAGATGGCGCGTCTGGTCGAGGACGCACAGAACGGCAAGGCCGAGGTGCAGCGCCTCGCCGACCGGGTCTCCGGGGTGTTCGTTCCGGTGGCCATCATGATCGCGGTCGCCACCCTGGGCTTCTGGCTCGGTACCGGGGGTTCCGTGGGCGCCGCCTTCACCGCCGCCGTCGCCGTGCTCATCATCGCCTGCCCGTGCGCGCTGGGCCTGGCCACCCCGATGGCCCTCATGGTGGGCACCGGTCGCGGCGCCCAACTGGGCATCCTCATCAAGGGCCCGGAGGTACTGGAGAGCACCCGACGGGTCGACACCGTGGTGCTGGACAAGACCGGCACCGTCACCACCGGGAAGATGGCCCTGACCGACGTCACCGTCGGCGACGGCGAGGACGAGGCCGAGGTGCTGCGACTGGCCGGAGCCCTGGAATCGGCCTCCGAACACCCCATCGCCCGGGCCATCGCCACCGGCGCCACCGTGCGCGTGGGCGACCTGCCCACCCCCGAGGACTTCGCCAACATCGAGGGCCGGGGCGTCCAGGGGACCGTGGACGGCCACGCCGTCCTGGTGGGCAGGGCCGCCCTGCTGGCCGAGTGGTCCCAAGAGCTGCCCGACGAGCTGGAACAGGCCTTCAAGGAGGCCGAGTCGCAGGGGCGCACCGCCGTCGCCGTGGGTTGGGACGGCAGGGCACGGGGGGTCCTCACCGTGACCGACACGGTCAAGCCCACCAGCGCCGAGGCGGTCCGACGCTTCCGTGACCTGGGTTTGGACCCGATCCTCCTCACCGGTGACAACGCGGCCGTGGCCCGCACCGTCGCCGCCGAGGTCGGCATCCAGGAGGTCATCTCCGAGGTGATGCCCGAGGACAAGGTCGCGGAGGTCCGCCGACTCCAGTCGGAGGGACGCGTCGTGGCGATGGTCGGCGACGGGATCAACGACGCCGCCGCCCTCGCCCAGGCCGACCTGGGACTGTCGATGGGCACCGGCACGGACGTGGCGATCGAGGCCGGTGACCTGACCCTGGTCCGTGGCGACCTTCGGGCCGCCGCCGACGCGGTCCGGTTGTCCCGCCGCACGCTCGGGATCATCAAGGGCAACCTGTTCTGGGCGTTCGCCTACAACACCGCCGCGCTGCCGCTGGCCGCCGCGGGTCTGCTCAACCCGATGCTCGCGGGCGCGGCGATGGCCCTGTCCAGCGTGTTCGTGGTGAGCAACAGCGGAAGGCTGCGCCGCTTCCGTCCGCTGAGCGACGACACGCTCGACCCGGACGAGAGCCGACCGCGTAACGGCTGATGACGTGGGGTGCGCCCGAGGCGGGCGCACCCACCTCCTCGTCACCCGTGAGGAGAGAGGTTAGTGTTCACGCGGAACCCTGGAGCGTGACGACGCGGTCGTGCTCCGCTGTCTACCCCCCAGCAGAGGTCCGCCGTGTCTTCCGGATGCCCACGAGCCAAGCTGTACCAAGACGAACCCCACCCGGACCCGTACTCCGTGTACGCGGCGATGCGGGACGACCACGGACCCGTCGTCCCGGTGGAACTGGAACCCGGTGTGCACGGGTGGTTGGTCACCGACTACGCCACCCTCATCTCCTGGTCCAGGGACGAGACCAGGTTCGGGCACGACGCCCGCCTGTGGAAGGACTTCAAGGAGGGCCGCGTCGGCGTCGACGCCTCGGTGCTGCCCATGATGGCCCCGCGGCCCAACGCCCTCTTCGTCGACGGCAGTGAGCACCAGCGCTACCGGAGAGCCATCACCGACGGGCTCGGCGCCATCACCTCCCGGCGGTTCGCCGAGGCCACCGAACGGTACGCGAACGGACTCATCGACGAGTTCTGCGAACGCGGTGAGGCCGACGTCCTCAACGAGTACGCGCGGATGCTGCCGCTCCTGGTCATCAACGACCTCTTCGGCTTCGACCACGACCAAGGGGTGCGTTTCGTCGAGGCCATGCGCAACCTCTGGCTGGGCGTCGACGCCGAGAGGTCCAACGCCGAGGCCGAGCGCGCCCTGTCCGAGGTGGTCACCGCCAAGCACCGCGAACCAGGCGACGACTTCACCACGAGGCTGATCCAGCACCGCGCCGCGCTCAGCGACGAGGAGGTGATCATGCAGCTCCTCCTGGTGGTGGCCGCGGCCAACGAGCCGACCGCCGACCTCATCGACTCGGGTGTGCGCGCCCTCCTGGCCGACCCCAACCTGGCGGGCGACCGCGCCCCCTCACCCACCGTCCTGACCGACACCATCGACCGTGTCCTGTGGCAGGACCCCCCGATCACCAACTACCCGGTCATCTATCCACGGGTGGACGTTCCGCTGGGCGCCGGCCGTGTGATCGAGGAGGGATCGCCGATCCTGTTGGGCTTCGCGGCCGCCAACCGCTTCTACGTGGAGGAGAACGCGGCGGAGATGGTGGACACGAGCAACCGGGCCCACGTGGCCTGGGGTGCCGGCGCCCATCGCTGTCCGGCCCGCGAGGAGGCGATCACCATGACGATGATCGCCCTGCGCACCCTCTTCGACCGACTCCCCGGGCTGCGCCAGGCCGTGCCCTCGGAGGATCTGCGTTGGCGACTGTCCGCCCTGTCCTGGGCGCCCGTCCGACTTCCCGTGAGTTTCCCTCCGAAAGCCCCTCTCACCCCCCGAGTGGAAGGAACACCTTGGAACGAGTCCGACTCGCCCCCGGAAACCTCCGAGCCCAGGCGGCCCACCTCCGGAAGGTCGCCCCTGTCGTCCCTGTCGAGCTTCCTGGTGAGGTTGACGCGTGGGTCGTGACCACCCACAAGGCGGTCGGTGAAGCACTGGCCGACCCGCGCGTCCAGAAGAACAAGGAGTACTGGAAGGCGTTCAACGCCGGTGAGATCCCCACCGACTGGCCGCTGATCTCCTGGATCATCAACGAGAACATGCTGTCCAAGGACGGGGAGGACCACACCCGGCTGCGCAGGTTGGTGTCGAAGGCGTTCACCCCGCGCCGGGTCGAGAGGTTGCGACCGGCGATCGTGGGCATCGTCGAGTCCCTGCTCGACGACCTCGAACGCGCGGCGGCCGAGTCCGAGGACGGGACCGTCGACCTCAAGTCCCTGGTTTCCCGGCCCCTGCCGCTGACCGTGATCAGCGACCTGTTCGGGGTGGACGAGGAGACCCGGCCCAAGCTGCACCGGCTGGCCGGGGTGTTCTTCGACCAGAGCGTCACCCCCGAAGAGGCGATGGGCGTCTTCTTCGAGATGTGGGGGGTCCTCACCGACCTGGTCGCGGCCAAGCGCACCGAACCCGGGGACGACCTCACCACGGCCCTGATCGCGGCCCGGGACGAGGAGGACCGTCTCACCGAGGACGAGCTCATCTGGAACCTGGTGCTGTTCATCAGCGCCGGTTACGAGACCACGATGAACCTCATCACCAACGCCGTGCGGGCCCTGACCACCCACCGCGGCCAACTCGAACTACTGCGCAAGGGTGAGGTCGAGTGGCCCAAGGCGATCGAGGAGGTCCTGCGCTGGGACGGACCGGGCGAGTTCGTGCCGATGCGCTACACCACCGAGGACATCGACCTGGCGGGCGTCCAGGTCCCCGCGGGGGAACCGCTGCTGATCGGCTACGCCTCGGCCGGTAGGGACGAGGAACGCTACGGCGCCACCGCCGGGGAGTTCGACATCACACGCGAGGATTCCTCGCACCTGACCTTTTCCCATGGGAGGCACTACTGCCTGGGCGCGAACCTGGCCCGCGTGGAGGTCAACGAGGTCCTGCCGCGCCTGTTCGAGCGTTTCCCCGAACTCGACCTCGCGGTCGACGAGGCGGAGCTGACCGCGTCGCCGTCCATCATCGGCGCCGGGGTCGAGGCCCTGCCGGTACGGCTTCGCCGCCGCCCCGGGGCGGCTCACGACCTGCGATAACACGTCCGAGGACTCCTCGTCCGCCGGGATTCGGCCAAGTGGATCCCGGCGGGTCCTTCGCACGTCAAGGGTGATTTGGCCGGATCTGTCGCCTGGTGGGGACACTGTTCGCACCTTCGGGGAAGCACACGAACGGGCCCTGCGGCTCCTACACTCGTCTTGGTCCCCCACACCCGCGCCCCACCCCCGCTCACGCTCCTGCCCGTCCCGCACGGACCCTCCCGAGGAATGCGAAACATGAACAGTTCGGAAGCCGACCCCGGCCGTGTCCTGGTCAACCGCTACCGTCTGGACGAGGTCATCGGCGAGGGTGGAATGGGACGCGTCTGGCGTGGGACGGACACCCTGCTCGACCGACCGGTCGCGGTCAAGGAGCTGACCACCCCGCCCAACCTCCCCGCGCACGAGGTGGAGGTCCTGCGCACCCGCATGCTCCGCGAGGCGCGCAGCGCCGCCCAGCTCAGCCACCCGACCATCATCACGGTGTTCGACGTGGCCGAGGAGGACGGCCGCCCGTGGATCGTCATGGAACTCGTCGACGGCCCGTCCCTGGGTGACGTCATCCGGGACCGGGGGCCGATCTCGATCGAGCGGGCCGCGAGCATCGGCGAGCAGATGGCCGCCGGCCTGGCCGAGGCGCACGGCCACGGCATCGTGCACCGCGACATCAAGCCCGGAAACGTGCTCATCGCGGGCAACGACCGGGCCGTCCTGACCGACTTCGGTATCGCGCACCTGGACGGCTCCACCCACCTGACCAGCACGGGCCTGCTCATCGGTTCGCCGAGCTACCTCGCGCCGGAGATCGCGCACGGTCGCTCCGCCACCCCCGCCTCGGACATGTGGGCCCTGGGCATCACCCTCTACCAGGCGGTGGAGGGAACCCTGCCCTTCGACCGGCCCACCCCGATGGCCACCCTGACGGCCATCGTCACCCAGGACCTCCCGGAGACCCCCAACGCGGGGGCGCTGCGGCCGATCCTGGAGGCCCTGTGCGAGAAGCGACCCGAGGACCGCCCGACGGTCACCGAGGTCCGTTCCCTGCTGCTCGGCGTCCGCGACGGAGAGAGGGCCTCTCCCTCGCTCGCCGCCACCGCCCTGGTCGCGCCCGTGCCGGCGGACGACGCTCCCTCCGAGACCGCCAACGAGGAGGAGCCGGAGTGGAACCCGGTGACGAGCTCGGGCACGGTCGACCGGACGGTCAACGCCGCCGCGTCCACCCCCACGAAGGAGCCCGCGGCCCCGGCCGCGTCGGGTGCGGTGTCGAACAGGCCGCGTGGTGACGGGAGGAAACGCTCCCGCGCCGGAGTGCTGGTGGCCGCGGCGCTCGCGTTCGTCCTGCTGGTCGGAGCGGCGATCACCACCGTCTACGTCAGCGCGAACCGGCCCGGCGACGTCGCCGCGACCACCGGGGGATCGGAGGCCGGGGAGGACCCGGGTTCCGACCAGGCCGATGGGGCCGCCGCCGGGGGCGACGAGGAGGGCGAGCCGGAGGAGGAACCCTCGGCGGCCGACGCGGAGGCCTCGGAGGAAGGGGAAGCCGAAGAGGGGGAAGAGGACGATTGGGACTTCCTCACCCGGCACGAGGACTCCAGCGGATTCGCCGTCGACGTCCCCGAGGACTGGGAGATCGACCGCGACGGGCACATGGTCTACTTCCGCAACCCCGACGGCGGGTACCTGCTGGTCGACCAGACCGACAACCCCAACCCGGACGCCGGCGACGACTGGCGCGACTTCGAGCCGACCGGTAGCCGGAACTTCTCCGGTTACTCGCTGATCGGGATCGAGGACCTGGAAGGCGGCTGGGTCGACGACTACGTCAGCGCCGCCGACTGGGAGTTCACCTTTCAGGGGCGCAACGGGGAGATGCACGCCATCAACCGGGGCTTCCACACCGAGGACAAGGGCTACGCGCTGTTCCTGGTGAGCCCGGAGGACCCGGCGATCAACCACGCGCTCTTGGACCGCGTGTCCGAGACCTTCGAACCCGCCGGCTGAACCCGAGCCTCAGTCCCGGTCTCGCTCGCCGTCGGAGTCCAGCAGTTCCGCCTCGTGCACCAACAGCGCGATCTGCACCCGGTTGTTGAGTTTCAGCTTGGTGAGGACGCTCGACACGTGGGTCTTGACCGTCGGCACGCTCAGGAACAGGCGCGCGGCGATGTCGGCGTTGGAGCGGCCCTCGCCGACCGCCACCGCCACGTCGGTCTCGCGGGCGTTCAGCAGGGCCAGGCGGCGTCGGGCCCGGTCCGCCCGTTCGCTGTGGTCGCCGTGCGCCACCCGGTGTATGAGCCGTCGCGTCACGGCGGGGGAGAGCACCGGAATACCACGGGCCACCCGACGGACCGACTCCACGATCTCCTCCGGTGGGGTGTCCTTGAGCAGGAACCCGGCAGCACCCGCGCGCAGGGCCCGCAGCACGTGTTCGTCGGCGTCGAAGGTGGTGAGCACCAGCACCTCCGGCGCGTCCGGCACGGCCCGGAGCCGTTCGGTGGCGGTGAGCCCGTCCACGGTGGGCATCCGGATGTCCATGAGCACCACGTCGGGAGAGTGCTCGCGGACCAGCTCCTCCACCTGACCGCCGTCCTCGGCCTCGGCCAGCACCCGCACGTCGGGGGCGCCGCCCATCATCATCACCAGTCCGACCCGCACCAGGGCGTCGTCGTCGACGATCACCACGCCGATCCGTCGCTGTTCGTCCCGTTCGCTCATACCGTCCACGGTAGCCAGGCGGTGAGGTTCCAACCGCCGTTCTCGGTGGTTCCGTACTCCAGGTCTCCCAACGCCAACGAGACCCGTTCGGACAGACCGATCAACCCCTGGCCGGAGCCCGCCGCGGTGGACGCTCCGTCCTCGGAGGCCGGGGCGGATGGTCCATTGGTCACCGACACGCTCAGGCCTTCTCCCGGTGCCCCGGAGATCCGCACGGAGGTGTCGGCCCCCGGAGCGTGCTTGCGGGCGTTGGTGAGCGCCTCCTGGACGATCCGGTAGGCCGTGCGCCCGGTGCGCTCCGGTACCTGGCCGGTGTGCTCGTCGACGAACTCCACCACGACCCCGGCGTCGCGGGCCTCCTCCACCAGCTGCGCCAGGTCCGCCAGGGTGGGCTGGGGCAGCTCGCCCACCGGTGCGCGCAGCACCCCGATCACCTCGCGCAGGTCCTGGAGGGCCTGGTGGGCGCTCTCTCGGATGACCTTGGCCGAACGAGCGACCTCCTCGGCGGGGGCGTCCGGCCGGTACTCCAGGGCGCCGGCGTGCACGCTCAGCAGGGACAGTCGGTGCCCGAGCACGTCGTGGATCTCGCGGGCCATGGACTCACGGACCCGGTGCTGGGCGTGTTCGGCCCGAAGCTCCGCCTCCGCCTCGGCGTGCACGGCTCGCTCCCGCAGCGATTCGAAGAGTTGACGTCGGTGTTGCACGGAGAGCCCCCACCCGGCGACGGCTCCCTGGAAGACCGCGCTGAGCAGGAACATCAACAGGAACGGGGCGTGGGGCTCGGGGTGCAGGGACACGTTGACGAAGGAGGCCACGAAGCTCAGGCCCAGCACGCACAGGCCCACCTTGGGCGGCCGATGCACGCACAGGGAGAACAGGGCCGCGAGCATGGCCCCGCCCACCAGGGGGAAGATGGCCGACAGCACCACGAGGACCACCGCGAGCCGGATCGGCCACCGGCGTCGCCACCACAGGGCCGTACAGGACGCCAGGGCGATGAGTTGGTCGGCCACCCGGAACGGCTCCGGGACCGAAGGCGGTGTCGGGTCCTCGGGGAGGGTCACCGCGCCGAGCAGCCCGAAGCCCAGGGCGATCAGGAACATCAGGGAGTCCACGATCCAGTCGCGCGCGCTGCGCCGGTGCCGCTGCCGGGACGGGGTCGTGTCGTTCATCGCCTCCGGAGTCTACGAGCGCGCGAGCGCGGGTCGGGCGTCGCCGAGCGGACTCGGTACCGAAGATCGGCCGAGCGATACTTTGGTCGAACGCCTCGGGCCACGGCCAAGACCTTGGTTCCCCGGTTCCATGCCCGTGCCCGATCCTCCGGCGGGGACACCGCGCCTAGATTCGGACCATGCGCAAGTCACTGCAGGGCGTCGGCCTCCTGCTCACCGTCATGGGGATCAGCGGGGTGATCGACCACCTCTGGACCCAACCGATCCTGGGCATCGTGCTCAACGCGTTCAACCGGTTCGTCGTGGAACAGGTTCCCGGGTTCCAAGAGAACGCGATCCTGGCCAACCTGGGGCTGTCCGCCGTCGGGATCCTGCTCATCGTGGTGACCGAAGCGCTCTCCCGGCCCCGAAGAGCCACGTGAATCCCATCGATCACGTGGTTTCACGCTCGTTTCACGCGCGCGACTAGGTAGCGTCAACAGGCGGAGCACCCGCGCGTGAAGCTGGGAGAACACCCGATGAGCACTTTGGTCACCGGAGCCACCGGACAGGTGGGCCGACGTGTCCTGACCGAGCTTCGCAGACGCGGCCTGCCCGCCGTGGGAGCCTCCAGGGACGGGGAGGTCCGTCTGGACTGGACGGACACCGGTAGCTGGAAACCGGCGCTGGAGGACGTGGAGAGCCTGTTCGTGTCCGTGCCCATGGCCAGTGGGTTGACCGAGCGGGCGGAGGCCTTCCTTCAGCAGGCGTCCGAGTCGGGGGTGGGCACCGCCGTCCTGGTCACCGCCATGGGCGTGGAGGACGGTCCGCCCGACTCCGAGCAGCGTCGCCTGGAGTCCAAGGTCCGCGAACTGTTCGGTCGATGGACCATCGTGCGTCCCAACTGGCTGGACCAGGACTTCACCGAGGGCGTGTTCGCCCGTCTGGCACGCTCCCGTAACGGCCGGCTGGAACTGCCGGTGTCCAAGCGCGCCGCCGTCAGCTTCGTGGACGCCCGGGACGTCGCCGACACCGTCGTGGCCGCCCTCACCGACGACGCGCACCACGAGCGCGAGTACACGCTCACCGGTCCCGTCCCGGTCACCTTCCGCGAGGTGGTGAAGGGGACGAAGGGAACCGAGAGCCCGGTGTGGCGGTACAAGAAGGTCGACGAGGCCGGCTTCTACTTCCGCGCGACGGACATGGGCTGGTCGGAGCGGTACGTGGACACCCTCAACGAGCGCTTCCGCGCCATCGCCGACGGCCGGGCCGCCAAGGTGACCGAGGACGTCCGTCGGGCCCTGGGCCGCGACGCCGTCCCCATGGCCAAGTTCGTCCGCGAGGCGGTCAACTGACACCGGAGCCCCGGACGGTCGGCCGTCCGGGGCTCCGAGGGTTCGGGTCCTGCCTACTTCAGGAGCTGGCGGGCCATGACCATGCGCTGGATCTGGTTGGTGCCCTCGTAGATCTGGGTGATCTTGGCGTCGCGCATCATGCGCTCCAGCGGGAAGTCCTTCACGTAGCCGGCGCCGCCCAGCAGCTGCACGGCGTCGGTGGTGATCTCCATGGCGGCGTCGGAGGCGTAGCACTTGGCGGCCGCGCCGTAGAACGGCAGGTCCTCGTCGCCCCGCTCGGACTTGGCGGCGGCCACGTAGACCATCTGGCGGGCGGTCTCCAGCTTCATGGCCATGTCGGCCAGCATGAACTGGATGCCCTGGAAGTCGGCGATGGACTTGCCGAACTGCTTGCGCTCCTTGACGTAGGCCACGGCGTGGTCCAGAGCGCCCTGGGCGATGCCGACGGCCTGTGCGCCGATGGTGACGCGGGTGTGGTCCAGGGTGCGCAGCGCGATCTTGAGGCCCTCGCCCGGCGCGCCGACGATGCGGTCACCGGGGATGTGCACGTCGTCGAAGAACAGCTCGCGGGTGGGGGAGCCCTTGATGCCGAGCTTGCGCTCGGGCTCGCCCAGGGTGAAGCCGGCGTCGTCGGCGTGGACGACGAACGCGGAGATGTTGCTGCCGCGCTTGCCCTCGGGGTCGGTGACGGCGAGCACCGTGTAGTACTCGCTCACCCCGGCGTTGGTGATCCACGACTTCTGGCCGTTGAGGATCCAGTCGTCGCCCTTGGGGGTGGCCTGGGTGCGCATGGAGGCGGTGTCGGAACCGGCCTCGCGCTCGGACAGGCCGTAGGAGAACATCGCCTCGCCACGGGCCACGGGGGTCAGGTAGCGACGCTTGACGTCCTCGGAGGCACCCAGGATCAGCGGCATGGTGCCGAGCTTGTTCACCGCGGGGATCAGCGAGGAGGAGGCGCACACACGGGCGACCTCCTCGATGATGACGCAGGTCGCCAGCGCGTCGGCGCCCATGCCCTCGTAGTCCTCGGAGATGTGCGCGGCGTGGAAGTCCGTCGCGGTGAGGGCGTCGAGGGCGTCCTGCGGGAAGGCCGACTTCTCGTCCACCTCGGCGGCGTGCGGAGCGATCTTGTCCTCCGCGACGGAGCGCACCGCCTCACGCAGCTCCTCGTGCTCCTCGCTGGTCTTGAAAAGGTCGAAGTCGCTCATGATCTTCCCCGGTGTCTGGCACTAGGTGCCGATGTCTGGCATTCAGTGCCAGAGTAGGGGGTAGAGGCGATGAAGTACACCGACCGGTGGCGGTGATCCTCCGGAAGGGGGTCGTCCTCGGCGAAGAGGAGACGGATGATGGTCGAACGCAATGGTGGCGGTACCCGGGCCGTGGTGCTGGCGGCGGTACGCCTGTTCACCGAAGCCGGATACGACGCCACCACGATGGCGGGGATAGCCGAGGCGACCGGGGTGAGCCGACGTAGCCTCTTCCGCCGCTTCGGCTCCAAGGAGGACGTCCTCTTCGCCGAACACGACGAACTGTTCGAGACGGTGGTGCGCTACATGGAGGCCTCCCCGGAGTCGCCGACGGACTCCGTGCTGGCCGCCGCGCGCCTGGTCTTCCAGGGGTACGTGCGCGACCCCGAGATCACCGTGCCCCGCTACCGACTGGTGCGCGCCCACCCGCGGCTGCGCGACCGGGAGGTGGCCATGACGGCCCGCTACCAGGCGGCCTTCAGCCGTCACCTGGCCGAGGCCACCGGCGGCGGACGCCCCTCGTTGGAGGTGGAGGTGGTGGCCTCCGCCGTCATCGCGGCGCACAACCACGTCCTGCGCGGCTGGCTTCGCGATCCGGACGACGAGGGTGCGTGGCGGCGGTTCGACGAGGCCATGGAACGGGTCCGCGCCCTGGCAGCCCCCCTCTTCGAGGAGCCGGGCGAGGTCACCTCCGATCGGGACCGGATCGTGGTGGCCGTCTACCCGGGGGGCACCGATCCCGCCGAACTGGCGCGCCGGGTGACGGAGGCGGTCCGAGAGCGCGGGTAGGAACCCGGGGCACCTCGACCGCTGTCCTCGGCACGCCCATGCGGGCATAGGCTGTATGGGGCCGAAAAACGGGAGATCAGACGAGGCGAGGCGACGACGGGAATGAGCGTGGACACGGCGGGCACGGACAAACAGGGGTCCGAGGTCGCACACGAGGCGGAACGTCGGCGGACCTTCGCGGTCATCTCCCACCCCGACGCCGGTAAGTCGACGACCACCGAGGCCCTGGCGCTGCACGCCGCGGCCATCTCGTCCGCCGGAGCCGTGCACGGCAAGGGCGACCGCAAGGGCGTCACCTCCGACTGGATGTCGATGGAGCAGGACCGCGGGATCTCCATCACCTCGGCCGCCCTGCGCATCGACTACCGGGACCACGTCCTCAACCTGTTGGACACCCCCGGCCACGCAGACTTCTCCGAGGACACCTACCGGGTGCTCTCCGCCGTCGACTGCGCCATCATGCTGCTGGACTCGGCCAAGGGCCTGGAGCCGCAGACCCTCAAGCTCTTCGACGTGTGCCGGGCCCGCAAGATGCCGGTCCTCACGTTCGTCAACAAGTGGGACCGGCCCGGGCGCGAACCCCTCGAACTCCTCGACGAGATCGAGCAGCGCATCGGACTGCGCCCCACCCCGCTGAACTGGCCGGTCGGCATCGCCGGTGACTTCCGTGGCCTGATCGACCGCGCCTCGGGTACCTACACCAAGTTGACCCGGACCCCCGGTGGTGCTCAGAAGGCCATCGAGGAGGTCATGGACGACGACCGGGCCGCCGAGGTCGAACAGGACGCCTGGGTCCAGGCCAAGGAGGAGATCGAGTTGTTGGAGGCGCTGGGCGCCGACTTCGACCACGAGTCCTTCATGGCGGGCGAGTCCTCCCCGGTGCTGTTCGGCGCGGCGCTGTCCAACTTCGGTGTCGGTCAGTTGCTGGAGGCGGTCGTGGGCCTGGCCCCGGCGCCGTCGGCCAAGGTCGACGACCAGGATCGGCCCCGCCAGGTGGAGCGTCCCTTCTCCGGCCAGGTCTTCAAGATGCAGGCCAACATGGACAAGAACCACCGCGACCGGATGGCGTTCGTCCGGGTCAGCTCGGGTCGGTTCGAGCGCGGCATGGTGCTCACCCACGCTTCCACCGGCCGTCCCTTCGCCACCAAGTACACCCAGGCGGTCTTCGGTTCGGATCGCTCCACCATCGACACGGCCTACCCGGGCGACGTGATCGCCCTGGTCAACGCCCAGGCGTTGGCGGTGGGGGACACCCTCTACGACGGTCCCAAGGTGTCCTACCCGCCGATCCCCAGCTTCGCGCCGGAGCACTTCGTGGTGGCGCGGGCCTTGGACGCGAGCAAGTACAAGCAGTTCCAGCGGGGGATCGCCCAGCTCGACGCCGAGGGCGTGGTGCAGGTGCTCACCTCGGACGTGCGCGGTGAGCAGGCCCCGGTGCTGGCGGCGGTCGGACCACTGCAGTTCGACGTGGTCAAGCACCGCATGGAGCAGGAGTTCCGCAGCCCCATCGAGGCCTCGCCGCTGGAGTACTCCGTGGCTCGACGCACCGACGCCGTGTCCGGGCCGACCCTGCACGGGCTCTCCGGGGCCGAGGTGCTGCGTCGCCGCTCCGATGGTGAGCTGTTGGTGCTGGTGCACAACAAGTGGCGATTGAAGGTCATCGAGCGCGACCACCCGTCGCTGTTCATGGAGCCTTTGCTGGCCGGCGGCGTCGACGAAGGTTAGGACCACCGTCGATCGCCGGAGTACCGGTTTCCAACAGGAGGCCGCTTTTCCCACAAAGAGCGTTTGTTTCGTTTACCCCGGGTTAATCTTGGTCACCCTTTGTTGACTTCGGTCCCGTGTTCCGGCTCCATCGGCTTTCCGTATCGGGCCCTCGGCGGGCTTCTCCGAGGGGCGTTCGTCCCGGTCGGGAGCGGGCGCCGCGGACTGTCTGTGAAGTCTCGTTCCCGGGGCACATACTCCGACCCCTTCAGGGGTAGGGACACAGACCCTGGAGGGTGGTCGGTGCCGCCGGAGTCGGTGACAGAGGCCAAGATCACCGAGTCGGAGGCACCCCGCGTCAACCCCTGTGATCAGGGCGAAGGTACCCTGATCTCAGGCCACTAGGGCGCGTTCGAACACCTGGCCGCACCGAGTTCTGTTCGGGTCTGTCCGGATCTGTGAAGGGCACCCCCGTTGGACCGGTTCGGGTGGGTTTCGGAGTGCCCAGGGGACCTGTCCAGGAGGCCGACGGAAGACGGGTGGGAGAACCCCGCCGTCTCCCGTAGAGGTCTCAGGGCGATCACGCTGTTAACGACATTCGGCAAAGTCTGTAAATCTTCACTCTCTGATAATTCTGTGCACGTCTGGGTATGTGTTGCATGTCACCTGTTCGTGAATCGGTGAAACTTATATGATTTTGCTTAACTGGCGTTTAACAAAACAGAACAATAACGAGTGAATCAAGAACGCGGCGGCGGATCGCCCTGCGTTCGACGTACCTCACGTATCCCCCGCCTGGAAAGGTTGACCTCGGGCATGAGCGATGACAAAGAGCGCACGGTGGAGCTCCACTACGAGGGCGGCGTGCTGAAGCTGCCGGTTTTCACCGGTACCGAGGGTGAGAGCACCATCGAGCTGAAGACCCTGCTGGGGTCGACCGGTATGACGACCCTGGACCCGGGGTTCGGCAACACCGCTTCGTGTAGCTCGAAGATCACCTACATCGACGGGGCCGCCGGGATCCTGCGTTACCGCGGATACCCGATCGAGGACCTCGCCGTCCACAGCACCTTCCTTGAGACCGCCTACCTCGTGATCTACGGGGAGCTTCCGGAGCCCGGACAGCTCAAGGAGTTCTCGGACAAGCTGCGCGACAACGCCGACATCCCGGCCGACATGGGCACGCTCATCGACGCGATGCCCCGCAACGGCCACCCCATGGCACTGATCGCCGGCGCCGTGAACACTCTGGCCGCGTACTACGAGGACAGCGCGGACCCTGAGGACGAGAACCAGGTAGAGCTCGCCACGATCCGGCTGTTGGCCAAGCTGCCGACGATCGCGGCCCGCATCTACCGCAACTCGATCGGTGAGACCCCGATCGCCCCGGACGACTCGCTCGACTACGTCGACAACTTCATCCGGATGACCTTCGGTGACAAGGCCCCCACCGGTGAGCTGGGCGACCTGTTCAACAAGGCCGTCGGCATGCTGCTGGTGCTGCACGCCGACCACGAGCTGAACTGCTCCACCGCCACCGTGCGCGTGGTCGGTTCCGCCAAGGCCGACATCTTCGCCAGCGTCGCCTCCGGCATCAACGCCCTGTCCGGCCCGTCCCACGGCGGTGCCAACCAGGCCGTGCTGGAGATGCTGGAGGAGATCCGCGACTCGGGCATCTCCATCGAGGACTTCCTGGAGAAGGTCAAGGCCCGCGAGATGCGTCTCATGGGCTTCGGGCACCGGGTCTACAAGAACTTCGACCCGCGCAGCAAGGAGATCAAGGTTCTGGCGAGCCAGATCCTGGACCGGCACGACAGCCCGGACGAGCTCTTCGCACTCGCCCTCAAGCTTGAGGCCGCCGCGCTGCAGGACCCGTACTTCACCGAGCGCAAGCTGTACCCGAACGTCGACTTCTACACCGGCGTCATCTACCGCACCATGGGCTTCCCGACCAACATGTTCACCGTGTTGTTCGCCCTCGGCCGCCTGCCCGGCTGGATCGCCCACTACCGCGAGCAGCTGCACGACCCGGCCTTCCGGATCGCGCGCCCGCGCCAGCACTACATCGGCTCGAACGAGCGCCGATACCCCGGCCAGGGCTGACACCCGCCCGAGAGCACCTCGACCGCCCGCCCACGTCACCGACGAGGGCGGGCGTTCCCATGTGCGCGCCACGAAGAAGGAACGGTGTAGAACCTCCCTTTCCTTGCGCTTTGCGTACCTTCTGTCATCGGTATGCGACGTTGAGAGAAGTGGCAACGAAGCGGCCCCGGACGGCGCGGGCCGCGCGAGGGAGGGGGCCCGGCTATGGTCCGGTACGAGTCGGCCGGTGACATGCTCGGTGAGCTGAGCCGAAGCTGGTGGGTCGTGGTCGTTCGCGGTGCCGCCGCCGTGATCTTCGGCTTGGTGGCGCTCATCTGGCCCGGGGTCACCACGGTGGCCCTGGCCTTCGTCTTCGGTGCCTTCGCGCTGGTGGACGGGGTCGTTCTGGGGTTCGCAGCCTTCCGGGCGGCCTCCGGCACCCGTCTTCCGTTGGTGATCCAGTCGGTGCTCGGCATCCTGCTGGGTGTGGCCGCCCTGATCTGGCCGACCGTCGCGGTGGTCGCCCTGGTCTTCGTCATCGGGGCATGGGCGATCGTCACCGGTATCGCCGAGATCATCACCGCGATACGACTGCGCGCGCAGATGACCTCTGAGTGGCTGCTGATCTTCGCCGGGGCGCTGTCGGTGATCTTCGGTCTGCTGCTGTGGCTCTGGCCCGGGCTGGGCGCGTTGGCGATGGTCGCCGTGGTCGGCGTCTACGCGATCGTGTTCGGGATCGCCCTGGTGATCGCGGGCCTGCGGCTCAGGGGCGCGGGCACCGCGACCGCTTCGTCGGAGGAGGATGAGGCGTTCGCCGAGGGGGACACCACCTACGAGTCCGGGCCGCGGCACGCCGGGGAGCCCGAGGGCGGTGACCTGCTCGCCGACGGCCCCACCGCAGAGGGGGACGAGCACGATGTCAGCGCCTTCGACGACGGTTACACGGACGGCTACCGCGACGGTTACCGGGGTGATCCGGCCGGCGCCACCGAGGCCTCCGTGTACGAGGACGAGACCGCCGCCCCGCGAGTGGGCAAACACCGCGCGCCCAAGGACCCGCCGGAGGACACCGGTACTCCGTAACGTGAAGGATCCCAGGTCGGTCCGCGCCGGCCGGGAGAGGGCCGAGTCGGCCGACCTGATTCTCGGGGACGACCGACTCGGCCCCTTCGCGCCGCCGACCAGTTCCACGCGGGCCCGGAAAAACGGGAGGACGGGACGGAGGGGAGTCCCCTACAGTGGGGCCATGGCCTTCCAGCAGCTGTTCTACCAGTAGGACCCCGCGTCCTCGACGCCTCCGCGCCGCCCCTTCCGAGGACCGGCGCCTCATAGTCCTACCCGTAGACAGTCTCAGGAGAGAACCATGACCCGTCGTGCCCATATCGCCATGGTCGGCGTCCCCGCGGTGAGCCACGTCCTGCCAAGCCTGGAGATCATCCGCGAACTGGTCCGTAGGGGCCACCGCGTCACCTACGCCAACGACCCCGTCGGTCGGATCGGTGAGCTCATCGAGTCCACCGGCGCCGAGCTCGTCCCCTTCACCACCACCCTGCCCACGGGGGACGAGGAGTGGAGCGACGATCCGATCGAGGGGATGGACATCTTCCTCGACGACGCCATCAACAGCCTGCCCGTGCTTCGGAAGGCCTATGAGGAGGACCGTCCCGACCTGTTCCTCTACGACATCGGTGGGTACACCGCCCGCGTCATGGGGATCGAGTGGGGGATCCCCACCATCCAGCTGTCTCCGACCTACGTCGGCTGGGCCGACCACGCCGACACCGTCATGGTCTGGCTGCGCGAACAACCGGGGGCCGAGGAACACTTCGCCAAGTTCGACGCCTGGCTGGTCGAGAACGGGGTGGAGGGGCTGGACCACGCCGGCTTCGCGGGTGAACCCGATCGGGCGTTGGCGATGATCCCACGCGAGATGCAGCCCTTCGCCGACACGGTGGCCGACACGGTCACCTTCGTCGGGCCCTGCCTGGGCGAGCGTGCGGACCAGGGAACCTGGACCCGACCGGCCGACGCGGAGAAGGTCGTCCTGGTGTCGCTGGGTTCGGCCTACACGGAACGACCGGACTTCTACCGCGAATGCGTGCGGGCCTTCGGCGACCTGCCCGGGTGGCGCACCGTCCTCCAGATCGGTGAGTACGTCGACCCGTCCGTGTTGGGGGAGGTCCCCGACACCGTCGAGGTCCGCCGATGGGTTCCGCAACTGGACATCCTGCGGCAGGCGGACGCCTTCGTCACCCACGCGGGTATGGGAGGCTCTAGTGAGGGTCTCCACACCGGTACCCCGATGATCGCGGTGCCGCAGGCGGTGGACCAGTTCGACAACGCCGACCGCCTCCAGGAACTGGGGGTGGCCCGCCGGATCGACACCGAGGCGGCCACCGCCGAGGTACTGCGCGACGCGCTGCTCGACCTCACCCGCGATCCCGAGGTCGCGCGCCGACTGGCCGACATCAGCGGCCGACTCCAGCGCAGCGGTAGCCCCTACGCGGCCGACCTCATCGAAGCCGCGATTCCTTAGGTCCGACCTGATCGGACCCGACCCCACACCGACCGGTGCGCCGTCCTCGCGGGCGGCGCACCGGCCGTGTCCGTACCCATCGAAAGGGGCAGTGCCCATGGACCACCTCGTCGTCGTCACAGGAGGACCGGGTTCGGGCAAGACGACGCTGATCGACCACCTCGCCGGGCTCGGCCACGGACGCACCGTGGAGGCCGGGCGGGCGATCATCCGCGACCAGCGGGCGATCGGTGGTCCAGGCCTGTCCTGGCGTGACGAGGACCTGTTCGTCGAGCTGATGCTCTCGTGGGACATGCGTTCGCACCGGGAGGCGGCCGGCCGGGAGGGCCTGGTCTTCTGTGACCGGGGAGTGCCCGACATGGTCGGCTACTTCCTCCAACGGGGTCGGCGCGTCCCCGAACACGTGCGTGAGGCGGCCCGACTGTTCCGCTACCACCACCGCGTCTTCCTCGCCCCGCCCTGGCCGGAGATCTACGCCGGGGACACCGAACGACACCAGTCGCCGGAGGAGGCCGAACGCACCTTCGCCGCGATGCGGGAGGGTTACCCCTCGTGCGGGTACGAGACGGTTCTGTTGCCCCGCGCGTCGGTCGTCGATCGTGCCCGTTTCGTCCTGGAGACCCTCGAAACGGACGCGGCGAGTCGGCCGCTGTGATGCTCGTGAGGACGTCCGTGCCGTGGTTGTGGCCGTACGTGGCCGTATAACGCGAAGTCCCTTGTGGATCGGGGTGGTCGCCGCCACACTCTTTCTATACACAGGGTGGGGGTGATTCGGCAGGTGGCGCACGCGTCGGGGTTCGGCATGCCGCCGATGAGCTGGGAAGGGATCGACCACGCGCTCAATCGTGTCCGTGGTGAGGTCGATCGGATCTCCCTCAACCTGGCCGATCTCGACCGGCACACGGTGTACCGCCTGCTCCGTGGCGCCGAACTGAACGGTGGGACCCGCGGTCGCTGGGAGGCCGCGGACGTACACGCCCACCGGTTGTGGCCGACCCACGCCGCCTTCGAATCGGTGGTCGAACACGCCGCGCGCCTGCGCGAGTCCGGAGTCGCCGACTCCCAGGCCGAGCTCACCCGACTGCTCATGGGCGAGTCCGTGACCCTGCCCCTGGCCGAGGTCCCCCTGCGCGAACGCGGCCTGCTCGACCCGGGCACCGAGAACATCACCCTGGCCGAGGCCATCGCCCGGATGACCGCCGACTACGAGGCGATCACGGAGGTCGTCTCCGCGGTGGAGACCGCCTGGGACGCCCTCCACCCGCGGCTCGACGAACTCGACGCGATGTGGCGGGAGGTCGGCACGCTCGCGGACATGGTCGAGGTTCCCGACGACGAGTACGAGGACCTGCGCGCCGAACTGGAACGGGTCGGGAACACCGTGCGCCGCGACCCGTTGTCGCTGGTCGCCGACGGTGGCGTGGACACCCTCGACCTGGACCGTATGCGTTCGATCCTGGACCGGACCCGGGGTGAACTCCGGGACGCCCTGCGCATGCGCGACGCCTACGACGAGAGCGTGAGCCGGCTCGATTCGGCCATCGACGACGTCGAGAAGGTGGTGCTGCGCTCCCGTGACCTGCGTGTCCGTGTGGTCGCGAAGATCTCCTCCCCGGCGGCCATCGACGTCCCCGACCCGGTCCCGGAGCTGCGCGCGGCCATCGCCGAGATGGACGAACTGCGGTCCCGGCGACGGTGGCGGGCCCTGGGCGCGCGCCTGGGGGAACTACAGCGCTCCGTGCACGAGTCCGGGGACGACGCGCGCGACCGGGAACGCAACCTCGGCGGCCTCCTCCAACGCAGGGCCGAACTGAGAGGGCGCCTGGACGCCTTCCGCGCCCGGGCGGTGCGCCTGGGCCTGGCCGAACACGAACGACTTGTCGAACCCCATGGGCGTGCGCACTGGGAGTTGTGGAAGGCCCCCTGCGACCTGCGGGCCGCCACGGTGGCGCTGTCCGCCTACCAGAGGGCGCTTCAGGAACTCGTGGGGACCGAGACCCCCTCGGTCGGAACCCAGGACGGCGGTGTGAACAGATGAACGAGTGCGCCTCCCCCGGCTGCTCGGGGCTGATCGAGGACGGCTTCTGCGGTGTGTGCGGTCTGGCGCCCATGGACGCGCCGACCACCCGCACCCCGGGACCGGGGCCCTCCGTTCCCCCGTGGAACGGCCCCTCGGGCGGGAGCCCCGCGGACATCGAGGGGGCCGTCCACTCACACCCGATCAGCTCCGGCAACGTCCGCATCTCGGGGCGCTCCGGCCCGGGCAGCATCTCGGGTTCCAGCGGTGGTTCGCGCAGCGGACGCACCTCCAGCGCCGGCTCCCGACGCGGCATGCTCGGGTTGGGCATGGTCCAGGTGCCGCTGGTGCCGGCGAAGGACCCCTCCGAGGCGATCATGACCGCCCCGGTCGTGTCGGAGAAGAACCGCTTCTGCGGCAACTGCTCGGAGAGGGTCGGTCGGACCAGAGGCGACCAACCGGGCCGCACCGAGGGTTTCTGCCGCCAGTGCGGCACCCAGTTCTCCTTCACCCCCAAACTGGTCGAACGCGAGGTGGTCGGCGACCAGTACGAGGTGCTCGGCTGTCTGGCCCACGGCGGGCTGGGCTGGATCTACCTGGCCAGGGACCGCAACGTCAACAACCGCTGGGTGGTGCTGAAGGGCCTGCTCAACGCGGGTGACGCCGAGGCGCACAAGGCGGCCGCGGCCGAACGCGCCTTCCTCTCCGAGGTCGAGCACCCCAACATCGTCAAGATCATCAACTTCTCTCAGCATCCCGACCCGCGCACCGGGATCCCCGGCGGCCACATCGTCATGGAGTACGTGGGCGGCAAGTCGCTGCGGGAGCTGCTCATCGAGCGCCGGGAGCAGGGGACGAGCGAGGACGTCCTGCCCCTGGAACAGGTCATCGCCTACGGGCTGGAGTGCCTGAGGGCCCTCGGCTACCTGCACTCCAAGGGGCTGCTGTACTGCGACTTCAAACCGGACAACGTCATCCAGAGCGAGGAGCAGATCAAGCTCATCGACCTGGGCGGCGTCCGACGCATGGACGACGGACTCAGCCCCGTCTACACCACACCCGGGTACCGGGTTCCCGAGGAAGAGCTGCGCGGCCCCGGCCCCAGTGTCAGCGCCGACCTGTACTCGGTGGGGCGGGCCCTGGCGGTGCTCAGCTTCCACTTCGGCTTCATCCGCAAACACCCGCACGACCTTCCGCCCCGGCACGAGGTGCCGTTGCTGCGGAGGTTCGAGTCCTACGACCGCTTACTGCGCAGGGCGACCCACCACGACCCGGAGGCGCGCTTCCACGACGCCGGTGACATGGCCGACCAGCTCACCGGTGTGTTGCGCGAGGTGCTCGCGGAGATCGAGGGGACGCCCCACCCGGCGGCCTCCGCGCTCTTCGGCGGAGAGACCTTCACCGGGCTGCCCGAGTCCGGCGCACACGACGCCGACCGGATGCTGTCCCCGCCCGGCCCCATCGAGGCCGCGGCGCTGTTGCCCTCACCGCTCATCGACCAGCTCGACCCCGCGGCCCAACACCTGCGCAACCACGTGGGCATGGCCCCGAACGAACTCATCCCGATCCTGCGGTCGGCCAGGGCACCCTCGCCGGAGACCCTGCTCATGCTGTCCCGGTCGCTGATGACGGTCGGCCGCTACAAGGAGTCGCTGGACGTACTGGAACGGTTCAGCCTCGCGGTCCCCGGTGACTGGCGCACCATGTGGTACCTCGCGGTCGCCGAGCTGAGCACCGGCCGGTTCCACGAGGCCCGAGACCACTTCGCCGAGCTGTACGCCCACCTGCCCGGGGAGGCCGCGCCCAAGCTCGGGCTCGCCCTGGCCTGCGAGCGCACCGGTGAACACGACGTCGCCGCCCGCCGGTACGCCACGGTGTGGACCACCGACCACTCCTACGTGAGCGCCGCGTTCGGCCTGGCCAGGATCCGGCTCGCCCAGGACGACCGGACCGGCGCCATCGAGGTGCTGGACACCGTCCCCGAACTGTCCAGCATGTACGTCCACGCCCAGACCGCGCTGATCTCCGTGCTGGCCGGGGGCACCGGCGACGGCATGGGCCTGGTCAGGGCGGGGGAGAGGCTCGGCCGGATCGGTCTGGACAGCGAGTCCGTCGACCGACTGGCCGTACGGGTCCTGGAGTCCGCCCTGGAATGGCTCCGGGGCGGCGGGGCCCCACCACGGGGGAGCCTACTTCTCGAAGACGAGCTCACCGAGGACGGGGTGCGCGCCAACCTGGAACGCCGCTACCGGTCCCTGGCCCAACGGACCGGTCACGTCATGGAGCGTTACGAGCTCATCGACAAGGCGAACTCCCTACGTCCCGTGACCCTGCTGTGAGGATAGAAGGAACGGCGATGACGATGGTCCGGACCTGCCCCACCTGCGCCGAAACGGTGTCGACGAGCGACGCCTTCTGTGAGGGTTGCGGCCGGAACCTGCCCGTGGAGGCGCACACCCCCGTGCCGAACCCGGAGGCCACGGCACCCGACTCGGTACCGACCGCGCCCCAGGAGAGCATGGCCGGGGTCTCCCCGGGCACCGACGTGGACGAGGTCGACGCGCAGGCCACGCAACCCATCCGCCGCGACGCGGTGATCCCGCGGACCGGTCCGGCACCGGTCTCGCCGAAGGTGGCCCCCGAGTGGCGCCCTCCCACCCCCGGCGGTGAACCGGTCGTGGCCGCCGACCCCGGCCAGTGCGTGTGGTGCCCCGGGCGGGTGGTGGACGGCTACTGCGAGAAGTGCGGATTCCTCCAGCCCACCGGCCGCGACCACGTCGAGGTACGCGCCGGGACGGTCTTCGGGGTCAGCGATCGCGGGCTGCGCCACAAGCGCAACGAGGACGCCATGGCCATCCGGGTGATCGAGGACGACGCCCCGCACGCGGCGGGCGCCGTCGTCGCGGTGGTCTGCGACGGAGTGTCCAGCTCGCCCCGCTCGGACGAGGCCTCCAGGGTCACCGCGGAGACGGGCGCGACCGTGCTCGCCGAACGTCTGCGCCAGGGCGCAGACCCCCGTGAGGCCACCGGGGAGGCGATGACCCAGGCCGCCCGGGCCGTCGCGGCCATCGCCGAATCACCCGAATTCGCGCCCGCCTGCACCTTCGTGTCGGCCGTGACCTGCCCGAAGACGGGGGCGGTGACCGTCGGGTGGGTCGGCGACAGCCGTGCCTACTGGCTCTCCGGTGGGCCCACCTCCAGTACCTCCACCCTGCTCACCAGGGACGACTCCTGGAGCGAGGCGATGGTGCAGATGGGCGCGCTGACCCGGGAGGAGGCCATGCGCTCGGCCAACGCCCACGCGCTCATCGCCTGGATGGGCGCGGACTCCGGCGAGATCGACGCGCACATCTCCACCGTGACCCCCACCGGACCCGGCGCCGTCGTGCTGTGCAGCGACGGCCTGTGGAACTACTACCCGGAGGCCGAGGCCCTGGCCGACGCCGTACCGGGCACCGGCACCGCGCCCTTGGAAGCGGCCAGAACCTACGTCGGGCTGGCGCTGAGAGCCGGCGGTAAGGACAACATCACCGTCGTCGTCATACCCGTACCCACAGGGGGTCGCCGTGCCGAACACGTCTGACCGGGCCGGGGGGCCCGAGTTCCGGATCCAGGTGGACCAGAACCCCTACCTGCCGCTGGGCGGTACGGAGGTGCACGCCGTGGTGAGCGTGACCTCCCACAGCCCCGTCCTGGTGGGGACCTCGGTACGCGCCTCCGAGGTGATCATCATCGACACCTCCGGGTCCATGTACGGCGAGAAGATCAACGCGGCCAAGCAGGCGGCCCGCGCGGCGATCGAGACCCTGCGCGAGGGTGTGCGCTTCGCGATCGTCGCCGGACACCGCGAGGCCGAGATGATCTACCCCGCCGCCGATCGGTTGGCCGAGGTGGACGACCGGACCCGCGCGCAGGCCCTGGAAGCCGTGGGCCGGTTGCGCGCCGACGGCGGCACCCGGATGGGCGCCTGGCTGCTCAAGGCCGCGGAGTTGTTCGAATCCGGTGGCGAGGGCATCAAGCACGCCATCCTTCTCACCGACGGTCAGAACAACGAGATGTCCGATGTCTTCGAGGAGGTGCTCCGACGGATCGCGGGCAGGTTCGTCTGCGACTGTCGCGGGGTCGGCACCGACTGGAAGGTCGAGGAACTGCGCCGCGTCGACGCGGCGCTCCTGGGCGGCGGCCCCGGCATCATCGCCGACCCCGCCGACATGACCGCCGACTTCCGGGCCATGGCCCAGGCGTCCATGGGCAAGACCGTGGCCGACGTGGCGTTGCGCCTGTGGGCCCCGCAGAACTCCGTGGTGCGTTTCGTCAAACAGGTCGCGCCCACGGTCCAGGACCTCACCGGCCGCGCCGTCCAACGGGTACCGCAGGCCAACGACTACCCGACCGGGTCCTGGGGCACCGAGGGCCGCGACTACCACGTGTGCGTCGAGGTGCCCGCGGGCGACCCCGGACGACAACTGCGCGCCGGATGGGTGCGCGTGGTGATGCCCGGCCGGACCCCGGACCGGGACGAGGTCCTGGCCTCGGGGAACATCCTCGCCGAGTGGACACCGGACGAGGCCAGGGCCACCGAGATCAACCCCCGGGTGGCCCACTACACGGGTCAGGTGGAACTGGCCCGGGCGATCCAGGACGGGCTCACGGCCCGTCGAGGGGGCGACGAGGCCACCGCCACCACACGATTGGGTCGGGCCGTCGCGCTCGCACACGAGTCGGGCGACGAGGAGACGGCGAGGCTGCTCGACCGGGTCGTCGACGTGATCGACCCGGTCACCGGAACCGTCCGACTCAAGCCCGGCGTCGACAAGATCGACGAGATGACCCTCGACACCAACTCGACCCGGACCGTACGGACCCGCCCCCGCCAGCACGGGCCGGGAACCGGCGGTGCCCCCGGACCCGGGTAGGAGGGACCCATGCCGAGTTGCCCTTCAGGGCACCACTCCACGGCCGACGACTTCTGCGACATCTGCGGGCTGCGACTCCAAGCGTGGTCCGCCACACGGGTCGCCTCCGGACGGCGTCGTCCGGAACCGCCCCGACCCCCCACCCCCGCCCCCGACCCGCCACCTCCACCACCGCCCAGACCCGTACCGGCGCAACGCGGTGGCCCCTGCCCGGAGTGCGGCACGTCCCGGGCCGGTCGTTTCTGCGAGGAGTGCGGCTACGACTTCGCGTCACAGTCCGGCAGCCACCAACGCCGGATGTCGGATCCTGGGAGCGCGTCGAGGGGAGTGCGCTGGCGGGCGATCGTCGCCGCCGATCCGGCCTACTACCAGTACATGGTCGACCAGGGGATGCTCGATCCCGACCGGATCGACTTCCCCACCGGCCAAAGGCAACGTCGGGTGACCCTCAAGGGCGATCGCGTGCACATCGGTCGGGGGAGTCGCTCGCGCGAGTTCTTCCCCGAGATCGACCTGGGCGGGCCCGGGGGAGACCCCGCCATCTCCCACATCCACGCGGTTCTGTTGGCCCGCCCCGGCGACACCTGGTCGTTGGTGGACCCGGGCTCGACCAACGGGACCACGATCAACGGGACCGCCAACCCCATAGCGCGCAACGTGGAGGTCCCCCTGAACGACAGCGACCGGATCTACGTCGGCGCGTGGACCTCCATCCTCCTCCAGAAGGGGTGAACCCCGTTGATGCCCCCGAACCCCGAACAAGTGGCAGGGCGACCCGAGCCGGGAGCCCCCTCCCTACCGCCGGGACCACCGCCACGGACCCCCGGCGGCCCGGCACCCGGTGCGCCGCGCCCCAAAGGAACGGCGGTCGCCTCGTCACCCGGGAGGGAGCGCCCCACACCACGGTCGCGCTCCTGGGGGCCGAGGATCCGATCGACCTTGGGCACCACCCCGGCCCGGGTGTGGATGCTGTCCCTGCTGTGCGTGGCGACCATCGCGGGCCTGTTCGGGTCCGCGACCGTCACCCTCGGCCAGGCCCGAGACGGACTCGACGTCCTGGGCCGGGACGCCGGCCCCCAGGCCATGGCCACCACCGAGCTGTACCTGGCCCTGGCCGACATGGACGCCCGGGTCACCGACATCCTCCTCATGGGTACCGACCACGACCTCGGGTCGGGGCGTGCGGAGGCCGAGAACGGTTATGAGACCAGCCGGACCCAGGCCGGTCGGGCCCTGCTCCACGCGGCCTCGTTGACCGAGTCGAGCGAGCCGACCGATGAGCAGACGGTCGAGGAGTACAACGTCCAGGCGGTCCTGGACGGGATCGGTGCCTACGAACAGTTGGCCGCGCAGGCCCGGCTGCTCAACGACGAGGCCGAAGCCCCGCCGGGGGAGGTCGACCCCGAGGCCCTGCGAAGCTATCGGCAGGCAACACGGCTGATGCACACCGAACTCCTGCCCAAGGCGTTCAACCTGGGACTGGACTCCTCGGCGATCGTGCGCGCCAACCACGAGGAGGGACAGTCCTCGGTCGCGCTGGGGCTGGTGTGGGTCGGAGGAGTCGGGGTGGCCACCGTCGCCTCCCTCATCGCCCTTCAGCTGTACCTGCGGGTGCGGTTCCGCCGTCGGTTCAACGCCCCGCTCCTGGCCGCGACCGTCGGCACCGTCGTCCTGACCGTCGGGGTCACGCTCGCGCTCAACAGCAGCGGCGGCCACCAGGGAGAGGCCAAGGACGAGGGGTTGGACGCCGCGATGGCGTTGGCGCGAGCGGGCGCCATCACCACGGACATGCAGGCCGACCAGAGCCGATACCTGATCGACGACTCGTTCGCCGACAACTACCAGCAGGTCTACCTGGAACGATCCCAGCAGGTGCTGTTCCGCCCGGCGAGCACCCTGGACGACTACTACGCGCAGGTCGCCGAGGTACCTGAGGCGTTCCCGAACCTGCCCGGATCGGACGGCTCCGACCCCGAGGACCCCGGAACGTTGGGCTACCTGGGGGAGGACGCCCGGGACGCGCTGCTTCCGGGACACGAGGACGCGCTCGCCGAGGTGCTGACGGCCTACAACGACCTGCAGGTCGAGGACCAGAGCCTGCGCGCCGCCGTGGGGGAGGGCGACCGAGAGACCGCGATCGACGTCCGGATGGGGGTCTCCCACACCGAGGACGGGGTCTTCCCCGCCTACATGGACGCCCTGGACGGACTGATCGACCTGCACCAGGAGGAGTTCGCCGACGGCATCGAACGGGGCAACACGGCGCTCGCACCGTGGACCTGGGGTCTTCCGGTCGGTGCGCTGATCCTGTTGACCCTGGTGGTGATCGGGGTCCGTCCCCGGCTCGCCGAGTACCGCTGAGGGACTGTTCGGGATGAACAGTCGGATCGAGGTGAACACGCACATGTGGTTCGGACGTCGTCGCGCGTGGTCCGTGGCGGCCCTGCTCGCCACGGCGACGCTGGTTTCGCCCGCCTGCTCGGCGGAGGGACGGGAGTCCCTGGTGGACGCGGAGTCGTTGACCATCGGGGTCAAGGCCGACCAGCCCGGGTTGGGCCTGGACGTGGAGGGGGAGCTGGTCGGGTTCGACGTGGACGTGGCCCACGAGATCGCCGAACGTTTGGGTGTCACCGACGTGGAGCTGGTCGGGGTCACCTCGGCCGAACGCGAGGACAAGCTGATCAGTGGCGAGGTGGACATGGTCGTGGCGACCTACTCCATCACTCCGGGCCGCAAGACCGAGGTGATCTTCGGCGGTCCGTACTACGTGGCCAAGCAGGACATCCTGGTGCACGCCGACGAGAGCGAGGTGTCCGGGGTCCGTGACCTGGAGGGGCGCAGCGTCTGCCAGGGGGAGGGCTCCAACTCGGCGCGGCGGATCACCGACGGACTCGGGATCGACGTGTCCGAACTACAGGAGGCGGAGAGTTACAGCGCCTGCATAGAGCGTCTCGCCGAGGGTGAGGTGGACGCGGTGTCCACCGACAATCTGATTCTCGCCGGCTACCTCGCCGAGAACCCGGACGGGTTCCGATTGGTCAACAATCCCTTCACCGACGAGAAGTACGGGGTCGGGTTGCCCTATGGCGACGTGGCCGCCTGCGAGGCCGTGAACAAGGCGGTCGGGGAGATGTACCAGGACGAGACGGCGTCCGAACTGCTCGACAAGTGGTTCGGCGAGACCGGCCTCGAAGTGGTCCGCAGCGTCCCCCAATTCGAGGGTTGTGACTAAGGCGCTTCGAGCCGGGAAGAGCACTCGGGGAACATCGGTCGACGGGGGTCTACCGGGGTGGCCCGAATGGGCCTTATGGCAGATACTGAACCTTATGTAGCGAATTGGGGGACAGAGGAGGAGTTGGCCGTTGACCATCGTCGAGTTCCTGAAGGAACGTCTCGATGAGGACGAACGCGCGTCCAAAGCCGTGCCCGTGGGTTCGCGCGGTCGGGAGAGAGCCCTGGCCGAAGTCGCGGCCAAACGCAAGATCGTCCAGGGCTACACCGAGGCGCACGCCGCGAGCATGCGCATCCTGGACGCGTCCGGAACGGCCGTGAAGGTCAAGGGCGATCCCTGGTCGGAACTGCTGGCCTGGCGGCTCGCGGTGAAGTACCTCGCCGCCGTCTACCGGGGCCACCCCCTCTACGACCCCACCTGGGAGGACTGAAGGCGGGCGTCAACCCCTCCGTACCGCGTTCAAGCGCGGGATCTGTTCGACGGCCCACGGACTGATCGCCCAGGGGGCGCCTTCGGCGAGGGCGACCACGCCCTCCCAGTCCGCCCACGCGTATTCGGCCACCTCGTCGGGGTTCGGGGCGGGCTCGTCCTCGGTGCGCGCCCAGAACACCGGGCAGAACTCGTTCTCCACGATGCCCTCGGCCGAGATCGCCCGGTATCGGAAGTCCGGCAGGGCGTCGGTGATCTCGGTCAACCCGATCCCCAGTTCCTGTCGCGCCCTGCGGCGGATCGCGTCCGGAATCGACTCCTCCGGGGCCGGGTGGCCACAGCAGCTGTTGGTCCACACCCCCGGCCAGGTGGTCTTGCCCAGCGCGCGACGGGTGAAGAGCACCCGGCCGTCCGGGCCGAAGATGTAGCTGGAGAACGCCAGGTGCAGAGGGGTGTCCTCGGTGTGCACCACGGCCTTGTCCGCCGAACCGGTGGGGCGGTGCTCCTCGTCCAGCAGCACCACGAATTCGCGCTCCGCCGTACTCGGTCCGGAAACGGGCCGGGACATGGTTCCTCCCTCGTTGGCGGACACCTTTCGTGCCGCACGTGTCGACGCTGACTCCCCCATGGTCCCTCATGGTCGCCTCTCACGGGGGCGAATACGAATCAGGTGGTCGGAGGAGCCGGGCGCCCCGGTCCGAATCTGCGCATAAGGTTCCTGTTGGCCCGGCCAAGCGGGCACCAGGAACAGCGGCGGGTGTGGTGATGACGGAGACGATGACCAGGGTGACGGCCGACGGGATCGACCCGGAGGAGCTTCGGAGGTGCCTGGAGGTCCTCGCGAAGGCCGAGACCCTGCCCCCTGACCACGAGGACTCGCTCACCCTGCAACGGGCCACCTCCGGTCTCTTCAAGGCCGTCAAGGAACGCCGCCGCAAGGAGCGTCGAGCCGCCGAGAAGCTCCACGACAGCTCCGTCATGGCCGCCACGGCCACCGCGGCGCCGGACCGAATCGACGACGAGACCAACGGTCGCGCGCTCACCAGCGGCAGCACCGGAGCACTCGCCGGGGTGCTGCGCAAGGCCCGCCCCTGTTACGTGTGCAAGCAGAAGTACCGCGAGGTCGACGCCTTCTACCACCAGCTGTGTCCGGAGTGCGCGGCCTTCAATCGAGAACGCCGCAACGCCCGGACCGATCTCACCGGTCGCCGCGCCCTGCTGACCGGCGGCCGCGCCAAGATCGGCATGTACATCGCGCTGCGGTTGCTGCGCGACGGTGCCCACACCACCATCACCACGCGCTTCCCCAACGACGCCGTGCGCCGCTTCGCCGCGATGCCCGACAGCGACCGGTGGCTGCACCGGCTCGACGTCGTCGGGATCGACCTGCGTGACCCCGGCCAGGTCCTGCGGTTGGCCGACTCGGTGAGCGGGCGCGGGCACCTGGACATCCTCATCAACAACGCCGCGCAGACCGTACGGCGCTCGCCCGACTCCTACGCGCCGCTCATCGCCGCGGAGGCCCGACCGCTCACCGGCGACGGCCTGCCCGAACCCCTGGTGCTCGGCGGTGTGCGCCCACAAGCCCTGGAGGGCGCCGGGGAGACGGACATCGCCCGCGTCGCACCGCACACCCTCACCCCGGAGATGCTCACCTCGCTGGCGCTGACCACCGGCGCCGCCCACCCCGACCGGGTCCGTGCGGGCGGCGCGATCGACGCCGGCGGTCTCGTCCCCGACCTGGCCCCGGTCAACAGCTGGACCCGAACGGCCGGGGAGATCGACCCCGTGGAGATGCTCGAAGTCCAGCTGTGCAACGTCAGTGCCCCGTTCCTCCTGGTGAACCGGCTGCGCCCTGCGCTGGCCGCCTCCCCGGCCCGTCGTACCTACGTGGTCAACGTTTCCGCGATGGAGGGCGTGTTCGGTCGCGGTTACAAGGGGCCCGGGCACCCGCACACCAACATGGCCAAGTCCGCGCTGAACCAGCTCACCCGGACCAGCGCCGAGGAGATGTTGGAGTCCGACGGCATCCTCATGACCAGCGTCGACACCGGATGGATCACCGACGAACGCCCGCACCCGGACCGGGAGCGCCTCGCCGAGGCCGGGTTCCACGCTCCGCTCGACCTGGAGGACGGGGCGGCGCGCGTCTACGACCCGATCGTCCGCGGGGAGCTGGGCGAGGACCTGTACGGCTGCTTCCTCAAGGACTACAGGACCGGCGACTGGTAGGTCGCGGGCTCAGGGCAGCAGGATCAGGCGGACCGGTGATCCGAACCGTCCGGCCAGTCGTTCCACCGCGCCCGGGGCCCGTTCCAGCGGGAACGTGTCGCTGATGGACCGGGAGAACTCCACCCGTCCGGCGCGCACCAGGTCCACCAGCTCCACCACGTGCGCGGGCTCGGAACCGTGGTGGCCCAGGATCCGTTGGCGCAGGTAACCGAAGCGGGTGCCGCCGGAGACCTCCAACGGCTTGTCGGCCAGTCCGACCAGCACGAGCCGCCCGTGTTCGCCCAGGACACGGGTGGCCTGTTCCCGGACGGTCGGTGCCCCGGCGAAGTCGAAGGCGACGTCCAGCCCGCGCCCGTGGGTGAGCTGTCCGATCCGAGTGAGGAAGTCCGGGGCCGTGGGATCGAGGGCTTCGTCGGCGCCATGGTCGAGGGAACGCTTGCGCGCGATCTCGTCGGGATCGGCGACGATGATCGGGGCCGCGCCGACCATCCGCAGCAGCTGGACCGCGTGGACGCCCAGACTGCCCGCGCCCCACACGCACACCGCCTCCGCGGCGCGCACGTCGCCGGTGGCGGAGACCGCGGCCCAGGCCGTGGCCACCGCGCCCGGGATGATCGCCCCCTGTTCGAACGGCAGGGCGTCGGGGATCGGAACGAGGGTGTCCTCGTTGGCCAACACGTACTCGGCCCATCCTCCGTCGTAGTCCACCCCGCGGGTGAGCAGCCGGCCACGGTGGTCGTGTTCGTCGGTTCGGAGCGCCACCCTGCCGCCGACCTCGTGGCCCAGGACCTCCGTGCCGACCTCCACGATCTCGCCGGACACCTCGTGACCCGGGGTGACGGTATCCCCCCGAAGGTAGAGCGGGGACAGATCGCCCTCGACCAGGTGTACGTCGGACGGGCAGATCCCCGCGGCCCTCACCCGGATCAGCACCTGTCCTCGACCAGGTACCGGTTTGGGGACGTCGGTGACCTTCAGGGTCCGGTCGGTGATGTTCAACCGGGCCGCACGCATGGTGGCCATGGGGTATTCCTCGCAGACGTGTCGTCGTAACGCGATTCCCCACGATCATCACGCTCCGCACATGAGTCCGTACGGGGGCGACACGGGTCATAAGGGTCAGAACCCGCTCACTTTTTTGTCAAGCGGGACAGTTCAGGCGACTCAGGCGACCAGACCGTTGCGATGCGCCCAGATGGCGATCTCCACCCGGTTGCGGGCGCCGAGCTTCTCCTGCACCCGGGCCAGGTGGGTCTTGACCGTGCTCACGGTGACGTACAGTTCCGCGGCGACCTCGGTGTTGGTGAGACCACGCGCCACCTCGCGCACGATGTCCAGTTCGCGGGCGGTCAACCCTCCCGGGTCGGGTTCGGCCCTCCGTGCCGTCGGCCGAGTGAAGTGCCGCAGCAGTCGCACGGTGATCCGTGGCGACACCAGGGCGTCGCCGCGCGCCGCGGCCCGCACCGACTCGATCAGCAACGCCGGCCCCGCGTCCTTGAGTAGGAAGCCCACGGCGCCGCCGGTCAACGCGGCGTGCACGTATTCATCCAGGTCGAAGGTGGTCACCACGACCACCTTCACCGGGTCGTCGAGCCCCGGCCCGGCAAGCCGACGGGTGGCCTCCAACCCGTCGATCCCGGGCATTCGGATGTCCATGAGGACCACGTCCGGCCGGAGTTCCCCGGCCAGGCGGACCGCCTCCACTCCGTCCCCGGCCTCGCCCACCACCGCGATGTCGTCCTCGGCGTCGAGCATGTAGCGAAAACCCGTCCGCACCATGCTCTGGTCGTCGGCGAGCAGCACCCGAATCGTCAACGTGTTCCTCTCTCCGGTATCGGGATCGTCGCCGACACCATCCATCCCTGTCCGCTCGGGCCGGCGGACAACTCCCCGCCGAGCACCCGGGCCCGTTCTCCCATCCCGACCAGACCGTGACCGCCCCCGGCGGGGCCGGAGCCTCGGGCCCCGCCCCGGCCGTCGTCCACCACCCGGAGCGTCATCGCGTCGGTGTCGGCCCGCACGTCGATGTCCACCCGGGACGCCCCGCGCGCGTGGCGCAGCGCGTTCGTCACCGACTCCTGAGCGATCCGCCAGGCCGCGGTGCCGACCTCCGGGGGTAGTTCCGCCATCGGACCCGCCAACCGCACCGACACCTCCGGTCGCCCGTGTTCGGCGGGGGCGGCGAGTGCCCACAGTCCGTCGACCGGATCGGACGTCAAGGGGGCATCCTCCGGGCCGCGCAGCCGCGAGACCATACCGCGCATCGACTCCAGCGCCCGAGTACCCGCCTCCTCGATCTCCGGCAGGGCCTCGCCGACCAGCTCCGGCCTACGGTCGGCCACGTGCCGCAGCGCCTGGACCCGCACCACGATCCCGGTGACCTCGTGCGCCACCACGTCGTGCAGGTCCCGGGCGATCGCCAGCCGTTCCTCGGCCCGGACCCGGTGTACCCGGGCCTGCCGTTCCATCGTCCGCCAGCGCAGGTACGCACCGGGTGCCAACCCCACCAGCACCATCAACAACGCGACGGTCGGTTCGAGAATGATGGGTTCGCGCAGGTAGTCGGACAGAGCCGCGAAGAAGCACAGGACCGAGACCGGCAGGATCTGCCAGGGGTGACAGCGCAGGGCCACCAGGGACAGCACGATCAGGAGACCGAGTGTCTCCGCCCCGTAGATGGGGTACCCGAACATGCCCATGGGCGACGGCCACAACAACACCGAGGCGACCAGCACCACCGTGGGTACGGTCACCCCGGCGGCCATGGTGGCCCACCGGCCGACCCGGGGCCACACCGCCAGGGCGACCACCAGCGCGCACACGGCCCCGGAGGCCCAAGGTACGAAGTCCATCGATGAGTGCGGTGGCCCGACCCAGTTCTCGATCATCCTGGAGTCGAGGATGGTGCGAAGGTCGTGCAGGGAGACCACGAGCAACGCGACCACCAGCCCCGCCGCGATCAACCGCGACAGGGAGCGGGACTTGCGCTCGAAGAAGGCGAACAGCCCGTTCGTGAGGGTGGCACGGTTCATGGTGTCCAAGGCTAGGTCGCCGGCTCCCCTTCGGGCGTCGGCCGAAGGTATGAGGCGAGCCGGCGGGTGCTCGGCTTTTCGGTGGATGTGCGCGAAGTGGTGCGCGGGCGACGCTGGACCCCTCGTCGAAACCGAAAGGGGCGCCGCCTTGACCACAGCCACGAACCCGGACGCCGCACCGGCCGGCGGTGATTCCGCGCCGGTCGTGTCGGACCGCGGTCGACGGGTGGCGTTCCTCGACGTCGCCCGCGCGATCGCGATGATCGGCGTCGTCCTGATGAACGCGACCTACGTCGTCTTCCCGGCGGAGATGGCCGGTGAACGTGAGTCGAGCGTTCTCACGTCGGTCCTGGACGCCGGCTTCTCCCTGCTCATGTCCGGCAAGGCCCGGGCCATGTTGATGGTGCTGCTCGGGGTGGGAGCGGTCCTGGCCTGGAGTTCCGTCACCCGTCGTGGTGGGCGCCCGATGGCGACCATGCTCCGCAGGTACGTCGCCCTCGGGGTGCTCTTCGGACTCCCGCACCTGCTGGTGTTCAGCGGGGACATCCTCGGCCACTACGCGCTCGCCGCGCTGTTCCTCGCCCCGCTGCTGCCGCTGATGACGGCGGGGTCGCCGAACCGGCCGCTGTGGTTCGCGCTCGGGGCGTTCCTCGCCTCACCGGTGTTCGAGCCCTTCGTGGGCTCCGGGATGTTCCAGAGCATGGTGATCGGCCCGATCCCGCAGACCCTCGGGTTCTTCTGCGTGGGTGTGTGGCTGGCCCGGCGCCCCGAACTCTCACCGGACTTCACGGGACCGAACCGGCTCATCGCCCCGATGGTGTGGGGCGGACTGATCGGAGAGGTCCTGGGCATGGGTCTGCTGGCCGGCTCCGACCTGCTCTTCCCGAGGGAGTTCGATGCCGACGGCATCCCGGTCCTGGGCCCCGATGGTCTCCCGGTGACCCCGCTGCCGGCCGAGATGATGGTGGACCTCGCGTCCACGCTGACCGGCCTGGGCGGGGGCCTGTTCTACCTGGGACTGGTGTGGTGGCTGTTGGGCCGTAACGGTGCCGTGGCCAAGGCCCTGGGCACGCTGGCGCCGCTGGGTCGCATGACGCTCACCGTCTACCTGGGCAGCACCGCGGTGTTCCTGCTGATGAAGCCCTTCGAAGGCGAGGTGCCCATGCTCGCGCAGTACGCGCTGGCCACCGGCTACTTCGTGGTGATGGCCCTGGCCGCCCGCTGGTGGCTGAGCCGGCTTCGGTTGGGTCCCCTGGAATGGGTCTGGCGTAGCGTCACCCACCTTCGCCCCCAGGAACTGCGCAGGGAGGAGCGGCTCCCGGCGTAGGAGTTCAGCCCCCGGCCACGGAGGGCAGCAGCCGAACGTCGGCGCCCTCGTGGACCGGGGCGTCCAGACCACCCAGCGCCCGGCACTCGTCCTCGTCCACGAAGACGTTCACGTACCGGCGTAGCTCCCCGCGATCGTCCCGGATCCGCCGGTCCAGCCCCGGATAGCGTTCGGTCAGCGCGTCCAGCACCCCGCGCAGCACGGCGGCGTCACCGACCTCCAAGGGCACGTGCGCGGCCCCGTCGGCGTCCGCGCGCAACAGCCCCGGCAGGTGTACGGTCACCCGCATCTCACACCTCCGCCGCGCGTACGGACAACACGTCGGGAAGGTGCGCGGTGACCTGGTGCCAGTGATCGGTGTCATCCGTGGTCGCGTACACGTCGCCGTTGCGGGTGCCGAAGTAGAAGCCGGGCACGTCCGCGCCGTCGGTGCAGGCCGCGTCGCGCAACACGATCCCGAAGTAGGGGTCCTGTGGCAGACCGTCGTCGACCGCCCGCCACGTGGCCCCGGAGTCGTCGGTGCGGTAGGCGCCCAGCCGGTTGTCCGGTGGCAGGTGCACCTCCTGGCTCACCACCGGGAAGTTCCACGCCGACTCCGGGCGGTGCGGGTGGGCGACCACGGCGAAACCGAAGTCGGTGGGCAGCCCGGTCTCGATCCGGCTCCATCCCTCGGTGGCGGGCGCGGAGCTGCGGTAGACCCCGTGGTGGTTCTGCGCGTAGAACGAGCCGTCGGAGGCCGCCGCCACCCTGTGCACGCACTGGCCGAACTCGGGTTCCTCGTCCGGGAGGAAACCGGCGGAGATGCCCCGGTTGGTCGGTGCCCAGCTCGCGCCCGAGTCGGCGCTCTGGTAGACACCACCCGTGGACATGGCCACGGTGATGGCCTCGGGTGAGCGTTCGCTGGTACCGAGTGTGCCCGGCAGGATCGTGTGGATCGCTCCGCCACCCGCGCCGGGGAACCATTCCGCCCGGTGGGGGTGCTCCCACAAGGCCCTGACCAGGCTGAAGCTGTCGCCACCGTCGGTGGAGCGGAACAACGCGTGCGGTTCCACGCCGGCGTAGACGGTGTCGGCGTCGTCGGTGAACGCGAACTGCCAGGCGCGGGTGAGTGAGGCCTCGGTGTCCTCGGGGAAGCGGATCGGCGCTTCGGCGGGTTCGGTCCAGGTCGTGCCGAGGTCGTCGCTGTGCCAGACACTGGGCCCGAAATGCCAGCTCTCGGTACCGGCGAGCAGGCGTCCCGAATGCGGGTTGACGCCGACGGAGTACACCGGGCTCATCCCGGCGTCGTTGGCCTCGTCGAGTCGGTGCGGACCGTCCAGCTCCCACGTGCGCCGATCCTCGCTGCGCGCGGTGAACAGCCCCTTGCGTGTGCCTATGAGCAGGAGATATGTCATGTGGAGCTCCGTAGTGTGATGGAGATCTCCACTGTCGCACAGGGCTCCGACAATCCGGAGGCGCCGGCCGGAGGGAGGTCATCGGAAAGTGAAGAACAGGTGTCCGGTACGTGCCGATAGGCGACCGATCGCGCCGTGTGGAGGGTTTCCGGACGTCTCGGAAAGTTAATAGTTAGGATCCCGAACGGTTTACCCTCGATGTTTTATACGAGGTTTCGGGGAGCTCACGGGAAAAGGGCGCCCCTGAGAGGCATAACTTCCGTCAGGGGGGAACCCTTTCCGGGCAGGGGTTCCCCGGTCAGCGGAAGGCGGTTGCCACTCCCATGCCTCTTTGCAATAAAATCCCGGGCCAACCGGTGGTTACCCGAAGCTCCCCCAGGCCCACGGTCGCCGGTCGTATCCCACCACTTCAACAGCCCGGACGATTTCCCGCTCTCTCGGACTCGCGGTTCGTTTCGGGACCACTGTCCCTATGGACGGTCCCGCGTACCAAGAAGCACCGAGTTCCCATCGATAGGGTCGCCTCATGCAACACCCCCCGGACACGCTCCACGCGCGCAAACGACGTAAGGCGCGGGCCACGATCGTGTCAGCCGCCTTCCAACTCTTCTCCGAACACGGATTCGACAACGTGACCGTCGCGGCCATCGCCGAGCGGGCCGAGGTCGGCCGTACCACCTTCTTCCGGTACTTCGGCGACAAGCAGCAGGTCCTCTTCGCCGACGACGCCGCCGAGGTGGACCACATGTGCGCCTATGTTCGGGACAAGTCCGGGCGCTCGCCCGGCACCGACCTCGCCGCGGCGATCGGCCTGATCCGGGAGGCCGGCGCGGTCGCCCGGCCCTACGCGTCACTGTCCCCGGCGCACTCGGCGGTGTTGGTCCGCCTGCTCCGGGAGAGCGTGGACCTGCGTTCCCGTTACCTGCTCACCCGGCAGCAACGGGCGCTCCGTCTCGCCGGAGCCCTGGTCGAGGCGGGAACGGAGGAGAGCACCGCGGTCCTGGCCGCGCACACCGCCATGGCCTGCGAACTGACCGCCATGAAGCTCGCCGACAGCCCGGACGCCTTCCCGCACCGCATGGACGAGGCACACCGGATGCTCCGCACCTTGGGGAGCTGAGCCGCCGGAGGGCCATCGCCTCAGACGTGGTGCCCGCGCACCAGACCGGTGAGCCGACGACCGAAGGACACGACACCACCGGCCGCCATGCCCACGGCGCTCATACCCCGGCCCACCGTGCGCATGGCGGCGTTCACCCGATCCAACGGGTGGTCGGGGACCGGGAACACACCGTGACCGGTACCGGACAACCCGTTCCGACCTGTGGGGCTGGTGGGCGTCGGTCTTCTCGGCCAGGATGGGGCGCTGTGAGCGGCACATACAACACCTCCCATGGCCAGAACCGAGGCGTCCACATCCAGGCGGGCGTGGTCCATGCCTCCATGGACCTCCGCCAGAGCACCGCGAAGGCCATCCGGATCGTCCCCCAGCGCGAGACCACTCTCTTTCAGAACCGAAACGACGAACTGGCCGCGCTCGACGCCCACCTCGACCACGCCCTGGAGTCCGAACAGAGCCTGCTGCTCAACCTGGTCGGACCGCCCGGCATCGGCAAGACCACCACCGCGCTCACCTGGATCCTGCGGAACCGCCGCCGTTTCGGCCACGCCCAGCTCGCCGCGGCCTGCGGCGGAGACCCCGGCGAGGGTCAGGGGCGCGGTATCGAGGAACTGTGCGACCAGTACCTGCACGCGGTCGGGGTGGATACCGACGCCCCCGGACTCGGCACCTTCCAGGGCAAGCTCAACCGGTTCCACCAGGAGATCGCCGAACAGCCCGTGGTGGTGCTCCTCGACGACGTGCGCACCGCCGCCCAGGTACAGCCGTTCCTGTCCGACCTGGCGGGCATGGTGGTGGTCGTCACCAGCCGCGAACCCGTGCCCGGGCTGGCCCAACGCCGACCCGTGGTCGTACCCCTGGGCCCCCTCGCGGACGAAGCCGTCGCCGCGCTGCTTCAGGACCTGATCGCAGACGAACGCCCGGCCCGTGAACCCGAGGCCTTCGCCCGGCTGGTCCGACTGTGCGCCGGGGTGCCGCTGCTGGCCGGCCACACCGGTGGACTGCTCAGCGACGAATCCAGGCTCGCCATCGCCGACCTGGTCTCCCGGATGGAGGACGCCGGCCGACTGGCCCACCTGGAGGAGGCCGCCCGGACCGCCACCCGCCCGGCCGCCGTCTTCGACGTGTTCTACCGGGAGCTCGCCTCCGACGCCCGACTGCTGTACCGGGCCCTGGGAGCGCACCCCACCCGGGACTTCGATCGTTGGCTCGCCCGGGCGGTCTTCCCCGGAGACACCGACAAGGGCGACCAGGTCTTGGACGTGCTCCTGCGCCGCGGTCTGGTCAAGGTGGACCGGGCGGGCCGCTACGTCATGGAGGACCTCACCTACGAACACGCGCGGCTGGTCGCCGAGCGCGAGGAGCCGGCCGAACGCCGCGAGGTCCACCGACGCTTCGCCGACTACTACCTGTACGGTGCCGTCGCCGCGGACCGGGTGCGCACCGACCGCTGGCGGGTCAGTGATCTCTACGAGGCACAGGCGCCCTGCTCCCTGCCGGACTTCCGGTCCACCGAGCACGAGGCCGACGCGGTGGGCTTCGACGCCTGGCTCGAACGCCGGCGCCACGTCCGTGAACGCAGTGCCCGACATGGTGCGGGCGTTCCGAGCCCCGACGAGTGGTTCGAGGCGAACATGGACGCCATCCTGGCCTTCGTCCACCGCTCCGGACGGATCTGGCGGGGCACCCGCCCGGCAGCCGGATACGCCGGCGTCATGGCCGAGGCCACCAACGGCTACTTCACCGCCAACGGGCGTGTCGACGAGCGGCTCACCCTGCTGGCCCTGGCCGAACGCGACGCCGAGGGGAACGACGACGCCCTGGCCCGGGTCCTGGCCCAGCGCGGCGAGGCGATGCTCGGGCAGGGACGCCTGGCCGAGGCGCGCACGTACCTGGAACGCTCCTTGGCGGCCGCTCGCGGTCGTGGGGCGGACCCGCGCGGCCAAGGGGCGGCCCTGGAGTGGCTGGGGATCCTGGAGCGCCGTGAGGGCGACGCCGGAGCCGCCCGCGCCCTCCTGGAGGAATCGTTGCCGCTGCTCGACCACACCCGCCCTAAGGCGCTCGGGCTGCACCACATGCACATGGGCGACGTGGCGCTTCTGGCCGAGGAGCCTCGACGGGCCCTGGAGTGCTACCGGACTTCGCTGTCGTTCTTCCGCGAGCACGCCGCCACCCGGAGACGGGACCAGGCCAACGAGGGCAAGCTCCTCGTCAACCAGGCCCGCATCATCGCAGAGGAGCACCCCGACCAGGCGATCGGATTGTTGGAGGAGGCCCTGGACCGTTTCGTGTCCGCCAACCGCGCCTACCAGGTCGGCAAGGTCCTGGAGCGCCTCGGCGACCTCGGTCGGGGATCGGGGGAGCGGTGGGAACGGGCGGTGGAGGTCTTCGAGCTGGTCGGTGCCGCCGCTGCCGCCGGCCGTGTTCGGGACAAGATCGACGGCCGGGCCTGAACGGACCCGGCCGCGCCAGGTCAGTCGAAGAGTTCGTCGGCGTCGGTGATGCGGGACTTGAAGGCCTTGTCCAGCCAGTCATCGAGCCGGCCGATGTCGTCGCACTCCTCGATGCGTCGCCGTGAGTCGAGACTGATGGTCGCCGAGGTGGCTTCCAGGAAACGGATCAGCGTTTCCTGCTTGCCTTCCGCACGGGCTTCTTCGCGGCCTTCTTGACGACCCTCTTCACGGCCTTGGCCGACGTACTTGCGGGCGAAGTCGCTCTGCCACTCGTAGGTACCGGTCGCCATCAGGTCCTCCCACATTTTCCGTGCCGCAGCGTTCAGCTTCGACTCTGGAGCAGGCGTACCTGGAGCTCGTGTTCGAATCCGGGCATGACAGGAAACTACAGAAAGTGACCGGCCCGTGTCCGGTAAAACGGAGAACTCAGCCCTTGGCCGTCTCGAAGGGGATCGTGAGGGTTCGTTCCTCGGAAACTCGCAGGTGGAGCGGGGCGAGGGCGGCGAGCATCTTCGGAGCGGGTGCGTGGCCGGAGGTGACCAGACGTTCGGCGAGCACACCGGTGACCAGGCCGGGGTCGTCGACGGGGCCGGTGAAGCGAACCCGCAGGAGCGACCCGTCGCGAGTGCGCAGCCGGACCTCCTCGGCCGAGTACACGGCGGTGAGCAGGGCGCCGGGGCGGTGCGCGAACACCGTCTCGGACCACAGGCGTTCGTCGGCGGGCAACGCCTCTTCGGCGATGGTGAGGACGTCGGCCGCCGCGGCGAGTCGGTGGTCCATCTCGGCGTCGGAGCAGACGAGGACACCACCGGATTTCGGCGCCGGGCTGCGATACACGGCGAGACCGTCGTCGGTGGGCCGTACCCGGACCCAGAGGGAGGTCGGCTCCGGGCTCTGGACCTCGGGCTTCGGTGGTGCCATGAGGCGGGGCCGGCCGGGCGGGGGAGTGGCGCCCATGAGGCGGTAGGCCTCGGCGCGGATGAGGTCGAGGGCCCGACCCGGGGCGGAACTCACCCAGGTGAGGGCGGTCTCGTGGGTGAGTTCGCGTAGTTTCTCGGCCTGCTCGAACTGGGGCACGAGGGTGGCGTGGGGATCGAGCGGGTGGGCGACCTCGTAGAGCCGTCCCAGGGCGGAGTCCGGGTCGACGGAGTCCCGGCCGTCGGAGCTGAGGAGGACGGGCCGGCCGAGGGCGGCGGCGTAGACGCTCACGGATCCGTGGTCGGAGAGCACGAGGTCGGCGGCGATGACGGCGGCCCGCCAGCCCTCGTGGGGTGGGATCAGGAGGAGGCCGGAACGGAGGGCCTCGTCCTGCCAGATTCTGATCTGGCGCGGCCCGTGGGAGGACCAGACGTTCGGGTGCAGGACGAGCGCGACCCGGTAGTGGTCGTAGGGAAGCCGGGCGAGCAATTCGGTGATGACGCCCGGGTGGCTTCCGTAGAGGGATTCGTCGTTCCAAGTGGAATTGACGGTGATGAGTTTCTGGCCGTGGCGTAGGCCGAGGGCCTTTCGGTAGGTGAGTCGGTGGGGCACTCCGGCGAGCAGCCGGTCGTAGCAGGGATCACCGGAGAGGAAGGCGAGCGGGAGCGCGTCGGGGCAGCCTTGGGCGAGGCGGTCGAACTGTTCGCCGTGCGAGAGGGCGATGGAGCTGGGGACCAGCCGTCCCTGGTGTTTGAGGGTGTCGTCGGAGAGCCCGAAGACCTCCTGACTTCTGACTCCTGACTCCTGACTCCTGACTCCTGACTCCTGACTCCTGCGACCATTTTTTATTATAACCGTTGCCATGGGGAATGCGCAGGATTTTTGTTTTTAATTCATGAAGGTCGTCCCCGAGGCTCGCGGTGATCGCGAGATCGAATTCCGTTTCCTTCGCCTTTTCCCAGGAGATGTGCCGGATCTGCGTTTCTCGGAGGTATTCGTCGAGACCGTTGGCGAAGACACCGCCGGTGGTCCGGGTGCAGTAGAGCTGCACGCGCGGGTCGTACAGGGCCGGAAGCACGTCGGCGATGCGGGTGGCGGCGGTGAGGCTGTGGATCACCAGGAGAACGTGCAGGTCGGCGCGGGCGGTGCGCCACGCGGGGGTGAGGGCGAGGGGTCTGCCGGCGGGGGTGTCGTCCTTGGCGGTCACAAGTCGCAGAGCCTACCGGGCGCGAGTGGGGTGACACCAAGTACCGGGTCGAGGGGTCTGGATTTATTAGGACGTCCAACTATATGGTGGCCCCACCGCGGAGCGGGGAAGCCGGTGCGAGTCCGGCGCGGTCCCGCCACTGTGACCGGGGGAACTCCTCGGAAGTCAGGTCACCGCCCGCGGCCAAGGAACCGTGTGATCCACGAGGATGGAGCGAACACGTATGGTCAGCGAGCTGACGCATTTCGTGCAGGGCGAGAAGGTCCACGGCCGGTCGGGCGTCTTCGGCGACGTCTACGATCCCAACACCGGAAGGGTCCAGGCGCGGGTGCCGCTCGCGGACCGGACCGAGACCGAGCAGATCATCACCGACGCCGAGCGGGCACAGGTCGAATGGGGTTCCTGGAGCCCGCAGCGCAGGGCCCGGGTCCTGCTCCGCTTCCTGCAACTGGTCGAGGACGAGCGGGCGAACATCGCCAAGGCCCTGTCCGCCGAACACGGCAAGACCATCGCCGACGCCCACGGTGACCTGCAACGGGGCCTGGAAGTGGTGGAGTTCGCCGCCGGCATTCCGCACCTGTCCAAGGGCGAGTTCACCGACAACGCCGGCACCGGCATCGACGTGCACTCCCTGCGCCAACCCCTGGGCGTGGTCGCGGGCATCACCCCGTTCAACTTCCCCGCCATGATCCCGCTGTGGAAGGCCGCGCCCGCGCTGGCCTGCGGTAACGCCTTCGTGCTCAAACCGTCCGAGCGCGACCCCTCCGTGCCGTTGATGTTGGCGGAACTGTTCGTCGAGGCCGGGCTGCCCCCGGGTGTGTTCAACGTGGTCAACGGTGGCAAGGAGGCCGTGGACACCCTGCTCACCGACCCGCGGATCGCCGCCGTCGGGTTCGTGGGCTCCACCCCCATCGCGCAATACGTGTACTCCACGGCCACCGCCCACGGTAAGCGCGCCCAGTGCTTCGGCGGCGCCAAGAACCACATGATCGTCATGCCCGACGCCGACCTGGACCAGGTCACGGATGCCCTGATCGGAGCCGGATACGGGTCGGCCGGTGAACGCTGCATGGCGATCTCCGTCGCGGTCCCGGTGGGTGAGGAGACCGCCGACGCGCTGGTCGCCAAGCTCAAGGACCGCATCGCGGGGCTCCGGGTGGGTGCCTCCGACGACCCCGACGCGGACTTCGGCCCGTTGGTCTCGCGGGAAGCCCTCCAACGGGTCGACGAATACGTCGCGTTGGGCGTGGAGGAGGGTGCCGACCTGGTCGTGGACGGTCGCGGCCACACCGTGCCCGGCCACGAGGAGGGCTTCTTCGCCGGTCCGTCGCTGTTCGACCGGGTCACCCCCGACATGCGGATCCACCAGGAGGAGATCTTCGGACCCGTGCTGTCGGTGGTGCGCGCCGCCGACTACGAGGAGGCCCTGCGTCTGCCCAGCGAACACGAGTACGGCAACGGAGTCGCCATCTTCACCCGTGACGGGGACACCGCTCGTGACTTCTCGCACCGGGTGAACACCGGAATGGTCGGCGTGAACGTGCCCATCCCGGTGCCGATCGCCTACCACACCTTCGGTGGCTGGAAGCGGTCCGGCTTCGGCGACCTCAACCAGCACGGACCGGACTCGATCCGTTTCTACACCCGGACCAAGACGGTCACCTCGCGTTGGCCCTCCGGGGTCAAGGAGGGCGCGGAGTTCACGATTCCGGTCGTGCGATGAACGCCGCCCTCACCGACGAACAGCGCGCCCTCACCGAGACCGCCCGCGCGTTCGCCGACGAACACCTCGCACCGCACGCCGTCGAGTGGGACCAGGCCAGGCACTTTCCCGTCGACGTGCTCCGCAAGGCCGCCGAACTCGGTATGGGCGGTCTCTACGTCTCCGAGGAGTTCGGGGGCACCGGCTTGACCAGGATGGACGGTGTCCTCGCCTTCGAGGCGCTGGCCACCGGCTGTCCGTCCGTGGCCGGGTACCTGTCGATCCACAACATGGTCGCCTGGATGATCGACCGCTACGGCGACGACGCCCAGCGCGTCCGGTGGCTGCCGAACCTGTGCACCATGCAGGCCCTGGGCAGCTACTGCCTGACCGAACCCGAAGCCGGTTCCGACGCCGCGTCCCTCACCACCCGGGCGGTCCGCGACGGCGACCACTACGTTCTGTCCGGCACCAAACAGTTCATCTCCGGGGCGGGCGCCTCCGAGGTGTACGTGGTCATGGCCCGCACCGGCGGCGACGGGGCCACCGGCGTCTCCGCGTTCATCGTGCACCGCGACGACCCCGGGCTGTCCTTCGGGGCCGACGAGGCGAAGATGGGCTGGAACGCCCAACCCACCCGACAGGTCCTCTTGGACGGGGTTCGCCTGCCCGCCGACCGGAGGTTGGGCGCGGAGGGCGACGGGTTCCGTATCGCCATGAACGGCCTCAACGGCGGCCGTCTCGGCATCGCCGCCTGCTCACTGGGCGGCGCCCGGCGAGCCCTGGAGGACACCGTGTCCTATCTGGGTGACCGTGAGGCCTTCGGGGTCCCCCTCATCAACGCCCAGGCGCTGCGTTTCCGGTTGGCGGAGATGGCCACCGAACTGGAGGCCGCGCGCTCCCTACTGTGGCGGGCCGCCGCGGCCCTGGACGCCGGTGACGCCGACGCCGCGCACCTGTGCGCCATGGCCAAGCGGTTCGCCACGGAGGCCGGCTACACCGTCGCCGACCACGCCCTCCAATTGCACGGGGGGTACGGCTACCTCGCCGAATACGGAATTGAGAAGATCGTGCGCGACCTGAGGGTGCACCGAATCCTGGAAGGAACCAACGAGATCATGAGCCTGATCATCGCTCGCGGACTGACCGGGGCCGCCTGATGTCCAACGCCATTGAAGACACGGTGCTCCTGCGCGTCGACAAGGGGCTGGCCCACGCCACCCTCAACCGGCCACGCGCCATCAACGCCCTCGACCACGACATGGTCCGGACGCTCGCCGACACACTCGACTCCTGGGAGAAGGACGAGTCCGTCTCCGTGGTGCTCGTCGACGGCGCCGGCGACCGCGGCCTGTGCGCGGGCGGCGACATCCGCGCCATCCGCTCCAGTGCCATCGACGGCGACGACGGAGCCGCCCGCTTCTGGCGGGACGAGTACCACCTCAACGCCCATATCGCCCGCTACACCAAGCCCTACGTCGCCTTCATGGACGGCGTCGTCATGGGCGGCGGTGTCGGGGTGTCCGCGCATGGCGGAGTCCGTGTGGTCACCGAGCGCTCCAAGGTGGGCATGCCGGAGACCACCATCGGGTTCGTCCCGGACGTGGGCGGCACCTTCCTGTTGTCGCGGGCGCCGGGGGAGACCGGTACCCACCTGGCGCTGACCGGCACGCCGATCGGGGCCGCCGACGCCCTGTACGTCGGCCTGGCCGACCACTTCGTGCCCTCCGAACGGCTGCCCGAGCTGACCGCCGCGCTCGCCGGCCCGGACTCACAGAGCGCGGTCACCGAGGCGGTGGGTCGGTTCGCGGAGATCGCCCCGGCGGGCACCCTCGCCGACCGCCGCTCGTGGATCGACTCCTGCTACTCCGCCGACACCGCCGAGGAGATCGTCGAACGGCTGCGCGCCCACGGGGACCCCGAGGCGGCCAAGGCGGCCGACACCATCGAGGGCAAGTCGCCGACCTCGGTGAAGACCACCCTGTCCGCGCTGCGCCGCGCCCGGGCCCTGGGCTCGCTGGAGGAGGTCCTGGAACAGGAGTACCGGGTCTCCTGCGCCACGCTGACCTGGCCGGACCTGGTGGAGGGCATCCGGGCGCAGGTCATCGACAAGGACCGTTCGCCGAAGTGGTCCCCGGCCACTCTGGCGGAGGTCGACGCGGCCGTCGTCGAGTCGGCGTTCGCGCCCGCGCCGGACGGTCCACTCGGTCTGAAGGACCCCGGAGGCCGCGTATGAGCGCCGTCGCCTTCGTGGGACTGGGCAACATGGGCGGCCCGATGGCCGCCAACCTGGTGGCCGCCGGGCACGAGGTGATCGGGTTCGACCTGGTCCCCGACGCCCTGACCCGTGCCGAGCGGAGCGGGGTCCGGGTCGCCTCATCGGCCGCCGAGGCGGTGTCCAGGGTCGACGTGGTCATCACGATGCTGCCGGGCGGGCGCCACCTGCTCGACGCCTACCGAGGCACCGAAGGGGCCGACGGTGGGCTGCTGGCCGCCGCCCGCCCCGGCACGCTCTTCGTGGACTGCTCCACGGTGGACGTCGCCGACGCCCGTGCGGCCAACGCGGCCGCCGTCGAGGCGGGGCATCGGGCAGTGGACGCCCCCGTCTCCGGGGGCGTGTCCGGTGCCGAGGCCGGGACCCTCACGTTCATGGTGGGGGCCGAGGCGGAGGACCTACCCGGTGCCGAACCGTTGCTGTCGGCGATGGCCGGGCGGGTCGTGCACTGCGGCGGCCCCGGTGGCGGCCAGGCCGCGAAGATCTGCAACAACATGGTCCTGGGCGCGTCCATGCTCGCGGTGAGCGAGGCGTTCGTGCTGGGGGAACGTCTGGGCCTGACCCACCAGGCGTTGTACGACGTCATGTCCACCGCGTCCGGACAGTGCTGGTCGCTGACCACCTACTGTCCGGTTCCCGGTCCGGTGCCCACCAGCCCGGCCAACAACGACTACGAGCCGGGGTTCGCGGCCACGCTCATGGCCAAGGACCTGGGGCTGGCCATGAGCGCGTTGGAACAGACCGGGGTGGACGCGCGGATCGGCGGTCGGGCCGCCGAGGTCTACCGTGCCTTCGCCGACGCCTTGGACGGTGAGCCGAGGGACTTCTCCGCCATCGTGGAGACCGTGCGCGAACGGTCGCGGCCGGCGACATAGGCGAAAGGCGCCCCGCCGCCCACGTGGACTCGACGTGGGTGGCGGGACGCCTCTCCTTTCCGTTCCGTCCCTGGTCAGAACGGGGTGAGGGTGATCTCCAGGCCGGTGGCTCCGTGGTCTTGGACGTAGGACGCGAAGTCCTCCACGTCGTCGAAGGCGAACCCGTACGCCTTGCCGTCCTCGGTGTGCTCGTGGAAGACGGCGGCGTAGTGGTTGGCGATCTCGTTCAGGTAGAACTCGGCCGGGTCGTTCGTGGGCTGCTGGGCGGAGTCCAGCAGGGTGGAACGGTTGAGCGCGGCACCGACGATGGCGGCGACCGGTCCGGTGATCCCGTCGTTGGGGGCGGCCAGGGCGCCGTCGCAGAACAGCACGTCCCGGGTGCTGGGCCTGGCGATGGGCGAGACCCCGCCGTCGAACAGCAGCTCGTCGCCCTCCACCCGCCCGGTGAAGGTGCCGGCGTTGGTGGTCACGCTCAGGTCCGTGCCCGCGTAGTGCGACCACACCTGGTCGATGTAGGGATCGAAGTAATCGGTCGGGAAGTGACCGCTGTCCAGACCGTGCCCCGGAGCGATGATGCGGTCCTCGAAGACCAGCGGGGAGAATTCCGGGTCGGCGGCGAGCGTCTCGAAGATCGCGTCGCGACCGCCGGGCAGGAGGAACCCGGTGCTCTGGTCGTCGTCACCGGTCAGACGGATGCCGATCGGCACGCTGAACTGGTCCACCATCGAGGTGTTGCAGAACATCCCGTCCTCGTTGTGGGTGAACTCCACGGTGTCGTGCAGGACGTCGAAGGAGTCGTCCTCCTCGACCCAGCCGGCGGGCAGCTGGAGGGCGGGGTTTCCGTTGCCGTCCTCCACGATGCGGATGCCGAGCTTGCCGCCCAGGGCCAGGTAGATCCGGCCGGACATGTACGGGAGCGTCATGTCGGTGGGGAGGGCGCCCAGGGGGATCGAGTAGTCCGTGTAGCCGTCGTCGGTGTTGTCGTCGAGGCTGACGGGGTGGGGCGTGCCGGAGGAGTCGACCCAGCAGTGCTGGTCGGTCGTCAGGTCTGTGCCGACGATGTACAGGAGGACCTCGTCGTCTCCGTATCGACCGCTGTTGTTGGTCACGCTGACCGGGAGCGCTCCCACATTGGAGGCGTTGTTGACCGGTCTGGCCGCCTGGGGCTGTCCGGCGCAGCCGACGGTGCTCAGCAGGGGAGTGGCGGCGGCGATCGACGCCCCGCCCAGGAAGAGCCTGCGATTGATCATGAGTCGTACTTCTCCTCAGTAGCGGGTTGAAGAGGTGGACCCATGGAGCCAGGGGAGGTGAGTGCGCGTCAATGGGTGGAGTGCGGTCGTTCGGGTGGTGTGCGCGTTACCAATGGTGACGAGGGTGGTGTGTGACGTAGATCACGTTGGCAGGCGCCTCGTGAACTCCAACAAGGAGACGCCTTCTGAGACATGGTTCCCCGCGAGACCGAGTCCCGCCTGTTCAGCGAGGTGCACCAGTGCCGAGGTGTCCCGCTCCCGGCCGTTGAAGTAGGCGAGCATACGAAGGTCGAGTTCGCTCACCTCGTCCCCGCCCGTGTACTCGGCGACCAGGACCCGACCGTCCGCCCCCGTCACCTCCGCGCAGCGGCGCAGGATCCGCACGGCCGAAGCGTCGTCCCAGTCGTGCAGGATCCAGCACAGCAGGTAGGCGTCCCCGCCCTCGGGCAGGGGATCGAAGAAGCTGCCCTGGACCGCGTCGGCCCGCCCGTCCAGACCGGCCGCACGGAAGTTCGCGCGGGCGGCCTCGGCAGGGCCGGCCAGGTCCAGGACGGTCCCGCGAGGGCGAGGGAAACGCTCCATCAGGGTGCGCAGCAGGGTGCCGTCCCCACCACCGACGTCCACCAGATGGTCCAAGGCGTTCCACTCGAACATGCCGGCCAGGGTGTGGGCCTTCTCCACCATGCGGGTCCCCATCAGCTCGTCGAAGGAGCGGGACCGCGCCGGATCGGCGGACAGGTCGGACCAGAAGTCCGACCCCTCGAAGTGCAGTGAGTAGGCGCTCCTGCCCGTGCGCAGTGCTTCGGCCAGCTCGGACAGACACTCGTCGGCCCGTCCGTGCGCGCCGTCCCCCGCGAACCAGCCGAGCCGCGAGTACGGGTGGTCCGCGCGCAGGGCCGAGCCCACCTCGGTGAGGGCGAAACGGTCGCCCTTCAGGTCGAACAGCCCCCGCCGGGCCAGGTACCGCAGTACCCGGTCCAGACCGTCCGGATCGGCGCCCACCTTCACGCCGAGCTCCTCCGCGGTGCGGGGTCCCTCGGCCAGGTGGTCGGCGACCCGCAGCGTGGCCACGGCCCGGATCGCCATCGGAGTCACCGGACTGGCCAGGTCCCAGAGCCGCCCGGCCGCCTCCCGCGCCGCCTCGGTGCCCTCTCGTCCCTCACCCATCGGTACCTCCTCGTGATGCCGCTGCGACTCTCCGGGGAGGCTATCCGGCGGCCCCGGCCCGTGGCGGACTACCGGCGAAGGGTGACCGTTTCCGGTCAATACTCGTGATCCCGACGGTCCCCCCTGGAGACCCGGTACGCGACCCCGCACACACCGTCGGTCAGCCGGCGAGACGCCGCGCGGGCAGCGGCACCGGGCGGCGATCACGACCCGTGTAGCTGCTCAGCGGACGGATGAGCGCGTTCGCCGCCTGTTGCTCCAGGACGTGCGCCGTCCACCCGGTGATCCGGGCCATCACGAACAGCGGCGTGAAGGTCGGGACCTCGAAGCCCATCAGGTGGTAGGCCGGGCCCGCCGGATAGTCCAGGTTCGGATGGATGCCCTTGCGTTCCACCATCGCCTTCTCCAGGGCCTCGTACAGCTCCATGAGCTCGTCGGCACCCTTGAGCGCGGCCATCTTGTCCAGTGCGTCGCGCATGGTGGGAACCCGGGAATCCCCGTGCTTGTACACGCGGTGCCCGAAACCCATGATCTTGCGCTTCTCGGCCAAGGCGGTGTCGAGCCAGTCGGCGGCGCGGTCCGCGGAACCGATCTCGTCGAGCATGTGCATGACGGCCTCGTTGGCACCCCCGTGCAGGGACCCCTTCAACGCGCCGATCGCCGCCGTCACCGAACTGTAGATGTCCGACAGCGTCGACGTCACCACCCGGGCGGTGAACGTGGAGGCGTTGAAGCTGTGCTCGGCGTAGAGGATCATCGAGACCTCGAAGCAGCGCACCACCTCGGCCTCGGGCACCTTCCCGAAGCACATGTGGAAGAAGTTCTCCGCGTAGCCCAGCCCCGCATCCGGCTGGATCGGCTCCAGACCCCGGCGTCGTCGATGGTCGGCGGCCACGACCGTGGGCAGCTTGGCCAGCATCGTCTCGGCCTTGACCCGGTTGGCGGCGACCGAGCCGTCGTCCTCCGTGGGGTCGTCCGCGCCCAGGTAGCTGATGGCGGTGCGCAGCACGTCCATGGGGTGTGCGGTCTCGGGCAGCTTCCGCAGCAGCTCCAGCGTGTGCCGGTCCAGGGCGCGGTTGGCGCGCTCACGCGCGGTGAACTCGCGCAGCTGCCCGGCCGTGGGCAGCTCCCCGTACCAGAGCAGGTGGGCGACCTCCTCGAAGGTGCACGAGTCGGCCAGATCCTGCACCGGGTACCCCCGATAGGTCAACGAGTTGGAGGCCTCGTCGACCATGGAGATCTCGGTGGTGTCGACCACCACCCCGGCCAGTCCCTTGCGAATCGCCGTGTCGGTCATGCTCACCACATCCGTTCAGATCGTGAAGTTGAAGACGTCGCCGTCGAAGGCGTTGTAGGAGGGGTAGTCGAGCAGCTCGTAGAGGCGCTTGCGGGTCTGCATCCGGTCGACGAGACCCGCCTGGGTACCCTCGTCGCGGATGGTGCGCAGCCCGTCCTCGACGGCGCCCATGGCCAGACGCAACGTCGTGACCGGATAGATCACCAGGTTCAACCCGAGCGATTCGAGCTGTTCGGCGGTGAGCAGCTCGCTCTTGCCGAACTCGGTCATGTTGGCCAGCAGCGGAACGTCCACGGCCTTGCGGAACGCCTCGAAGTCGGCCGGCCCGCGCATCGCCTCGGGGAAGACCATGTCGGCGCCCGCGTCCACGTAGGCCTTGGCGCGTTCGATGGCGGCGTCCAAGCCCTCCACACCCGCGGCGTCGGTGCGGGCGCAGATCACGAAGTCCCCGTCGCGACGGGCGCTGACGGCGGCGCGGATCCGACGGACCATGGTGTCGGTATCGGTGACGGTCTTGCCGTCTAGATGGCCGCAGCGCTTGGGGTTGACCTGGTCTTCCAGATGGCAGCCGGCGATCCCCGCGTCCTCCAGGGACTGGACGGTGCGAGCCGCGTTCATCGGCTCACCGAAACCGGTGTCGGCGTCGATGATCGTGGGCAGGTCGGTGACCCGGGCGATCTGGTGCCCGCGACCGGCGACCTCGGACAGGGTGGTCAGGCCGATGTCGGGCAGGGCCAGGTCGGCGGCGATCACCGCGCCCGACACGTACGTGGCGTCGAAGCCGAGCTCCTGGACGAGGACCGCGGTGAGCGGGTTCATCGCACCGGGGACCCGAAGCAACCGGCCCGAGGCCAAGTCCTCGCGCAGGCGGCGGCGCTTGGCGTTCGGTGTGGCGGTGGCGTTCAACATCAGAAGATCCCCTTCGAGGTCGGCAGGTCGCGCGGAACGGTGGCCGCGTCCTCGGTGAAGGACAACTGACGGACCTCCTCGGCGGTGAGCTCGGGGAGTCGCTCCACCAGCCCCAGGAAACGATCCTGTTCCTCAAGGGAGACCACGCCGTCCGCCAACGCGCGGAACTTGGCGACGTAGTCCGGGCGGGTGAAGGGACGGGCGCCCAGCGGGTGGGCGTCGGCCATGGCGATCTCGTCCTCGATGACGGTTCCGTCCGCCATCTCCACGACCACCCGGCCGCCGAAGGCCTTCTTGCTCGGGTCGGTGGCGTGGTAACGCTCGGTCCACTCCGGGTCCTCGACCGTGGAGATCTTGTGCCACAGCTCGACGGTGTCGGGGCGCTGCGCCCGCTCGGGGGCGTAGGAGCGCTCGTGGTGCCACTCGCCGTCCTGCAAGGCCACGGCGAAGATGTAGGGAATGGAGTGGTCGAGGGTCTCCCGACTCGCCCGCGGGTCCATCTTCTGCGGGTCGCCCGAGCCGGTGCCGATCACGTAGTGCGTGTGGTGGCTGGTGTGGATGGTGATCGCGCGGACCTTCGAGGTGTCGCCGACCCTCGGGCCGAGCCGGCGGGCCAGGTCGATGAGGGCCTGGCTCTGGTACTCGGCGGAGTGCTCCTTGGTGTAGGTCTCCAGGATGCCGCGCTTGGCCTCGCCCGGAGCGGGAAGTTCCACGACGTACTCGATGTCGGGACCGCCGAGCAGGTAGGCGATGAAGCCGTCCTCGCCCTCGTACGCGGGTGAGGGAGCGCCCTCTCCGCGCATCGCCCGGTCCACGGACTCCACGGCCATCTTCCCGGCGAACGCGGGCGCGTAGGCCTTCCAACTGGAGATCTCGCCCTTGCGGGACTGACGCGTGGTGGTGGTGACGTGCAGGGCCTGCTGGACCGCCTGATAGACGATCTCGGTGTCCAGTTCCAGCAGCGTGCCGATGCCCGCGGCGGCCGACGGGCCCAGGTGGGCGATGTGGTCGATCTTGTGCTCGTGCAGGCAGATGCCCTTGACCAGCGCCACCTGGATCTCGTAGCCGGTGGCGATGCCCCGGACCAGGGAGCGGCCGTCCTTGCCCAGGTGCTGGGCCACGGCCAGGATCGGCGGGATGTTGTCGCCGGGGTGCGAGTAGTCGGAGGCCAGGAACGTGTCGTGGAAGTCCAGTTCGCGAACCGCGACCCCGTTCGCCCAGGCCGCCCACTCCGGTGAGACCCGGGTGGAGGTCGGGGTGCCCATGATCGAGGCACCCGGGTCCAGCGGATGCCGGGTGGCCTGCGCCCGCGCGCTGCGGACGGGGCGTCGGCGCAGGGAGGCCGCGGCCACGGCGGCGTTGTCGATGATCCGGTTACCGACCATCTCCACCACGGCGGGTTCGACCTTGACCGGGTCGGTCGCCACGGACGCGATCCGGTGGGCCAGCTGATCCTCCTTGGCGGGCCCCTCGGAGCTCCGGTGGACCCGGACGTGGTGCTGCACCATGTTCATCCCCTCGACGCGGTTGTTGTGCAGCCGAGATTGGCATGGGTGAAAGGGCAGGTGGAAGGCCCTAAAGCTGCTGAGTTCGGCTAAGGGAGAAGGGTGATTCCGCTAAGTTCGCCAAGTTCGCAGAGCGTGCGGGGTGTGTAGGGCGTGCAGGGTGTGCAGAGACCACAGAGACCGCTAAGCCAGCAGAACCCGCGAGTCCCGATGTTCCTGTGTAACGAGTGTTTTCGAGTTTGGGTGTCGCGGGTGGGCGGGTGGGTGGTGGGTGGGCAAGTGATGTTGAGGGTGAGTGACGGGTGTGGGGTGGGGGTGGAGGGATGGGGCGCCTGGGGTGGGGGAGTCTTGGGGTTGTCGGGCGTTGTTCGGGTGTGTTGGTGGGGCGCCTCGGCTAGTGATCCTGCGGGTGGCCTGGCGGGGTGGGGGTGGGTTCTCCCTCCTTCCCCGCCGCGTGATTGTTGCCGCCCGCACCGTACGCGTCAAGGCGATGGTGTGTGCTGTAGCGATCGGGCTGGTGGCCTTGACCCGTGCGGTGCGGGCGGCGGTTTGGCGGCTATCGGGGAAGGGGGGAGAGTGGTTGAGGTCCCAACGGCCCTGCGGGCCCTTCGGCCCACTCCGGCCGTGGCCGGCCGGATCCCTTCCCTTCCCTCTGGTGTCCTCGTTGAGCGCGTCGCCACTACGTGACCGGTGGGGTAACGAAGTGCCCGCTACAGGTGGGACGGGTGGCGGGCCGCGTCCCCGCGGTAGCCGGCTCTGGTGAAGCTCTCTCCCTGATGATCTTGCTCGTAGCGCCATGTTGGGCGCCCAACATGGCGCTACGGACAAGATCATCATGATGAAGAGACAACACGGGGTTGATGGTGCCGGTGGGCCGGTACCTATGGTGGCAGTGGCGCCGAGACCCCCAACGGGAGCCACTCCGGCCCCGGGATATGACTCCGGGCGGGGGTTCAGGGTGGGGACATGCCGATATCCCCACAGGACACAGGGCCCTTGGGGTCTGACACCCAACCGGGGGTGATCTCGTCGGGGTGGTGTTCCACCTGGTAGAAGCGGGTGGTGGTTAGGGGGCGGTGGCTAGGGCTGGCTCCCCCTCACCATCCCCGGACCCGCTGTCCTTTCCCGCTTCCTGGTGGTTTTGGGCGTGGTGGTGTTCCCAGATCTGCCGGTTCACCTTGGCCTGCAACCGGTGCTTGAGCCGGTTATGGGTCGAGCACAGCACCTGCATGTTGTCGGCGCTGGTGGCTCCGCCGTGGGAGAAGGGGACGATGTGGTCGTACTGCGACCAGCTACGCGGCATGTCGCAGCCTTCGTGCCACTCGCAGTAGGGCTTCTTGAACCCCGCTGCCTGGCGCACCGGGTCCGGGGCGCACCGCTGCTTACGTCCCACATCCAGCAGAGTCCGACCCTGGGCGTCGGTCACGAACCGGCGCAACCAACTCTGCGGGGTCAGGCGGGCCACCATCTGGTCGGGGATGACCACACCGTCCTCGGTCACCGCCGGCTCTGCGGTGCCGTCTCCGAGGAAGCGTTTGAGGGGGACGGTGATGTTCAACGTGGCCAACGGTTGGCGGCTCAGGCTGGAGCAACCCCGGTGGGTCAGGGCGGTCTCGAAGATGCGCATCATCGCGTCATAGGTGCGCTGATGCTTCGGGGTAGCGGCGTTCTCGGGCCCGTACGGTTCGGCGTAGGCCTCTAGGGCGGCCTGGATGAGCTCGTGGTCGGCCCCAGGCCCCCACATCCGCAGCAAAAACCCGGACTCGAACGTGGGTGAGAATTGGGCGCCCCGGTTCTCGAACGTTTCGTCGTAGTCCCGGTCGGCCTTATCCGGGTCCAGGCGGGCCACGAACCATTTCGCCGCGTCCCGCAACTGGCGCACCGAAGCCTGCGGGCACTCGGCCTTGAAGCCGATCAGCCCGAATTCCAACCGGGCCCGAAACCCCTCCACCGAAGGGCGCTGGGCACGGAATTCCTCATCCGCCGTTTCGAGGACCTTGGCCCACTCGGTGGTGGCTTTTTCGGTGGAGGTCGCGATGGCGCACGCTTCACCCAACGAAAGGGCCTTGTTCTGGAAGGCTTCTTTCACCAAGGGCAACTGCTGCTTGTACAACGCCCGGGCGAGGATGGCAAAGCTCTTGGCCTCGGCCGGGGAGGTGCCCCACTGGTGGGTGATCCACGCTTGGATGCTGCGCTGGCCACCCTCTTCCAACAGGGCGCCGGTGGTCTCCATGCGGGCCAGGGCGGGCAGTATCCCGTAGCGGATGCGGTCTGTTTCCTGGTTGAGTCGGCCGAACTGGGCGAGCACATCGGCTTCACACCCGAACGGGATATCCCGTCCGGAGAATTCCACCGCCATCTCCCGCGCACCCGCCATCGCCTTATCGACCGGAGTGTCCCCGGTCGGGCGCGGCGCGTGGGGAGGAAAGCTCATACTCTGATTATATGCGAACACCCCCAAGAACGGCAGGCCTACCCGCGAGTTTATTAACCGAATTCTGGGGCCGGCATTCCTGCTATGTGAGAGCCTCTGTTTCGGGTTGCCCGCAACCCCTTTTCGCTATGGTCGGATCCGTCTATCGCGGAGATGCTCCTAGCGAATTCGAGGGAAGGGGCTCTGAATGGAAACGATCTTGTCCGTAGCGCCATGTTGGGCGCCCAAATGGGCGCTAGGAGCAAGATCATCGCCAAAGGGGCGCCGGTGCCGGCTACCGCGGGGACGCGCCCGGCCCCGTGCCTGGCCTGTAGCGGGCTCTTCGTGACCGGGCCGGTCACGTAGTGGCGACGCGCCCCACGAGAAAGCCAGACGGGGGAAGGAATCCGGCCGGCTACGGCCGGACCGGGCGAAGCCCGGGGCCGTTGGGACCTCAACCACTCTCCCCCCTTCCCCGATAGCCGCCAAACCGCCGCCCGTGCCGTACGGGTCAAGGCCACCAGCCCGATCGCTACAGCACTCAACATTGCCTTGACGCGTACGGTGCGGGCGGCAACAATCACGCGGCGGGGAAGGAGGGAGAACCCACCCCCGCCCCGCCCAACAACCGGTAGGACCTCGACCCGAGGCGCCCCACCAACCCGCCCCACACAACGCCCTACAACCCCAAGACTCCCCACTCCAGGCGCCCCACCAGCCACCCGAGTAACGCCCAACAATTCAAAGACCAGAGATCTCCGGCGCCCCATGCACTCACGCAAGCAACGTAGGTCTCTCGGAAGCTTTCTCCCGCAGCATTAGCCACCTGAACCCCACCTCCCATCTCCCACCTCCCATCTCCCACCTCCCCTCCTCCCCCTCCCCTCCCCCTCCTTTGACCCCACCTTCAGGCAGCACAGAGCCGGCGGAACCAAAGGCTCCCCCAATACAAGAAGACACCAATCCGCCCACCAACCGCTATCCCACTCCCACTCGCCTGTGGATAACTCGATTCCACTCCCTGCTGAGTTCGGCTAAGGCTTCCTCTCGTTCCAGCTAAGCCTGCTAACACCTGGTGAGACACCTTCGGGTTAGTCTGGCGGGGATGGAAGGGGGCGATCGCCGTGCGCAAGGTCTTCGCGGGGCCGCGGCTGCGCAGGTTGCGGCAGGAACACTCGCTCAAACAGGCCGAACTCGCCCGTGAGCTGGGCATCTCCGCCGGTTACCTCAACCAGATGGAGCACAACCAGCGTCCGCTCAGCGTGCCCGTCCTCCTCCGCATCACCGAAGCCTTCGGGGTGGACCCGAGCTTTTTCGCGACCGGCGACACCTCGCGTCTGATCGCCGAACTCCGCGAAGCCCTCACCGACGTGCCCACCGGGGACCAGGTGGGCACGGAGGAACTCGACGAACTCGCCTCCGCCATGCCCTCGGTCGCCCGAGCCCTCGTGGATCTGCACCGTCGCTACCGGGACGTCGCCGGTCAGGCCGCCGCGCTGGCGGAGGGCAGGGACGGGGGCGCCACATCCGTGGCTCCCATGGCCTACGAACAGGTCCGGGACTTCTTCTACGAACGCCACAACTACATCGGCGAACTGGACGAGCTCGCCGAGGACCTGGCCCACCGGGAAGGCGCCGAACCGGGCAAAGCGCACCTGGTCCTCACCCGGCTCCTGGCCGAACGGCACGGGGTCAGGGTGGAGACCGTCGATCAATCGTCCAAGAACCGGACGTTCGACCCCGAACGACGCGTGTTGTCACTGGCGGGGCACCTGCGCCCCGGCCAGCGGGCCTTCCAGCTCGGCACCCAGCTCGCCTTCCTGGAGCACGGCGACCTGTTGGACGAACTCGCCCGCGGCGAGGAACTCACCACCGAACAGGCGGTCCGGCTGGCACGGATCGGGCTGGCCAACTACTTCGCGGGCGCGTTCATCCTGCCCTACAGGGACTTTCGGATGACCGCCGAACAGGAACGCTACGACGTCGAGCTGCTCGCCGACCGGTTCGGGGTGGGCTTCGAGACGGTCTGCCACCGCCTGTCCACGTTGCAGCGCCCCGGCCTGAAGGGCGTCCCGTTCTCGTTCGTCCGGGTGGACCGCGCCGGCAACATGTCCAAGCGTCAGTCCGCCACCGGCTTCCACTTCTCCCGCTCGGGCGGCACGTGCCCGTTGTGGAACGTCTACGCCGCGTTCTCCGCCCCGGGTGTCATCCAGAGGCAGATCGCGCAGATGCCCGACGGACGCACCTACTTCTGGGTCGCGCGTACCGTCACCCGGGGTTATGGCGGTTACGGCGCACCCGGCAAGACCTTCGCGGTGGGCCTGGGCTGCGAGCTGCGCCACGCCCACCGTCTCGTCTATTCCACCGGCCTGAACCTGGAGGACCCATCGGCCGCCACCCCGATCGGCCTGGGCTGCAAGGTCTGCGAACGCCCCGCCTGCCCACAGCGGGCCTTCCCGCCGGCGGGCCGGGCGCTGCTGGTCAACGAGAACGCCGGCACCGTCTCCCCGTATCCGGTCGCCGAACCCTAGGCGCAGTCCCGCGCGTCGGGCGATAGGGCGCCGGCCGAGGCGTCGTAGCAGAGGCTGATCGGCGGGAATCCGGACACCCCGGGAACGTGGTCGGCGTCGGAGAAGGTGAGTTGTCCCTGGTCGGGTGCGTCGGGGAAGGTCAGGTCGAGTTCGTCGCCGATCCCCACCGGCCCGGGTGACTCCAGCGGCGCGAGTGGAGCCTGCGGAGTGGTGACGGTGAGCATCGAGGGAACGTCGTGCCCCTCCACCAGGTTGAGCACGCGCACCGAGAACCGGACTCCCTCGGCGACGTCCTCCACCGAGGTCACCGACACATAGGTGAGTGTCTCGAACCGGTCCGGTGTCGCCTGGAAGGTCGTGTACCCGTCGGGGGAGACGAACGTCTGGGCCTCCCATTCCGCGTTGGCGCCGAAGGGGGTCGGCGCGGGCGGGTCCCACTCGGGTTCCTCGGACGCCCCCTCGCCGCCGCCCTCGGTCCCTTCCACGGCCTCGGTCCCTTCCACGGCCTCGGTCCCTTCTGCGGCCTCGTTCCCCGCCGCGACTTCGCTTCCCTCATCGGTGAGGGCTCGGGCGGCCAGGAGCCCACCGCCCGCCACGCCGAGCACGAGCACGGCCGCGCCCACGGCCGGTAAGACCTTTCGACCTCCACCCGTGGGGGGAACCGGCGGCTCGGCGGCCACCCCCGCCCATTCCCGGTCCAGCAGCGCGCCCACCGCGTCCGAAAGCCCATCCCCACCAGGGTGGCCGGTCAGTGTCGCCGCGAGCCACGCCGCCGTGGGCCTGCGCGCGGGGTCCTTGTCCAGGGCGGCCGTCACCAGGGGCCACAGCGCCTCCGGGACACCCGCCAGGTCGGGCGCCCGGTCCAGGACCCGGTGTGCCAGGGAATCGGTGGAACCCGCGCCGAAGGGCGGCCGGCCGGTCGCGGCGAAGGCCATCAAGGCACCCCAACCGAACAGGTCGGCGGCGGGCGTGGCCGCCGCTCCCCGAAGCACCTCCGGGGCGATCCATCCGGGTGTGCCCACGAGCCCACCGGTACGGGTCAGGGCCGTCTCGTCGATGGCCCGTGCGATGCCGAAGTCCAGCACCTTGGGCCCATCGGGTGCCAGGATGACGTTGCCCGGTTTGAGGTCGCGGTGCACGATCCCCGCGGTGTGCGCGGCGACCAGGGCCTCCGCCACACCACCGGCCAACCCGCGCAGCAGGTTCGGCGGCAGCGGTCCGTGTTCTCGCACATGGGCGGAGAGCGACAACCCGGGCACGAACTCGGTGACCAGCCACGGCACGCCACCGTCCCGACCGGACCCGAGCAGCGCCGGTACGCACCGACTCTCGACCTGCCCGAGCAGTCGGATCTCTCGGGTGAACCGTTCGCGCAGTCCGGGGTCCTCGGTCAGTTCCTCGCGGATGACCTTGATCGCCGTGTACCGGCCCCGCCGCCCGATCCCGGCGTAGACGGTGCCCATACCGCCGGTACCGATCCGTCCGACGACGCGCATGCCGCCGACGGTCTCCGGGTCGTCGGGGCGCAACGGGGAGAAACCCGTGGTCGTGTGGCCGCTCATTCGGGTCGCTCCGCGGGACAGGGCACGTACTCCACATCGGTCATGTCGACCGGGGGATAGGGATGCCAGTTCATGTAGCAGGTGTAGACACCGGCCACCTCGGCCGTACCGCCGACGACGTTCGCGGCCGGCAGGTAGGTCAGCAGCCCGCTCTGCGGGGCGTCGGCGAAGTCCACCGCGAACTCCGCGTTCGGCGCGTCCGCGGAGACCGTGGCGACCACTTCTTCACCAGGGGCGGTGTGCGCGGGACGTCCGTCGGCGGTGGGGTCATCCGGCAGCGGAGCCCACTCGTCGCCCACTTCGAGGAGGACGAAGTCGCCGGCCCGCAGGGTGAACTCGCCCTCGTCCGCCAGGTACTCCAGTTCACCGAACACCCGGATGCCGCTCTGTTCTTGGACGTCGGCGTACACGGTGTTGACGTCGACGCTCGCCACCACGAACTCCGCCCGGTCCACCCCCTTCGGCAGGGCGGAACCGGCCCCGTCGAAGCCGGGGGTGAGGTCGAGGGTCCCGTCGGGATCGGAGTGCACCATGAACAGACCGTTCGAGGCGATCTCCACCGCCACCTGTTCGCCGGCCCCGTCGCCGACTTCTTCGGTGGATCCTCCACCGGCCCCTCCACCGGCCCCCACGTCCGTCTCCACCGGCTCCTGTGCGAACCGATCACCCGCCACCCACGCGACCGACGCCACCAACACCAGCGCGGACACGGCGGCCCCCACCAGGAGCCGGGGCCGACGCCGTCTCGGACGCCGGCGCGGGGCCGGATCCCCGGTGAACACGGTGGGCGGGGGCGGCGCCTCCCACCCCTGCCGCAGCACCCGGGTGACGAGTTCGGTGGCCTCCGGTCCCGGACCGACGATCGTGGCCCGGTCCGCGCCGAGCAGCTCCGCGAGCGCCTGCTCCACGGTCGGCCGCCGGGCGGGATCACCCCCGGTCGCGGCCCGAACCAAGGGCATCAGCGAGTCCGGGATTCCCGCCAGGTCCGGTTTCCCGTCCAGTACCCGCACCGCCATCGTCTCGGCCGACCCCGTCCCGAAGGGGGAACGCCCGGTGGCCGCGTAGGCGACCAACCCACCCCACGCGAAGACGTCCGCGGCGACCGATGGCGGGCCGCCCTTGAGGAGTTCGGGGGCCACCCAACCCGGTGTGCCGAACAGCCCACCGGTGCGGGTGATGGCGGTTTCGTCGATGGCCCGGGCGATGCCGAAGTCCAGCACCTTGGGTCCGTCGGGCGCGAGGATGACGTTGCCCGGTTTGAGGTCGCGGTGCACGATCCCGGCGGTGTGGATGGCCCGCAACGCCTCGGCGACACCGGTCGCGAAGGCGTGCAGGGACGTCCCCATGAGGGGACCGTGTTCGCGGACGTGCTGACGCAGGGTCGGCCCCGACACGTACTCGGTGGCCAACCAGGGTTGGTCCGCGGCGGTGTCCTGGGCCAGGAACCTCGGCACGCACGGGCCGACGACCCGACCGACCAGGTCGGCCTCACGTCGGAACCGCGCCCGGAACTCGGGATCGATGGCCAGGTCACCGTGGACGAGCTTGACGGCGACCAACTCACCGGCGGGGGACCGAGCGGCGTACACGGCGCCCATGCCGCCGGCGCCGAGGCGACCCACGGTCCGGTACCCGCCGATCTCGACGGGATCGCGGGGCTTCAGGGGAGGAAAGGACGGAAGGTCGGCGGTCACGGGCACTCCCGGGGGATGCGGATGCGAAGGTGTGCGCGGCGCGAGCGGGTGTGCCCTAGCGGGGCCCGTGACCGTGGTACCGCTGCTGTCGTTCGGCGATCAGGCGACGCTGGAACCGGCCGCGCCGCACCGCCGTGGTGATGATGATCGTCAGTCCGAGCACCAGGCCCAGGAAGGAGGGGACGAGCGCCCACAGGAGGGTCGAGCCCACGCCTCGCACGATCTCGACGCCACCGTCCCCGTTGTTCGTCACCGCGAACTCGGTGGTGGTGGAGTCGTCGGAACAGGACAGGGTGTACTCGCCCGCCTCGCTGAGCTCGTACGTCCCCACCAGGGACCAGCTCTCGGCGCCGGTGTCGACGTTGTGGCTGTACCCGGGGCTGTCGAAGTCGGCCCTGCCGCCGTCGGGCAGCAGCAGGACGCACGCTTGTCGGCCACTGCCCGAGGACGAGTACAGACCGAGCTGGAACCCGGGGTCCGCCACGGTGAAGGAGCCTTCTTGACCCGAGGTCACCCGGGCCTCGAAGTCGGGGATGCTCACCGTGGAGACCAGGGAGAGCACGAAACCCACGATCGCGGTCGCGATACCGCCGACGATGACGAGGGCGCCGATGACGAACCAGCCCCTCCCGGGCCGGACCTCGCGCGCGTCGACGTGGATGTTCGGTCGGCCGTGGGGGCCGGGGTGACCGTAAGGCGGGTGCTGACTCATCGCAGTTCTACCTCGACCGGGTGTGAAAGTGCCGGTGGGCGGTCCGCCGGCGGTTGTTCGTTGAGACGCGCGCCGGTCGGACTTCGTTGCACGAACCCGGTCAACCGTTTCGGCCGGCCGCCCCGCGTGCCCGTCTCGCCATTCGCTCCGTGTAGGTCGCCCGCCGGATCGCGAGGGTGATGAACGTCGCGATCATCGCGACGACTCCGAGGAAAATGGTCCCGAGGATGGTCAACGCCAGGAACATGCCCCGCTGATCGGCTTCGTGGGCGGTTCGGGTCTCCGCGATCACGTGCGACTGTTCGAGTGCTCCGTCGCAGGTCAGTGTATAGAGGCCCGATGTGTGGACGTTCACCGAGTACTCCAGTCGCCAGTCGTCCCAGCTGTGGCCGACCTCGCGTTCGGTGATCCGGGGGTACTCGGGGCCGTCGATGGCGCAGTTCCCCACGTGGAGCTCCGAGGGGGAGGCGTACAGGCCGAGCTCTCCGACGTTCTCGGGCTGGACGTAGAACTCGGTGGACCCGCTCCCCTCCACCACGTCGGAGACGAGTTCGGGGGTCTTGTCGGGGCCTGGGAGCCCGCCGCCGAACAGGTGGAAGAGCAGCAATCCGACGCCGACGAAGGCGGGCGGGATGAGCGGGACGAGGAAGAACCACCTGCGTCGGGGACGGCGGTCCTTGGCCGGGGTCGCGGGTGCTCGCGGCGGTGGCGCGGGCATGGGGCGGAAGCCGAACCGCGCCTGCTCGGCGGCGATGATCGCCTGGTTCCGCACGGCGTTCAGCCGCGCCAGACGGGTGGACCTGGTGATGAACACACCAAGGACGATGCCGAACGTGGCGAAGATGGCGAGGACCAGCACCAGGACGGTCAGCACGCCCACCCAAGCGGGCACCTCGAACCACTCGGTGAGGGTCAGCACCACGACCATGAAGACGATCGCCGTGGGCATCAGGGAGCCCCCGACCCAGTACCAGCGCCGACTCGGACGGATCGACTTCGGGTCCGGCTCCGGAGGGATCGGCGGAGTCGGCCGGGGTGGCGGGCCCGGCGGAAGAGGAGGCGGCGGACCGGGAGGGTCGGGAGGGCCGGGGGGATCAGGGGGTCCGGGTGGTCCGGTGGGTGGTGCCGGCGGCGGCGACCCGGGAGGAGGGCCGGCCAGGGCCGGAGCGAGGGCCTCGGAGGTCTCGGTGGTTTCCAAAAGGAGCGTCACGGCTGGACCGACCCCCGTTCCTCTCCGGAATTGGGGGAAGGCGACGGTTCGAGTGGTTGCGACATGGGGGTACCTGGTTGGGTCGGATCAGGACTGTCGGACGGCGGAACGGCGACGCACGGTGGTCACCACCGCGACCACTATCGCCGCGAAGGTGAGGGACGGCACGACACCGAGAATGACCATCGCGAGGATGTTGTAGATGGGATGGACCATTCGCAAAGGCCCGGAGGCGCCGAGAGCGTATTCGTCGTCGCCTACGCACGCCAGCGTGTAGGTCCCTGGCTCCGGGGTGTCCAAGATGCCCTCGCCGCGCCAGTCCCCGAAAGTGAGGTGGGAGGCCTTGTCCCACTCCGGATAGGTGTATTCCCAGTCCTCTTCGGGAGGGAAGACGCGGCAAGGGAGGACGGTTGTTTCGGAGTCGGAATAGACGCCCCAGGCTCTGGTTTCTCCCTCGATGACTTCGAAGGTGATGCGATCGGTGCCGCTGATGCGCTCCTCGATGTCCGGTGTGGGAAACGCTGGATTCAGACCGAACGAGAGAGCTGGGACGAACAACAGTACCGCGGCGATCGTGAGGCCGATGGACCACCGGTAGTCGCGTGCAACGGACGTCTTCTTCTGCGCCGATGCCGGTACCTCTGAGGGGCCACCCGGGTGACCAGGGCCGGCGAAAGGCGCGGGTGGTACGGGGTTCCCATGTGGGTGCTGAGGGGGATTGGGCATACACGAAGTGTGGCAGAACGCCCTGACATAAGCGGAATCGAGCACCTTGGTCTCCGTGAGACGTGGGGCCTCGCGGGTACATACATGTCGTGAGTGGGGCAACTCTTCAGTAGTTCCGGTGAACCCCTTGTCAAGACCCTCACCTGGGGATTCAATCAGGGTCCAGAGGCGAATGGACGCTGGGAGCGCAGCCACCGCGACGGAGGGATCCACCGATGTCCAGGGCATGGAACGCGTGGTCATGGGAGACCGATCCGGACAGCGTGCGCCGGGACGTGGCCGTCGCGCACGAACGCTTCACCGACTCCGGCCGACTCAGCGGGCGCGTGCGCTCGGTGGTCGGTGACTCCTGGCGGCGCAGCGCCCGGCACGGGGTCGATCCGGACCGGACGCTTCCCCGGCTCGAAGTCACCGGACCCGCCTTGGACGACCAGCGCGACGCGCACCCGCTCGCCGCCACCATGCCGTTGCTGCGACGGCTGCTGCTCGAAGGCGCCCCGGGACCACAGATCCTCGCGGTCGGCGACGTGTCCGGGCGCCTGCTGTGGGTGGAGGGCGACTACGGGCTGCGTACCCGGGCCGAGGACATGCACTTCATGCCGGGCGCGAACTGGCACGAACGTTCGGCCGGCACCAACGCCCCCGGGGTCGCCCTGGCCCTGGACCACGAGGTGCAGGTCTTCGCCAGCGAGCACTTCAGTCGGGGAGTACAGCACTGGAGCTGTTCCGCCGCGCCCCTGCACGACCCCGACACCGGCGGGCTCCTGGGAGTCCTGGACCTCACCGGCGGCGACCACCTGGCCTCGCCGCAGGCGTTGGCACTGGTCCGAGCCGCGGCGGCCGCAGCCGAGATGGAGATCCGGGCCCGTCGACTCAGCGGGCTGCTACCTACTCCACGTGACCCGCGCGCCCCGGCCCGGTTCCGGGTGCTCGGCCGTGACCAGGGGCTCCTCGAAGTGGACGGTCGCTCCGTCGAGCTCAGTACCCGTCACTCCGAGATCCTCCTGCTGTTGACGCGCCACCCACGGGGTCTGACCGGTGATGCCCTCGGCGTCCTGCTGAACGAACGCGACACCTCCCCGGTGACGATTCGGGCGGAGATGTCGAGGATGCGCCGTCTGCTGGGCAAAGACCTGCTCGCCTCCCGCCCCTACCGGCTGCTCCGGCCGGTACGCACCGACCTGGACGAGGTGCGCGAACACCTGGGGAAGGGCGACTATCGCCAGGCCGTCAACGTCTACGAGGGGCACGTGCTGCCGCGTTCGGAGGCACCGGGCGTGGTGGAGGAACGCGACGAACTCCAGGCGGAGGTGTGCGAGGTGCTCGCCACGCACGCCGACCCGTGGACCCTGCTGGTGTGGTCGGAACAGCCGGAGTGGCGGGAGGATCCTCGGGTGCTCGACGCCGCGTTGCGCGCCACCGACCCGGGGTCGCCCCGGCACGCCACACTGCGGGTCCGTCTGCGCAGGTCGGGATACTGAAGGCGGGTCGGCGCACCGTTGCAACGTGGTCGCAACCTCGACGTAACTAGCGTCACACTCGACCGTCCCTGGGAATTCCGCGCCGGGGCGGCGACCACCGGCGCTCCCACGTCGAAGGAGGCACACCTATGGCGATCTACGCTCCCCCCGGTGAGGCCGGCAGCGTCGTTCAGTACGCGCCGCGTTACGACAACTGGATCGGAGGCGAGTGGGTCAAGCCGGTCAAGGGACGCTACTTCGAGAACCCCACCCCGATCACCGGGCGCACCTTCACCGAGGTGGCCCAGAGTGGTGCCGACGACATCGAACTCGCCCTCGACGCCGCGCACGGAGCCGCGCCCGCGTGGGGCCGCACCAGCGCGGCCGAACGCGCGTTGATCCTCAACAAGATCGCCGACCGCATGGAGGAGAACCTCGAACGGATCGCGGTCGCCGAGTCCTGGGAGAACGGCAAGGCGGTCCGTGAGTGCCTGGCCGCCGACATACCGCTGGCCATCGACCACTTCCGTTACTTCGCCGGCGCGGTCCGGGCCCAGGAGGGCCACAGCTCCCAGATCGACGGCGACACCGTCGCCTACCACTTCCAGGAACCGCTGGGTGTGGTCGGTCAGATCATCCCCTGGAACTTCCCGATCCTCATGGCGGTCTGGAAGCTCGCCCCGGCCCTGGCGGCCGGCAACGCCATCGTCCTCAAACCCGCCGAACAGACGCCCGCGTCCATCCTGCTCCTGATGGACATCATCGGTGACCTGCTGCCGCCGGGCGTGCTCAACGTCGTCAACGGCTTCGGCGTGGAGGCGGGCAAGCCGCTGGCCTCGAACCCGCGCGTGCGCAAGGTCGCCTTCACCGGTGAGACCACCACGGGTCGGCTGATCATGCAGTACGCGTCGGAGAACCTCATCCCGGTCACCCTGGAGCTGGGCGGCAAGAGCCCCAACATCTTCTTCGAGGACGTGGCCGCCGAGCGCGACGCGTTCTACGACAAGACGCTGGAGGGCTTCACGATGTTCGCCCTCAACCAGGGCGAGGTGTGCACCTGTCCGTCCCGTGCGCTGATCCAGGACTCCATCTACGACGGGTTCATGTCCGACGCCCTGGAGCGGGTGGGTCGGATCAAGCAGGGCAACCCCCTGGACACCGACACCATGATGGGCGCCCAGGCCAGCAACGATCAGCTGGAGAAGATCCTGTCCTACATCGACATCGGCCGTCAGGAGGGCGCCAAGGTGCTCACCGGTGGCGGCCGGGCCGAGATGGAGGGCGACCTGGCGGGCGGCTACTACGTCACCCCCACGGTCTTCGAGGGCCAGAACAACATGCGCATCTTCCAGGAGGAGATCTTCGGCCCCGTCGTCTCCGTGGCCCGGTTCGACGACTACGCCGACGCCATCAAGATCGCCAACGACACCCTGTACGGGCTCGGCTCGGGCGTGTGGTCGCGCAACGGCAACACCGCCTACCGGGCCGGTCGCGACATCCAGGCCGGTCGTGTGTGGGTGAACAACTACCACGCCTACCCGGCGCACGCCGCCTTCGGTGGCTACAAGCAGTCGGGGATCGGGCGCGAGAACCACAAGATGATGCTCGACCACTACCAGCAGACCAAGAACCTGCTGGTCAGCTACTCGGACCAGGCGATGGGGTTCTTCTGATGGAACGGGTGGCGGTAACCGACCCCGCGGCGACCCTGCTGCGGGAACTGACCGCCGACCATGGTCCGCTGATGTTCCACCAGTCCGGCGGCTGCTGTGACGGCAGTTCACCGATGTGCTATCCGCTGGGGGAGTTCCGTACCGGAGCCTCCGACGTGCACCTCGGAGACCTGGACGTGGGGCTGCCGGAGCCGGTGCCGGTGTGGATGTCCCGCTCGCAGTTCGAGCTGTGGAGCCACACCCACCTGACCATCGACGTCGTTCCCGGCCGGGGATCGGGGTTCTCCGTGGAGGCCCCGACCGGACAGCGATTCCTGATCCGGTCCCGATTGATGAGCGACGAGGAGGCGATTCGACTGGACGCGGAGACCACTACCGAATAAGAGAACCGGGGCCGGTCGGGAGGAGGGGACCCGACCGGCCCCGGTCATGCCTGCGTGAATCCTAGGAAACCGTGTCCTCGGAGGTGTCGGGGGCGGAGCGTCGGGTGGCCAGTCGCTCGGCCAGCTCGTCGGTGCTCACCAGGTCGTGGCGGATCCGACCGGTCCGGTACCCCACCCGGGCCACGATGTGACCGGCCACCGGTACCGTCACCACCTGGAACAGTCCCACCAGGAACAGCGTGCCGAGGCTGAAGACGCCGGTCTCCTCCGCGGGAAGGAGTCGGAACCCGATCCCCACCAACACCAGCAGCAACCCCAACACCTGGGGTTTGGAGGCCGCGTGCATGCGGGACAACAGGTCGGGGAAGCGGACCAGGCCGATGCCGGCGACGAAGGACAGCAGCGCCCCGGCCAGGATGCACAGGATTCCGGCCCAGTCCAGGATCTGGACGACCTGATCGCTCATGACCTCTTCCCCTCCTCTTCGACCGTGTTCTCGACGACGGGGAGCACGATCTGCTCATCGTCGTCGTCCTCCTGGGTACGGCGGGCGACGAACTTGGCGACGCTGACCGATCCCACGAAACCCAGGAGGGACAGCACCAACAAGGTGGGCAGCACCGTGGGGTCGCGGTTGAACGCCGCGTAGGCGCCCAGGCCGGTCACGGCGAAGGCCAACAGGGCGTCGACGGACAGTGCCCGGTCGAGGATGCTCGGTCCCAGCAGGAGCCGGATCATGCCCAGTAGCGCGGCCACACCGAGTAGGAGGGCGATGACGGTCCACAGGATGTTCACGTGTTCCTCCGCTCGGTGGCCAGGGCGGCCTCCAGCTCGGCGATGTTCTCCCGGGTGCCGATCCCGCGGGCGATGCGTTCCTCCAGTACGTGGATGCCCCTCTTCGCCTCGGCCGCCTCCTCCTCGTTCTGCGCGCCCAGCACGTGCACGTACAGGATGCGTTCGGGCTGGGAGGCCTCCACGATCACACTGCCCGGGATGATCGAGGTGGCGATGGCCACGCACACCATGATCAGGTCGGATTCGGTGCGCATGCGCACCGCCACCACCGAGCTCTTCGGCGGCCCGGGACGGAGCACCCAGGAGCTCACCTCGACGCTGGCGACGAACATCTGACCCAGGATGTACAGGACCATCTGGGGCCCCCGCAACGGCCAGAACCGGAAGCCCGGAACGATCGGCGGCAGCGGGAACACCATCATGATCACCACCGACACCAGGAAACCCAGGGCAGCGATGCCCAACGTCTCCGGGCGCAGCCGGAAGGCGTCGAACAGCAGCATCCAGACCACGGTCATCCCGAGGGCGACGGGGATCTGCACCTTGCCGATGCGGCTGCGCAGGGCGCGCGCACCGATCTTCTTCTTGATCTGTAGAGCGTTCATCGGGACCCTCCGAGGACCGCTTCGATGTAGGGCGTGCGTTCCCACAGGTCGGTCGCGGCGTTCGAGGAGTAACCGATGAGCGGACCGGCGAACACGGTCATGGCCAGACCGAAGGCGACCAGGCCGATCGTGGCGCCCACCATGCTCTTGGGCAGGACCACCGAGGTCACGACCGGGGTGGCCGCGGTCGAGGTGTCGCTCAGCCGGGAGGAGGGGCCGACGGCCTCGCCCGGGCCCAGGGCCGCGGTGGAGTCGTCCTCCTCCTCGGTGTCCTCCAGGATCGTGCCGGGTTCGGCGACCATGCCCTCGGACGGAGTGCGCCAGAACGCGTAGTTCCACACACGCGCGATGACGTACAGCGTCAGCAGGCTGGTGAGCACCGAGGCGCCGACCAGTGTGTAGGCCAGCGGGGTGCCCGCCTCCACACCGGCCTGCATCAGCCCGACCTTGCCGAGGAAGCCCGACAGCGGCGGGATGCCGCCCAGGTTCATCGCCGGGATGAAGAACAGGATGGCCAGGAACGGTGCCATCTTCGCCAGACCACCCAGGTGGTCCAGCGACGTCGACCCGCCCCTTCGCTCGATCAACCCCGTCACCAGGAACAACGTGGTCTGCACGGTGATGTGGTGGGCGATGTAGAACACGGCGCCCGTCATACCCAACTGGCTGCCGAGCGCCACACCGAACACCATGTAGCCGATATGACTGATCAGGGTGAACGACAACAGACGTTTGATGTCGGTCTGCGCCACGGCGCCCAGGATGCCCAGGAGCATCGTGGCCAGGGCCACCCACATCAGGGCGTCGTTGAGCGGATCGCCGGGGAAGAACAGGGTCTGCGTCCGGATGATCGCGTACACGCCCACCTTGGTGAGCAGACCCGCGAACACCGCGGTGACCGGGGCCGGCGCGGTGGGATAGGAGTCCGGCAGCCACGCGGCCAGCGGGAAGACGGCGGCCTTGATGCCGAAGGCGACCAACAGGATGACCTGTAGGACCAGCGCCAGATCCGAGGAGATCTCGGGCAGTCGCTCGCCCAGCTGGGCCATGTTCACGGTGCCGGTCGCGCCGAAGACGAGGGCGATACCGATCAGGAACAGTACCGAGGACACCAGCGACACCACCACGTAGATGGCGCCCGCCCGCATCCGCGACTGCGTACCGCCGAGTGTCAGCAGCACGTAGCTGGCGGTCAGCAGGATCTCGAAACCGACGTACAGGTTGAACAGGTCACCGGCGAGGAAGGCGTTGGAGACACCGGCCACCAGGATCAGGTAGGTCGGCTGGTACACCGAGAGTGGCGCCACCTCGCCCTTGCCCGCCATGCCCTGACCGATCGAGTAGATCAGCACGGCCAGGGTGATGGCCGCGGAGACCGTCACCAACAGCGCGGACAGCCGGTCGGCCACCAGCGTGATGCCGACGGGGGTCTCCCAACCGCCCACCTGGACGGCCTGGGGCCCGAACATGTCGGCGCCCACCATCAGCGTGGCACCGATCAGCAACACCAGCGTCAGCGAGATGACGCTCAGCCACTGCTGGAAGCGGGGCCGGCGGATACCCATCGCGAGCTTGACACCGGCCGCGAAGAGCGGCAACACCACCGGCAGGGGAACGAGGTAGTGCAGGATTCCGGCGAGGTAGTCCCATTCCATGGTCAGTCGTTCCCTTGCAGGTCGCTGTCTTCCGCGCGGGCCAAGCGTTCACGCTCGGCCCGCATGGTCTGACGTGCCTGACGCCGCTGCGAACGGATGCGGCGGCGCAGCTCGCGCCACAGCTCGCGTTCGGCGGCGCGGTCGGCGCGCCTGTGCTCACGCAGTCGCTTGCGTCCCATGCGGATCCGGCCGCGCAGTTCCGTCACCTGGTTGACCATGCTCTGCCGGCGGTGGGTCAGACGACGCATGGTCTCCTGGGACTGCTCGTCGATGTCGCCGTCCTCGGCCTCGACCTCGAACCTGGCGAGCTCGGCCTGGGCTGCCGCGATCTCCGCCTTGATGCGGGCCTGTTCGGCCAGCTCCTGGGCGTCGGCCGCGGCGATGGTGGCCTGGAGCTCGGCCCGCTGCCTGCGGATGTCCGCGCGCAGCCGGCGACGTTCCTGTAGGAATCGCTGACGCACGGCGCGCCGGCCCTCGCCCTGCACGATACGGAGGTCCTCGGCGTCGTCCTGGACCTCGTCGTTGCCCTCCAGCTGCCAGCTCCGGTAGGCCAACGCCAACAGGAACGCGGTGATGCCGAGGGTGATGACGATGGCCGTCAGGATCATCGCCTGTGGTAGCGGGTCGGTCATCTCGTTGACGTCGTCGGTGAACCACCGGATCGGAGGACCGCCCGGTTCTCCGGCCATCGCCAGGATCATCAGGTTCACGCCGTTGCTGAACACGATGAAGCCCAGCAGCACACGGGTGAGGCTGCGCTCCAACATGAGCACGACGCCGACCGCGACGAGGACGCCCACGACGATGACGAGTGTCAGGCTTGGCGACTCGTTCACGAGGTGGCCTCCTCGGTTCGTGCGGAGGTACCCGGATCGATGGCCTCCGAGTGCGCGGCGTCTCGTTCGATCTGTTCGTCGATGCGGGCGCCGAGACTGCGCAGGATGTCCAGGATCAGTCCGATGACCAGCAGGTACACGCCGATGTCGAACAGCATCGAGACCGTGACGTGCGCTTCGCCGAGAATCCCGAAGTTCAGGTAGTAGTCCGCCCCGGCGAGCACGTCGTCGAGGAAGATCGCCCCGCCGATCGCCGTGCCCGTCGCCAGCGCCAGACCGGCACCGATCAGAGCGCCCGGCTGCACCCACGCGGTGGCGTACAGCTCGAAGCGACCACCCGCGAGGTAGCGGACGATGAACGCGAGGCCCGCCACGATGCCACCGGCGAAACCACCGCCGAGGTCGGTGTGCCCGGTCAGCAGCAGGTACACCGAGATCACCATGATCACCGGGAAGAGGAAGCGCGAGACCACCTCGAAGATGATCGACCTGCGTTCGGTGGGCATCGCCTCCGCCCCTGGCAGCCAGGCACGGTTCCACTGGGGCTTGACGTGCATGTTCCGCGGTGCGACCTTCAGGTTGCTCAGGTCCAGCCGGTCGTGTCCGTCGGTGGGTGTGGGCGGCTGGGTGACGGACAGGGCCATCACGCCACCGGGGGCCTTTCGGGGCTGGGCCCGGCGACGCACGAACATCAGGCTGGCCACACCCGCGGCGGCGGCGGCCAGCACCGAGATCTCGCCCATGGTGTCCCAGGCGCGGACGTCGACCAGCAGCACGGAGATGAGGTTGTCCCCGCCGGCCTCCTCCGCCGCCTCCACGTAGGAGGGCCCGTCGGGTCCGCCCACCGCGATGGAGGGTTCCTGTCGACCGGCCAGGGCGAACCACGTCATGGCCGACACGAGCAGGCCGGTGGCGACGCCGATCACCATGTTCCAGATCCGGCGGCCCTTGAGCGCGGGTGCCGAGAAGTGGGACGGGAAGCGGCGCAGCACGAGGACGAAGACCACCAGGCTGACGGTCTCGACGAGGAACTGGGTGAGCGCGATGTCGGGCGCGCCCTGCAGGTAGAACAGGGCGCCCACGCCGTAACCGCCGATGCCGACGAGGATCACCGCGAAGAGGCGGCGTCGCACGAACAGGATCATCAGGCAGGTGATCACGATGATCAGGGCGGGGATGACCTGCACCGGGGTGTCCCACACGCGCAGCGTCGGGTAGTCGCCCTCCCACAGGCGTCCCGTGATCATCGGGATTCCGGCGGTGACCACCAGGAACACCAGGATGGTGCCGAGGTAGACCGGGAGTGAACCTCGCTGGGTGCTACCGGTGACCTGCAACGCCAGGGTCTCCAGGCCGGCCATCATCCGCCGGTAGTTGCGCTCGGGGTTGACGTAGGCCAGCCGGTTGCCGAGCCAGGCGACCCGGTGGCGGAAGTAGAACAGCACCAGACCGCCGACGACGCAGACCGCCGACAGCAGCAGCGGCAGTTCCCAGCCGTGCCACAGGGCCAGGTAGGTGGGGTACTCCTCGCTCGGTCCCAGGGGGACGGTGTCCGCGTAGGTGGCGAAGAGTCGGTCGATCCTCCCGGAGACGATTCCGCCGATCAGGCTCAGCGCGGCGAGGACCACCGCGGGCGCGAGGAAGAGCGGGCCGGGGGAGTGGACCTCGTTGGGCTGCACACCCTCCTTGTCGAGGAAGGCACCCCAGAGGAAGCGGAGGCTGTAGGCCACGGTGAGGGTGGATCCCAGGACCAGGCCGACCAGGACCAGGGTGTCGACGCCACCGCCCTCGGTATAGGCCCCGAAGGCGAGTTCCTTGGCGACGAACCCGGCGGTGGGCGGCAGACCGGACATCGAGGCCAGTGCCACGATCGTGGTCCAGAAGGTGGCCGGCATGGACTTGCGCAGGCCGGAGAGCTCGCGCAGGTCCCGGGTTCCCGTGCTGTGGTCGATGATGCCGACGATGAGGAACAGGGGAGCTTTGAAGAGGGAGTGCGCCACCAGCATCGCGATACCGGCGAGGGCGCCGGCGCGGGTCCCGGTGCCGAGCAGGGCGATGAGGAAACCGAGCTGGCTGATGGTGCCGTAGGCCAGGACGAGCTTGAGGTCGAACTGGCGTAGCGCCTTCCACCCGCCGAAGATCATGGTGATGACACCGAAGAACAGCGCCATCGTCGTCCACACGGCCACGTCGCCGAAGGCGGGCGTGAGACGGGCGACCAGGTAGACACCGGCCTTGACCATAGCCGCGGCGTGCAGGTAACCGGAGACCGGTGTGGGCGCCTGCATGGCCGCGGGCAGCCACAGGCTGAAGGGGAACAACGCCGACTTGGACATCGCGCCGACCATGATCAGCACGAGCGCCGAGTTGACCAGCGCTCCGCCCGTGGGCGGGTCCGCGACGATCTCGGAGATCACGTAGGTCCCGGCGGTCTCGCCGAGCATGATCATGCCGACCAGCATCGCCAGGCCGCCGAACGTGGTGACGACCAGGGCCGTCATCGCCGCCCGTCTACTGTCCTTCGACTCGGCCTTGTGACCGACGAGGAGGTAGGAGAAGACCGTGGTCAGCTCCCAGTAGATGAAGAGCTGGATGAGGTCGTCGGCGAGGACGAGGCCCAGCATCGCGCCGGCGAACGCGACGAACACGCCCGCGAAGCGCGGTAGACCTTCGTCGGAGTCACTGAAGTAGCGCGCACAGTAGGCCAGGATCAGGGTGCCCACGCCCGCGGCGATGAGCGTCATGACCAGACCGAGGGCGTCCATGTGCGTGCCGAGCCGGAGGGAGAACTCGGGGGCCCACTCCACCGACTCCGACAGCGTGCCGCCGTTGAGGATGGTCGGGAGCTGGAACAGGGTCCACACGGTCGCCAGGCCGGGGACGATCGCGAGCGCGTAGAAACCGTTACGGCCCCACTGGCGTATCACTAAGGGCGCGACCGCAGCTGTTATGAAATGCGCGACCAGCACTGTCGTCAATGCGCCCCTCCCGGACCGGTCCGGGCCCGCCCGACGTGCCCGGGCGGACGTCCACCACCCCGGTGGAGAACGAGACCGTCCAGGAACAGATCAGGGGACGGGAGTGTCGTTTCCGTTTTGGTGGGGCATGGATCTACTTGAACTTGCGTGCGCAAGCTATTTAATAGCTAGACTACACATACGTCAAACCACCGCGCGGGTCGGGGACCCGTGTGCAGAGCCCATCCAGCGAGGACCGTTTCTTGCTCGAAGAGACCCCCGATTCCTGTTCTGAGCAGCAGGAATGCGATCATCCGAACGCGGCTGAACTCGAAGAGTTCCAGCGCGTCTGGACCGAACTCATCAACGCGGCGCTACACGCCCGCTCTCGGGGCGGGCATGGGCATCGTGGTGCGGAGGAGATCACACTGACACAATCGCTCCTGATGGAGGCGGTGCGCGGGATGGACAATCCGAGTGTCGGTGCGGTTGCTCACATCGTGGGTGTTTCCTCACCCTCCGCCACTCGGATGATCCAACAGTTGGAACGCAAGGGCATGGTGGCCCGACGCCGGTCCGAGCGTGACGAACGCAGCACGGTGGTCACCATCACGGCGGAGGGCGAACGAGTCCTCGCCGAGCGCCGCAAGCACCTGGAGCGAAAACAGAAGCAGGTCTTCGACGCCATAAGGCCCTCCCTTCGGCCTTTGGTGCTCGACGTTCTCCGTGACCTGCGCGCCGCCATAGACGACACCTGATCGACGAACCTCATCCCCCTCCCCTCCCTCCACCCCCGCCGCCAAGGACTCCCAGGCCCCGAGTCCGCGCATCTCCAAGGCCCCCACCCGGGGCCTTTCGTCATGTTCGGGGGTGGGCCGGGGTGGCTCTGCCGTTGGCAGATCTGCTCCCGGGCGAAATCGTGGCGGTCGAGGTCCCGCCCGGCGCAGGCTGGGATCACCGGTACGAACACCGGCGATGAGGAGGACCGATGCCGATACGACCCACGCTCGTCACCGAGTACGCGCCCGGTGGTGGGTTCGACGACCAACTGGCCGCGCGCCTGCTGCGCAGCCGGATCGTGCTGTTGGGGACCCAGGTCGACGAGGAGAGCGCCAACCGTGTGTGCGCGCAGATCCTGTTGCTGGCCGACGAGGATCCGCACAGGGACATCACCCTGGCGATCAACAGCCCCGGCGGAGTGATCAGTGCCGGCCTGGCCATCTACGACACCATGAACTTCGTGCCCAACGACGTTTCCACCCTGGTCATGGGGTTCGCCGCCAGCATGGGGCAGTTCCTGGCCTGCACCGGGGCTCCGGGCAAGCGGTACAGCATGCCGCACGCGCGGATCATGATGCACCAGCCCTCCGGTGGGCTGGGCGGGACCGCCGCGGACATCGCCATCCAGGCCGAGAACCTCGCGCACACCAAGAGCACCATGGTGCGGCTCATCGCCCAACACACGGGCAAGAGCGAGGAGACCATCGCCAAGGACCAGCACCGGGACGCCTGGTTCACCGCCGAGGAGGCACGGGAGTACGGGTTCGTCGACCACGTCGTGGAGACCGTCGACCAGATGGAGGGCGGCATGCGCCTGGGTGGTGCCACGCCCGGGTTCGCCGGTCCGAGGGGAGGAAAGCGATGAGCGGGCGCTACACGGTGCCGGTGGTGGTCGAACGCACCCCGAACGGGGAACGTTCGTTCGACGTGTTCAGCCGGCTGTTGTCCGAACGGATCATCTTCCTGGGCACGCCCATCGACGACGACGTCGCCAACGTGATCATGGCTCAGATGTTGCACTTGGACTATGAGAGCCACGAGACCGAGATCCAGCTGTACATCAACTCGCCCGGGGGGTCGAACACCGCGCTGACCGCCATCTACGACACGATGCGGTTCGTCAAGGCGGACGTGGCGACCGTGTGCATGGGCCAGGCGGCCTCCGCGGCGGCGGTGCTCCTGGCGGCGGGGACGGCCGGTAAGCGTTCCGCGCTGGAGCACTCCCGGGTACTGCTGCACCAGCCCTCCACGGAGGGGCAGGGGCAGGCGGCCGACCTGGAGATCCAGGCGGCGGAGATCCTGCGTGTTCGGGCGCAGGTGGAGGACATCCTGTCCCGGCACACCGGCCAGACCCAGGAGCGGCTCCGGGCCGACACCGACCGGGACAAGATCTTCACCGCCGAGCAGGCGAAGGAGTACGGGCTGGTGGACAACGTGATCACGACGAGGGAGCTCGCACCTCTCGCGGTGTGATTCGAGGTCGGGGGTGCGGTGGTTCCGGGCAGAGCGCCCCGGAACCACCGCCGGGCGCCGCGCGCCTTGGGATGAGCTGAAACGCGGTGCCGTCTGGTGTGGGGGGATACGGCAGGTCAGGCCGCGAGGGAGAGCACACGGGCCTGGTGGGTCGGGGCGGTGGGAACCGTGGCCAGGCGGGGTTGGTGGGAACCGGCCCGCTCCATGCGGAACAGCGTGGTGCGCTGGTACAGCTCGCCGAGCACCTCGGTGATGCTCAGGCCCAGTGACCGGTACACGGCGGCGAGGAGCTCGGAGGAGGCCTCCTTGCGCCCGCGTTCGATCTCGGACAGGTAGGGGAGTGACACCTGGGCGTCCTCGGCGACCTCGCGCAGGGTTCGGCCCTGTTCGACCCGGGTGCGACGCAGCAGATCACCGATGAGGTCGCGCATGAGCGGCTCGCTCGTCGACTCGGCGGGGGACGGGCCCCTGCGCGCCTGTTCCAGGGAGCGTAGGACGCTCTCGCTCATCTGATGCCTCCCCCGTCGAGATCTCCGATTTCTCGACACTACGCCGCCGAACGCTCCAAGGGGAGAGGTGTCCGTGGCCTTATGCGGACGGCAGAAGTAGCGAGCGGCCCCGTCGAAGCGGGTCTCACCTCTTGACGGGGGAAGGGCCGGAGGCGCGTCTACCCTCGGTGCCCAGAGCCAAGATCTTGACCTGCAGGGTCTCCATGGGCCCTCGCGAGAATCGCGACAGCCACCAGCGAGAACCCGCCACCAGAATCAGAGCGATCACCGCCCAGGCGGCCACCATCCAGCCCGCGTGGTGCGCGTGAGCGGCCAAACCGACTCCCCAGCCGTAGAAGAGCACCGAGGCCAGGATGTTCTGGAGGATGTAGCAGCTGAGCGCGGTCCTGCCCACCGAGCTCAAAGCGGCCGTCACGGGCCCGGGGCGTCGTACCCGGTCGAACAGCACTC
>NZ_JBSHCT010000019.1:0-152785 GCF_053615935.1 Nocardiopsis sp. NPDC055879
AGGTCGGGCGTCGCGGCATGGGGCTCATGCTTGCGGCCTGACAGCAGCAGCGTGGGGGAAGTGCCCGGACCGTTACCCCTTCTCAAACACGCTCTCAAGAACAGGCATCACCATGCCGACAGGAACGAGGGGGATGGCGGAAGGCGATTCCAGCACACACCATAGTCTCCAACGCGCTCGGTACGAGGCACTCGAGCGTGAGGTGCGGGAGCTGCGCAGGGCCAACCCGATCTTGAAGTCAGCGTCGGCTTTCTTCTCGCCAATACCACAATGAAAGCAGACCCGACGGGGTTGGCCCATTTTTTCTCTGCCCCGCACTGCGGTGGTCTGTCCGCAATGTGCCGCCCCGCTGGGCCCTGCTTCGGGGCTCATGGGCGTGGCCTGATAGGATCCTGCCCGCTCAACCTGCCCGACTGAGGCGTGCCCGCCTGCGATTCCCGTCGCTTTGCCAGGAGTCGACAGGTGGGAGCTAACGATGACGGTGGTCGGGATCGCAGTGGCCGAGTACGTGGACTGGTTCAACCACCGTCGCTTGCACGGCGAGATCGGCCTGCTCCCGCCAGCGGAGTTCGAAGACAACTTCTACCAGCAGGCTTCGGCGTCCTTGGATACTGAAGCGTTGCTTCGGAGCCTCCAATAAAACCGGCACAAGACAGTTCCAAGTCCAGGGTGAAGTACCAACTCCCATGACCGCGCCTTGCCAACCCAGAGCAGCGCCCCTCTCTGGCCTTCGTGCCCTTGGTCCCTCGGCACCCGCACCGCTTGTACACCGAACCCGATCCGGACATGACCAACACCCCTGAAACCAGTGTCAGCCCTCAGGTGGAAGCAAGTACAGGCGTCCTACTCCAGCCCTCGACGAGTAACTCTCCAGGGTCACTCGTCTTCCCTTGGAAAAAACCTTCCAGTACACGCATCAAGGTCGCTCTGGTCAGGGCTTCCCACCATCAGGTTCCAACATCGCGACTGAGCATGCACCAACCCTGCTGTCCTTCTCTAGAAATGGTCGACCCGGCCACCAGTCTGAAAACCGTGCGCGAACCCGTGACCGAAAATAAGAGTTCTGGGCATATCGATCGCGTTAACTCGGCAAGCGAAGGCATCGCCCCGTTAAGCCATCAGATCCTGCTCAGAGATGATCACGACGGTGACCAGTGAGCCCTGACGACCCACGCGGGACTATCTCACTAAAATTACCCACCTTCCCCCCATTCGACAGAGGTGGACAAGCTAGGACCGGAAACAGATTTTGCACCAGCAGCATAAAGCATCCACCATAGCTCCTCAAATGGTACCACCGGCTCTCCGCGAGTATCTACGAATACACTCACATCACCCCCGCCTGGGATAACAACATCCCACCAAACCCAACTCCTATCCTCGGGGTCAAATAGCGATATCCATTCATGCACCCCCCAAACATCACCCTGGCGAGACCGGTAGTAGTTCTCGCAACCTTGCAACACGAAACCATCAGCCTCCTCCCCTTTGGGCTTAATATCATAAAAGGAAGAGAGAAACCACCCAGGAAGCGATGAGTAATCAAAGTATTCACGCTCAAAACCCTGAGTTGAACCAATAAATATCACTGAAGCCATCACCTCCCTGAGCCGACAAGCGTACTCCCCTGATTCCAATAGAGGACTTACGTTCATGCGAACCATCACAGGAGGAGCCCCTCCTTTCGGCCCAAAACGAACCCGTTCTAACTCATCCACGAAGATCCTTTCACTGTCACAAAAGCCTCCCACTGCCAGGAACAATTCTCGCCATGAAACCGTCAATCATCCCCGACGGTAATCCAACCAACCCCGGAGAAACCTTAGGATCAGAAAGCTCCGGAGAATTTCGGGATTCAATTTTCCAATCTTTCTTTGTGCCCGAATAACCCCTTGGCATGCGCTGAGGGAGAGCAGACCCAACAACACCGTCTACAACAGAACTAGGAACATCGAATGCAACGATGGTCCCCCCGGACCCGCGAAACCCCTGCGAATGACTTACGTCACCGCTCATATTCAGGTAAAGCCTTCCGTCCCCCTGGTGACTTACATTCCCACTCCCATTCACAGAAAGTCTCTGGCTGTCTGGGTGGTCCGTCTGTTTACGGTAAACAGTTGTATTACAGTTGTGGTTGAGGACATCCAGTGACCCAGCAGCCACGTGGTAGGTGTGAACGCCCTGCACGGTCAGGTTATGGACCGTCGCGCTCTGGGTCCAAGCCTGGATCGCGGAAACCTGCACCCAGGTCCCCGACGAGGTCTGCAACCACATACCCGGGGCCAGGTCGATCGCGTCCACCCACAACCCCAGGTCCGGAACCCAGAACGGGTGACCATCGGTCGCCACGATCACGTCCCCGGCCTCCACCGGGCCGGGAACACCCTCAGATTCCTCACCCGAACCCGCCTCGTCCCCTTCCGGGGCATCACGTTCGCTGGTCGGATCGATGGTGATCTGCACCAGGGCCTTGGCCCCCGAGCCCACGATGGTGGCCAACACCGTCCGAACCGACTGCTCCCCGGTTTCAGGGTCGGTGGCCAGGACCTTCTCACCGACATCGACGTCCTCGATCGGCTTGGGCGACCCGTCGGCCATCACCACCGCCGTGCCCGGAACGAAACTGTTCCCGATCGGACAACTCACGTTGTCGAGTTTGCGGTTGGCCCGGTTCAGGCCCTTGATCCCATCGATCAACTCACCACCCAGAGCGGAGATCCTGCGCCCCAACTCCGCGGCCTTACCCCACCGCAACCCGTACTTCGCGGCGATCTTGGCCGGCAGACCGCCCACGAACATCAACGCCACGTTGACCGCGGTCTCACCACACGCACCCAGATCACCGGTGGTGAAGCACTCCAACCCCGCGGTGATACCGAGCTCGTCGGCCACCAACTGCGCCAACCCGGTTGCGGCCTTGATCAGCTTCTGTTTGGCCTCGGCCTTCTCCATCTGCGCTTGACGCTGCTGACGCAGCGCTGCCTGCTGTGCCTGGTGCTCGCGCATGTACTGCCGCTGCTTGGCGGTGGTCCGCATCGGTGTCACGTTGTACCACTGCTCGACCACCGCACCATTGGCCGTGGAACGGATCGCCTTACCATCTGAGTGGGAGTACCAGTAGTGCTTGCCGTTGCGCTGTACCGGCGAGTAGATCAACGGGCGCCCGGTATCCGGGTTGACCCCGTCCACGATCAGGTAGGACGCCCGCCCGTCCGGGTCGGTGTAGGTGACCGGGCTGTTGTTGGCGTAGGCGTAACCGTGCATCTGTTGGTGGTCGGTCACGTCCAACACCGGGTCCACCGAGATGAACCGGCCCAGAGTGGAGTCATAGGCCCGCGCACCGATCTGGGTCAGCCCGGTGGAGGCATCGATGGTGCCGTTGGCGAAACCACGCTCGGCGGGCCAGTCCCCGGTGGAACCGCGCTGGGTTCCAAAGGCCGTCATGTGCCGGTGGGTGGCCTCACCGGTCCGTGCGTTCACCGCGACCTGGCCGGTTCCGTGTGGGTCGGCGTAGATCCACGACAGGGTGCCGTCGTTCTGGCGGACCGCGACCGCTTGCCCGGCGTGGGAGTAGAACCGGGTCGCCTCCTGGACCAGGGTCTCCTTGTCCAGACGCAGTTCCATACCCGGCAGGTACAGCGTGGTGGAGGTCGGGTCTTCACGGATCAGCCGCTGACCATCGGCGTCGTAGGTGTAGGAGGTCTGGGAGCCGTCCTCTTCCACGACGCGGGACAGGTTGCCTTCGGCGTCCCATTCCAGATCCTGTTCACGGGAGGCCGTGGTGCGACCGGTCATGTTCCCGGCCTCGTCGTAGGTGTACTCCTCCAGCCGATCACCGGCCGGGCCGGACTCCTCGACACTGGTCAGGGCCTGCGGAGCCACACCGGTGGCACCACCGTGATGGTAGGTGCGGGTGATGTCACCGCCCGGCTGTCCGTGTTGAACCTCGGTCTCACGGTTGCCGAGCTTGTCGTAGGTGTAGGAGTGCCAGTAGGGAGCGGCTCCACCCAGCGCGTCCGCCGAGGGTTGGTCGGCGCAGGCCTCCTCACCCGTGGCGTCGGGGGTCCACACTCCGGTCATGCGACGCATGTGGTCGTAGGTGAAGCACTGCACGTCCGCTTGGAGATGGTCGGCGGTGGGTTCGTCGCGCAGGTTGAGGACGTTGCCCGCGTCGTCGTAGGTGTAGTACTGGTGCACCAGTGACCCGGTGACTCCGCGCTCGGGCACCAGCGTGGTCTCGGTCGTTCTTCCGGTGGCTGGGTCCTGGTCACGGGTGATCCAGGTGGCGTGGGTGCCCGACGCCCCGATGTCCAGAGCGAGTTGGCGCAGTTCACCGGTATTGCTGTAGACGGTGTCGGTGACGTAGTCGGTGAACCCCGACATCTGGGTGGGCATGCCCAGCTCGTTGTAGCTGTAGCCGATGGTCTCCTGACCCAACCCGCCGGCGGCGGGCAGGGTCAGGGCGTGTACCGAACCATCGAGGTTGTACTGGGTGGAGAACCGGTAACGACCCGCCAACATGGGTTGGTCGGCGGGGATGCGGACCTCGGTGGTGGTGGGACGGTAGAACTGGTCGTACCTGACCACCGAGGTGGTGTAGGCGTTCCCGTCGACGTATCTGGTAGAGGAGGTCAGGTGACCCAGGGCACGGGTGTCGTAGAGCCACTCGGCCCGTTTGTCACCTTCGGGTGAGTCATCGTGCAGGGCGACCTGGCGGCCGATGTCGTCGTAGGTGTAGGCCAGGGTCTGGCCGCGGGCGTCGGTGGCCGAGACCATCTGGTCGAGCTCGTTGTAGCTCATCGTGGTGGTACCGGCGATCGGGTCGTCGGTACTCACCAGGCGCCCGCGCAGGTCGTAGGCGTGTTCCCAGACGTTGCCCTCGGGGTCGGTCACCGTGGCCAACGCATCGTTCTTGGCGTAGGTGTAAGTGATGGCGTCGTAGTCGCCTTCGGGCACCCCCTCGTGGTGGGTGCGTACCTCACTCAGGCGGCCTTGGGCGTCCACGATGGAGGTGGTGGCCACCGCACCATCGGCCGGGGTGACCAGGGTTCGATCGCCGTGGTGTTCGGTGCTGGTGCGCCAGCGTTCCTCCCCGAAGGCCACATGCAGGTTGTCGGTGACCCGGCCGGCGCCGTCGTAGAGGGTGACGGCCTGGCGGGGGATGTCGGCGTCGTTGTTGACGACGAAGAGGGTGTCTCCGGGGTCGTCCTCGTTGTAGTAGGCGTCCCTGGTCTTGACCTCGCGTCCGTGGGTGTCGTGGAAGGTGTCGGTCACCACACGTCCACCGCCCGGTGCCGGGCTCTGGGTCTGGCGTGGCCGGAGGAAGGCGTCGAAGATCTCGTAGCCGGTGACGTACTCGGTCGGGGTGCGCAGGGTGCGCGTGATGATCGAGGTGGGGGCGTCCTGGCGGACGTGGTATTCGAATTCGGCGGTGGGGGTGTGGGTGGCCTGGTCCCGGTCGGGAAGCCACACCTGGGTCATGCGCCCGAGCGGGTCGTAGGCCATGGTCATGGTGGCGCCGTTGGCGTCGGTCTCGGAGACGGGAAGTCCCCGTGAGGGGTCGACCGTGGTGGTCGTGGTGTGGCCGAGGGGGTTGGTCTCGGTGACCGATTCGGGAAGGCCTTCAGTGGTGAAGGTGTACTCGGTGGTGGTCACCCCTCCGGAGGCGTCGGTCTCGGAGATGGTGTTGCCGTAGGTGTCGAACTCGGTCTGGTCGACCGTCTGGTAGACGGGTTCACCCTCGGAGTAGGAGTCGAGTTTGCGGGTCTTGGTGGGCAGCCCGGTGGTGGGGGCGTCACCGTGGTCTCCGCCGTCGTAGAGGACGAGTTCGTCGGTGATGACGTCCTCGGGCCGATTCGGGGTGTCCTCGCAGTCCACTGCGAGGGTCTCGGCGCGGGAGACGAGGTTGAGGATCCAGGCGTCGGTGTTGCTGACGTAGGTGGTGTTGACGCACTTCTCGTCGCCTTGGACGTCGACGTCACCGTGGTCGCGGACGCGGGTGATGGCGCCGTCGTCGTTGATGGTGTTGTCGACCCTGGTCTGGCGCCAGGAATCATCGGCCAGGCGTGTGAGGCTGACGATTCGTTCGGTCTGGGTCCTGGTGGCGGTCTGTTCACCCCAGTCGTGGGTGACCTTGGCGGTCTCCCGCCACCAGGGGGTGCTGATCTCGCGGGTGATGTCCTGGCCGTCTTCACCGTCGCGGACGATCACCTCACGGACCATGCCGTGCAGTTCCTTGTGGTCGGTGTGTTCGACCCCGCGTGAGTCGGTGATGGAGACCGAACGTTTACCCGAGGGCAGTTTGTCCTCGTGCATGCCCTGGAAGTACAGGTATTCGGTCTCGGTGCGTTCTTCGTTTTCGTGGCCGCTGCGGACGATGACCCGTTCGTAGCCGCGCCAGTCCGCCCAGGTGCGGTACTTGTCCTTGACCATGCCGTCGGCCTCGGTGTAGCGCCAGGCCGGGGTTCCGACGTAGTCGTAGCCGGTGGTCATGGTCGGTTGGTCCGAGACCAGGTCCACTTCGTTGACTTCGGTGACCACGTACTTGTGGAACCAGTCGGTCAGTTCCACCCCGCCTTCGGGTGTCCACAGCACCGGATAGCAGCGCATGGTGTTCTCATGCGGTTTGGGGGTCTTACCGGGTTCGCATTCGGGTTGGGAGTAGGTGATGTCGAACTGGCCACCGGACTCGGTGTAGATCGAGGTGATGCGCCACCGGAGCATCGGAGCGATGTCGTCGGTGGGTGAGTCGACCCGGTTGGGCATCTGGGTGCCGGCGAAGCTGATCTTGGGTAGTGCTTCGGTGCCCTCGACCTTGCCGACGTGTTCGATGGAGTCCAGCCACAGGGTGGGACCGGTACCGTCCCCGGCTTCGGGGAAGGAGTGCTCCAGCTTCCAGGTGTCGACGTCGGTGTAGGAGTCTCCGTCGCGGATCTGGGTGGTGATGGCGTCGAGCTTCTTGGTGGACCAGAAGGTCGGCGAGTGACGCCCCGTACAGGACTGGCCCGTCTTGCAGTCCTGGTCCAGGGGCACGTCGGGCCAGTGCTCGGCGTTGCCGGAGGTGCGTTCGTCGGCGGCGCAGTCGAAGGAGTCGGTGACCAGACACCGTTCGGAGTCGGAGAACAGCACTCGGGCCGGGGCGGTGGCGTAGACGTCGCCCTTGCGCAACCCGTATTCGATGCGCTTGACGTTGGCGGCGCGTACGTAGGGGGTGGCGGTGTTGGTGAGGTTGCGGCCGTAGTGGTTGGTCTCGGCGTCGTAGTAGAACGTCATGACGTTGCCGTGCACGTCCACGACGTAGTCGAGGTTCCACTTGTAGGCCTGCTGGCACCAGGACTGGGAGAAGGTCGAGTCGTAGCAGGGCTGTCCAGTCTTGGCAGCGTAGACCGGCATGGTCTGAGCCGACTTGGTCTCGGGGTCGCCGCTGGACCAGCCGGGGAGGCGGTTGCGTCCGAAGAAGTACTGGGTGCCGTCGGGGGTGGTGACCTTCCAGTACTCGCCCTCGTGAGCGCCGTTGGTGGCACCGGTGAGGCGTTCGACCTTGGTGCCGTCGTCGTTGGACAGCCGGTAGGAACCATCGTCGTGCTTGACCAAGGCCCCGGAGTGGCCGGTCATCGACAGGGTGACGTTGTCGGTGTTCCAGCACAGGTCACCGGTCTTATGGCCGGAGTCCACACAGGCCGAATAGCGGCGTTCGATCGCGCCGGGGGCGTAGGCGAAACCGTCACCGATCCAGGAGGTCTGGTTGTTGGAGGTGGCGATGCGCCCATCGACTCCGCCGGAGGAGTAACCCAGGCCGATGGCCGGGTTGAGGTCGCTGGGGGCGGGTGGGGTGGCGAAGGAGTAGGACCAGGAGAAGTCACCGGACTGGTTGTTGACGTTCCAGCTGGAGGCCGCCGAGAGTTGGGTGGCACCATAGTCACCGTTTCCACCGGCCGGGGCAGCGGCCAAGGCCACCAGGGCGCCCTGGGGTGCGGCACTCACCTGCGCGGTGACGTGGTGTTTCTGAACATCGTTGGCCAGGAGTTCGGCCGAGTCGTGGGTGACGGTTTCCTCGGTGGCGCAGGAGTCGTCGAGCACGCATTCGTCGAGTTCGGTCAGGGTCAGGCGGGAGGCGTAGTCACCGCCGAAGGCCTCGGCGAAGTCGGAGTAGTCGATGCCGAGTTCGATCGGTGCGACGGTGGGTGAGTCATCGGTGCGGGTCACACGCAGCACAAGACCGTTGATCCCCGCGGTCTCGGCCTGGGCCTGGTCCAGGATCTCGATTTGGACGGACTCGACAGGTTCGGGTTCGGGGAGCTCGACCGGTTCGGCTGCTTCGGGGCTTGTGTGGGCCTGTGCTTCCTCATCAGGCCCTTCGCCCTCACCGGCAGCGGGTTCGGATCTCTGTTCCTGGTCGGTGGAGGAACCATCTCCGCCGTCGGATGCCTCGCCATCCGACTCTGCGGGAGTCGTTTCTTCGGTCGGTTCGGGTTCCCGCTCCGGCTCGGTTTCCTCGGATTCGACAGGCACGGGGTCATCGTCTGTTTCCTCGGCCCCGGACACGGCCTCTTCTTCGAGAATCCGCTCCCAGTATTCGGGAACCTGCCAGTCCTCGAACTCCTCCCCGGTGATGGCCCCCACCGTGACCGGTGAGTCCTCCTGGGCGCTGAGGCTCCTGGCCGTGCTCTGCCCCAGATCCACGTCGACGCTGGTGGCCTCGGGCCAGGTCACATCGGCCGGATCACTCATCGCGGCCTCGGCGACCGCGTTGTCCTCGGCCAAAGCCTGGGCGACCACGTCTTGCCCTTCGACGGAGGGTTGGTCGGCCACCTCCGGACGTGGATTGAAGGCGGTGGCCGACGCCGGAAGGGTGTTCAGTAGTCCGGCGATCATCACGAAGGCCACCGGGTAGAGGATGGCGCGGCGGATCGGCCCGGGTCGGGACGGGGAAGGGGTGTCACTGTGGGCGGTCACAGCAGGCCTCCTGTCACCCCGCCTTCGGGGCGGGGTGACGGTCACATGGGGAAGTAGGGGGTCGAGGGTGGAGCCCGGGTCAGAGCTGTGGGGTGGGGATCTGTCCCGCGTAGACCTGGGAGAGCTCGCGTTCATTGAGCACACCCTGGTAGGTGTGGGCGTCGTCGAGGTCACCGGTCCAGAAGTAGGTGTTGGACCCGCGATGCTGACCGCTGCCGATACGCACCGGACCGTCGGCGTGCCAGGCGTGGTCGACGGCCACCCGGGATTCCTCGAAGCCGTTGACGTAGAGGATCAACTGACCGTTGGTGTGGTCGTAGACCCCTGCCAGGTGCGCCCACTCCCCCAGTCGGGCGGGGGTAGTGGAGTAGGCGTAGGTCCAGCCGGCAGACCCGTCGGTGGGGGCGTCATCGTGCGGGGCCATCTTGAAGGTCCAGTTGCCGTTGGAGCCCTGGTAGCCCAGGTGGAACCCGCTCTGGAACTCGCCGGACTGGCTCAGGGCGGAGGTGTTGATGCCTTGACCGGTCTCGTCCAGGCGGACCCACGCGGCAACGGTGAAGCTGCGGTCGCTTTGGAGTGCGGGCCCGGTGGCCTGGAGGTATTCGTCGTCGCCGTTGAGCCGCACCCCGGGTGAGAGGGTGACGTCGTTCTCGGCTTGGTCCCACGCGGTGTCGGGGTCCGCGTGCAGGGTGGCGTTCAGGTCGTGGTCGGTGGAGTCGGCCACTTCGGTGCCCTGGTACTCGTCCAGCGCCCAGTGCCCTTCGGGTGCCAGGGGGCGGTTGGCCAGCGCCCAGACTTCGGAGTGTTCTTCGGCATCGGTGACGGTTTCGTCCAGCACCAGGCGGTCCCAGACCTTGACGTCGTCGATTGCCCCGGGCCAGTAGTAGTTGCCGGTGCCTTGGAACAGCGCGCGGCCGACCGTCAGGGGTCCGGTGGCGTTCCAGGAGCCGGTGTGGGTGGCCGATCCCTGGCGGATGCCGTCGACGTAGAGAACGATCTCGCCGGTTTCGGAGTCGTGGGTGCCCACCAGGTGGGTCCACACCCCGACCTCGGCCGGGGTGGAGGAGGTGATGGTGGCCCACTCCCGAGAGCCATCCCAGTACTGGTCTTGGGGTGACATCTTGAAGACCCACTCGCCGGTGTTGCCCTGGTAGCCCAGGTGGAAGGCGCTCTGTTCATCACCTTCTTGGGCTACGGCGGTGTGGTGGGCGTGGGCGCGGTCCAGTTTGACCCAGGTCGAGACCGAGAAGGTGCCGCTGGTGTCCACGGCCGGGTAGTCGGCGTTGATCTGGTCGTAGGGGCCGGGGTCCCCGTCGGTGTAGCCACGGGTGTGGACGGCGGTGCCGTTCAAACGGGGGATGGGGTTGGTATCGGGGTTGTCCACGGCGCCTACCCGGCCACGTACCCACTGCACTCCGTCGGAGAGGGTGGCGCCGCGGTCGGGGTCGATGGCGTCGACGGCACGATCGCCTTGGCCTTCGTCGAAGGTCAGGTGCGCGACCGGGTCGCTGGGGGGTGCGACCAGGAAGGTGTAGGCCAGGACACAGTCGGAGGAGTTACCGAAGGCGTCGACGGTGCGGGCGTAGATCCGGTTGGGGCCTTCCAAGCGGGGAGTGAGGGTGACGGTGACCGAACCGCCTGGGGTGTCGGTGTCGATCTCGTTGACGCAGGAGTCGTCGTTGAGGGCGTACTTGTAGCCGGTGGCGTCATCCACCCCGTTGTTGGCGAAGGTGAACTCTCCGGGCAGGCCGGGGGAACCATGGAAGATGTCACCTGCCGGGTAGTCGGTGGAGGTCACTTCGGGGCCGGTGTCGGGGCGGTCGGTGCTGATCATGAGGTAGCAGTGGGTGGACCAGCCCGACCAGGAAACGCCGTCGTTGGCGTTGGTTCGGTAGGCGATGAGCACGTTCTCGGGCAGGGTTCCCGATCGCACCGATTGGAAGGAGCCCGAGGACCACACGGCGATGTCGGTCATGGCGGTGTCCACGTCATCGACGCGTTCGCCGTCCACCCACCAGGCGAAGCGGGTCTTGACCTTCTGGCGACTGGCGGAGGTGGAGTCGCGGTCACGGACGTAGGCGGTGAAGGTGGGGCGGGTCTGGTTGATCAGCCGAGGGTTGTCGGGGTCGGTGGCGCACGGTCCGCCGTGGGAGTCCGACAGGCGGGTCGGGGTCTGGGGTGGGTTGTTGTAGTCCACCTGCAGGGTGGGGTTGGAGGCGAAGCGACGCCAGTCGTGGTTGCTGGAGGAGCGGGTCTCGTTACCGCGCAACCCCAGGGTGGTGGTGGCGTTGCCGGCGTCGCGGCTCCACACGTATCCGGTGGTGGCGTTGAACTCCACCGTCGGGGAGGCTCCGCCCGAGCAGTTCGAGCGTCCGGCGTTGATGGTGCGGGTGTCCAGCTTCGTACGCCAGGCCGAGGTCTGGGAGTTCCAGGTGGTGGAGGAGGTGATGGCGTTGGTGCGCCACAGCTCCACCTTTGCGTTGGTGCACCCGTAGGCGTGGGTGACCTTGGCGCGGAAGGTGGCTCTGGTGATGTCGGCGTTGCGGGTACGGGAGTCGATGCTGAAGCGCCAGAACGCTCGTTTGGTAGTGCCCTGGGCCGGTTCGTATCCCACACCGGGGGTGTGGGAGGTGGAGTAGTTCCAGTACGACTGGGTGGGGTAGCTGCGGTTGACGTAGGTGCGGCCCACCCTGCTGACCGCCACGGAAGGGTCGATGTAGACCGGGTACTGGGTGGCTTCGTCGGTGAGCATCCCTGTGTCAGGCACCAGACGGATGCTGTCGGGGGTCATATCCACCTCCACCAGGGCGGTACGCGCTCCGGTGGGGGCCATATCGGTGGCGTCCTCGAGCGCTTCCTCTCCTGAGGAGTCCCACATCGCGGGGGCGATCGCGCTGAACACGCTCTCTTGGCCCTTGTCTCCGATGGCGTCCAGGTTGCCGTGCTCACCCAAGCGCATGGTGACGCCTTCGGTGGCCAGGCCCAGTTCCAGGTCGGCCAGTTGCTCGTGTTGGGCCGCCTCCGGGGTGTGCACCACCAGCACCTGTCCGAACCCGTCGACCCCCGCGGTCAGCACCAGATCCACGTCGGGCAGGACATCGGGGTAGGTCGCCTTGTCCCCTTCGAGCACCGGGGTGGGTAGTGACTCGTGCCAGCCCAAAGCGACAGAGTTGGAGCCCAGACCGATACTCGCCAACGTCGTGTCACCACCACCGGAGAAGACGATGTCGGCCACGGCCGCCCTGGGGCGCGCGTTGCCTTCGGAGTCGATGACCAGGTCGGTGTCGACCGGGGTCCAACCGTTGTCGTCACGCACACGAACCGGGTGGGCGTTCTGCTCCATGGTGAAGCTGCCGTCGGGGTTGGCCACATGGCGTGTGGTCTCGGTGGTGGCCCCGGCGATCTCCACCGGTTCCCCGGTCTCTTGGGCCTGCGCGATGGCGGCTTGCTCGAAGAGTGCCTCAGTGGAGATCGAACCCTCATCCGAAGGCTGGTCCGGCTCTTCGCCGGCGTGTGCGGTCGAATGCAGGAGGGGAATGACCAGCACTGTCGACATGAGGGCAGCGGTCGCTGCCTGCACGGCGCGGGACATGGCGGTGTGCTCTCTAGGCTCAGGCGGGGGATGGACGAGTTGCGGGATGCGCCCCGATCGCGGGGCGGCCTCGTCCGTGGTCCTGAAACCGAAAGGGAAGTTAGAAGGCGAATCCGAACAAAAAGTCTGTGACTAACTTCACTGAAACTGGCTCCTGGTCTAGTGAGCTGGAGCTCTCCCCCAAGAGCACGCTTCTCGATGTGCGCATGGCCGAGATCGGACAGATGAGCGAGGTTTGAAGCTCACCCCATGACCATCAACATGGTTGGCCTGCTGTTTCATACGGAGGAGGATGCATCAGAAGGCGAAGAGAGCCAGATACCGAGTCCCGTCGGACGGACTGATGGAGACAACCTCTTCCAGGAGAGACGGTGTGATGCTCGCCTGGGAGAATGATGGCGTGGACAGCCTGGCACGACCTTTGCGGTTCCGCTGTCCACTACTTCGCCGTGAACAGGGGTGGCTGATCCACGGCCTACGAAGTTCTCGTGAGGCGCCATCGGACACCACCATCAGCCTGTGTGCTCCGTTTGTGCTCCGCAGTTTTGGACCGGGACGTCAGTAGACGGCACGACGTGGCACGGGATGGCATCCTGATTCGGATGGTGCGGGACGGGATGGTACGTAGCGGCACGTGACGGTACGTGACCATGGAACTTCTAATCCGACGGTCGCAGGTTCGAATCCTGCCGGGTGCGCCACTCCAGACATTGCGCGAACCTTCTCCTCCGAGGAGGAGAGGTCCGCGTTCATGCTGGTGGGAACCCTGAAGACGGGTTGGATTCGCCGGGGACCAGTGATACGGACTTCGGCGACCAAGTTCTGCACCAGATTCTTCTTCGTCGCCGGATTGCCGTTGGCGAAGGCCTGCCGTATCTGCGTACGCATCGCGATGATCTCCTCTTCGGTCGGCCCCTCATGCGGGGACTCAAACAGCTCGGTCAGTTCACTCTCCCTATGGCGCAGCCGTGCCACCGTGGCAGCGAGATCGCTCAAACGCGGTCCGCACACCGACTCGGGCATGGTCCCCGCTTCGAAAGCCCGTAGATACCGCTCGATGGAAGCTTCAGCACTCGCCAGTTCGCTCCGCACCGCAGCGCGCTCGGCGACATGTTGTTCCTTCATCTGGTCGTGACGCTCAGCAACCCCACGGATCGCTTCGTCCATCAGGTCACTGCGCTCATAGGTGGCCAGCAGGGCCTCGACGACGGCCTCCTCTAGTTGATCGGCGGGCAACCGGTCAGCGGCGCAGGTCTTCTTGCCGTAGCGCAACCGTGAGTAGCAGGTGTAGTACCGGTATCGGTACTTGTTGCCGTTGGCCGCGTTGCCCAGGTAGTGCTTGTCGCAGAGCGGGCAGGTGATTCGCCCCGACATCAGGTAGTCGGAAGAGTTGCCCGCCCGTTTGGTGTGGTCCTCACCCCGAACACGCAAGATCTCTTGAGCGGCCTCGAAGATCGAGGTATCGACCAGGGCGGGGTGGGAGCTGGGATAGTAGGCCTCACGAAAGAACACCTCTCCCACGTAGGCGCGGTTGCGCAGGACGGTGAGTACCGCGTCCCGGCTCCAAGGTCTACCGTTCTTGGTTCGGTGCCCGTGGTCGTTGAGCTGGGTGGCGATCTCCTTGGCCCCCACGCGTTTGTGTACGTAGGTATCGAAGATGCGCGGCGGAATGGGGGCTTCGTCTTCCTTAACGATGAGTTTCCCGGTGTCGGCGTCCACCAGGTAACCGTGTGGACGGGATCCGCCGCACCACTCACCGCGTGCGGCCTTGCGTTCCATGCCGTTGATGACGCGATCGATGATGGTGGCGCGCTCGAACTCAGCGAAAACCGCGAGCATCTGTACCATCATCCGCCCCGCCGGGGTGGTGGTGTCGAAGGGTTCGGTGGCCGAGCGGAAGGCCACCCCGGCCGAGTCCAGCTCATCGAGTAGGTGGGCCAGTCCGCGTACGGAGCGCGAGAAGCGGTCCACTCGGTAGACCAGCACCAGGTCGAAGCGCCCCGCGCGTGCGGCTGCCAAGAGCCTGGCCAACTTGGGCCGGTCGGTGGTGGCCCCGGATGCCTGCTCTGGCACCACCGTGACCAGTTGCCAGTCCTCTTGGCTTTGGATATAGGCGCGAAGCTTGGTTTCCTGGGCCTCCAGCGAGAATGGCTGACGTTCCTCGTCTGTGGAGATGCGGATGTAGATCGCGACCCTCATGGGCCCGTGTCCTTTCTCAACTCTCAACCCCAAAGAGGGCGCGTACGCTTATCTGCCACGCCACGTACTCACCCCCTGGGATGGGTCGGCTCAGCGTTCGCTCTCGTGGTCGAGGTGGTGAGTCAACAGCTCGGTCAGTGCCTGCACGGCGACGGTGCGTTGGTGGGGCGTGAGCTCCACGATCTGCGCGGGTTCGACCTCGAAGGCTTCGGTACGTGCGCCCTTACCGTGCGGGCGCCGGCTTTCGTGCGTGTTCGTGGGCCTTTCAGGATAGGCCCCGCCATCACTCTGAATGTCGTGTTTTAGCTGGTCAGGGGCATAATCTTCCTGTTCGGCCATAGGGGTGTCACCTTTACGTAAGGGTCGCGGATGGTGGCTTGTGGCGTTGTCGTTCGGCATCGCGCGGCAATGCCGCGACAAGTGACCAGCCGGGCACGTCAACGGGGCAACGGAGTTGATGGAGCGTCATGGCGCCTGCCAACGGATCCTCGAAACTCCTTCGGTCCGTGGCCGCCGGGGTGAATGCCAGTCTTCCCGGGGAGGCAGTGCCGCGACTGGCTGCCATCCGGCCGCCCGCAGGGAGGCCCCGGTTTCGTCGGCGCGGGTGTAGGTGACCAGACGCCGATAGGCCAAAGCTCGGGCAGCACGCGCCGACGCTCCGTAGAGCATTGAGCAGGCGTTGTGCGTGCCGTCGCTGGCGAGTCGGGTGACTTCAAGGGTGAGACCGTCATCGAGGCCCCGCGCGACCGGTCGTCCGGCCATGGCGACGGCAACGAGCACGCCCTCGTCATCGAGGGCACCAAGACTGAACTTGTGGCCCGGTGGCGCTTTCAAATGCCGGTGCCAGACCTCGATGAAGGCCTTCGCTTCGGCGAATGGCAACGGCACCAGCGTCAGTCCCATGCCGCATCCCCCGGTCCGGTGTGGGTGGCTTCTGAGAGCAAGTGCCGAACGGCAACGGTGGCTTGTTGCGGCACTACACCGTTGCCGAGGGTGCGGATCTGCGCCGAGTGCGGCATGCCGAGGTGTGGGTCGGTGACCCATCCGGCGGGCAGGCCCATCATCCACTCGACGAAGGTGGCACTCAGTCGGGGTTGTCCTCGGGTGCCGGTCTCGGTGGGTGGGGGCGCCGCTCTGCCGAGCACCGTTTCCCAGTGCCGGATGGCCGGTTCGTGGTCTCCCCATGCGTACGCGAACGGGGTGGAGCATGGCCGTCGGTGTCGGTGGTCATGGCGATGGCCGCGCAGGGCAGTGTGAGGCGCCCGTTTGAATCGTTCCGGTGGGAGATCCCCCTGGTTCCGTCGCTCGCGCAGGGCGTGGGCAACAGACGTTCGAGCGAGCGAGCGCGGCATCCGGGGGTGTGCGCACTGCGGATGGGTGCGTACGCGGGGGTATGGGGTGGGCAGCAGAGCACATCGCCGAGCCGAATCTGTTGGCCCCGTTCGCGGCGTTCCTCGGGTGTGAGACGACCACTGTTTCCGCCACTGGTGTACGGGGTGGGCAACAACGAACACCCTCTCCCTCCGGTGGGGTGCTCCGATGTCGCCGGCGCGTACGCAGCACCAGCGTGCGTCATACCCCGTGCGGGCCAGGTCCGCGAGTACGCGGTCGAAGCCTCGGCCTTTCCACCGGAGAGCGGGAACGTTCTCCAGCACGAGTAGGTGTGGTCGAAGATGGCGAACGGCTTCCATGACGTACATCCACACACTGGATCGGGTTCCTTTCTCGATACCGGCCCCTTTGCCGGCGGCGCTGATGTCCTGGCAGGGGAAGCCCGCAGTGATCACGTCGACCGGTTCTACGTGTGGCCAGTGCACGGAGGCGAGGTCACCGAGGTTGGGGACCATGGGAAAACGGTCTACCAGGAGCCTGGTGACGTAAGGGTCGTTGTCGGCGGCCCAGGACAGACCCGTGGTGCCGCTCAGTGCTGCGGCCACACCCATGTCGAGCCCGGCATAGCCGGTGCACAGCGAACCGATCGACACCGAGCGCTCAAGGGCGACTGTGGGCCGGGTGGTGATCACTGGGCATCACCGCCCTGTGCCGGTTCCTGGGCGGTATCGCCGCGGCAGGACCAGGGCGAGCACCCTTCCGGTTCGGGGCCGTTGTCGATGCCGAGGTCGACCTCCGCCAGGGGGCGGCGGGAGGAGTGCAGGTAGTAGGTGCCGCGCAGCGGCATACCACGCTTGGCCGCTGCCGGGTTCCCATGCCGGATCGCGGCATCGAAGTCGACCGCGTCGGCGAACGCCTCAGGTTCGGTTGCCGCGAGTTCGGCCCAGGTGGTGTTGGACCGGTAGGGGCAGCCGATACAGGCCGAGCGTGGGGTGGTGCCCCATCCGTGGGTGGTCAGGTACTCGCGGCAGTCCTGGCGGGTCCATCCCAAGTCCAGCAAGGGGAAGACGTTGCGCAGGTACTGGACGTCGGCGTCCTTGGCCCGGTGGACCTCATCGGCACTGATCCCGATCGCTTGAGTGGCGTATACCCCGGCCGGTACTCGTGCGGGGTGGGGGTAGTCCAGCAGGTGGCGGGCTTGGCGTTTGAGCGGTCGGACCTTGTACTCGCCTGTGCATTGCCGGCGGGCCATGCCGCGCTGTCCTTCGGAGCCCCGTACGAACAAGGGCATCGAGGCGAATCGGTGCCGCTCGTCCAAGGCATCGTCACGGATGTTGCCATTGCTGACGCGGATGATGGGGATGCCCGCTTCAGCGGCGGTGTGTTCCAGCCGTTCCAGGTGGTCGTAGACCTGGCGAGGCTCCCATCCGGTGTCGGCGAACAGAGCGTAATCGAATTTGGGGATGGCGCCTTGGGTTGCGAGCAGGAGCAGGGTGGTGGATTGGACCCCGGCACCCAGGGAGAGCAGTCGCAGGGTCGGCTGCGTGGTGGCGCTCATCGGTTGCCGCCCCTCTGCTCCGAGTCGCCGGACCCGTTACCGCGGCACGCCCACGGCGTGCAGGCGTTGAGCTCGGAACCGTTGGGCTCGGTCAGGTCGACCTGGTCCAGGGGGACGCGGTCCGGATGCAGGTAGTACGTGGTGCCGGGCGGCATGCCGTGCCGTGCCGAGTTGGGGTGGCCGTGCCGCAAAGTCACGTCCACCGCAACCGCTTCGGCGAACGTTGCCGGGTCGTTCTCTCGCAGGTACTGCCAGGAGCGGTTGGAGCGCATCGGGCAGGCGACGCATGCCAGGTCGAGTTCTGCGGGGAGTTCGTGGTGGGCCAGGAACGCGGCGCAGTCGGCGTCGGTCCATCCGATCTCGATCAGCGGGTGCCGCAAGCGGACGTAGCGCGGACCGGTCGAGGGCGGGGCTTGGGACTGGCCGAGGGTGGGGCCGGTGGCGCACTCGGCCACGATCTGGTCGGGGACCGGGCTGGGACGCGGATACCCAAGAAGGTGACGCACGATCCCGGTGAGGGCTACGCCTTGGCGGCGTACGCACCCGTGTGGCAACTGGCCGGGGGCTCCGTCAGGAGTGAGGGTGAACAGCGGCAACGGCAACACCGCGCCGTCGAGGCTGGCCTGGACCGGGTTACCGGCCTTGACCGGGGTCCAGGCCATTCCCGCTGCGGTGGCCATCCGCCGCAGGGCGGCCAAGGGTCGGTGGATCTGGGTGAGGTTCTTGCCGGTGTCGGGGACCAGAACGGCATGGAACGCGGGGATCGCACCGTGGGCGGCCAAGACGAGCAGGGTCGTCGCCCCGGGGCCACCATCGATCAGAAGTACCCGTGTGTGGGGTGGTGGGTGGTGGGTCATAGGTGGGTGGTCGGCTGGATGTCGAACGCGCCTCACTATCAAAAGGAACGAGACGCCGTTTTTCGCTCATCGCCCTGGTGAGAAACCGTACGCACCACGTACGCACCGATCCAAGTCGTTGGCCCGGCCCTTGCACTTGAAGACGCCAAAAGCGCGTGCGGCACCCGCACCTAATCCGTTTTCGTGAGCAGAGAATAAGCAGATCGAGAGCACCATCATGTGCTGACCATCTGCGCATTTCCTGCGAACCCAGTCGTGCTTCATGGAACTCCCCGAAAGAGATGGGAGTTCGACATGGAACACACCGATCAGCCATTCGAGGTATTGCGGCGCACGCTCACGCTCCTCACTACCGGCCCCGGCCAACCCACTCTGCCCACCGCTTCGGTGGAGGGTATCGACGCTACGGAGCTGACCGCAGGCCAGGTCCTGGAGCGGCTGCGCAAGGGGGCGCCGAACCAGACCGATGCGCTCTGGCACCGGGTATTCGCCCGCGCACGTTCGGGCGAGTCCACGTGGACGGTCATCGCGGCCGGGGCGATGTTGCCGCCCATGGTGACCGCGTGCGCCCGGTATGCGCGCGTGCCCACGCAACAGATCCCGGATGTGGAGTCGGAGCTGCTCACAGCGCTGTTGGAGCAGGTGCGGTCCCTGCCCGCCGGCGTGGTCGATGTGCAGTATCGGCTGTGGTCGGCGGTGACCAACACCGCCAACCGGTACCGCTACCGCCAATTGCGTGAGGTGAGTGCGTTGGCGGACAGGGATCCGAGCATGGTCGCTGCCAGCCACAGCAGTGGGCGGGGGCCGGTCACCGTGTTGGCCGAGGCCGTGTCCGCGGGGGTGGTAACTCCGGTGGAGGCCGACCTGGTGGCGCGGACCCGTTTGGAGGGCGCGCCATTGACCCGGGTCGCCACGGATCTGGGCCTGCCCTACATCACGGCGCGTCGGTGGCGGAAGGCCGCTGAGGGGCGACTGGCATCGTCGCTGGACACGGACGAATCGGAGATGGCGATGAGCGATATCGCCACCTGAGTTCCTTTTGATGGGTGAGGAGAGTTCCTCCTCCCCCGTTAAAGGGGACACGCCAGCCGGGGCAAAGAAGGTGCCGAACGCCCTCCACCGATATCGCCATTTCAAGAAAGGAGAAGTTGGCGTCTTCGCCCCGGCTCTGGATTCGCGTGTTCCGCTGAATATCGCGGGGTTTCACCGAATCGAGGTGACAGCGATGGAGGCGGTCAAGAACAGTGTGCTCCCCACCCTGACTTTGGGGGTGGCCGTGGTCTTGGTCGTGGTTTTGGGTGAGATCTCGCCTGTGTGGGCGCAAGAGGCCGAGGAACCCGGGGTCAGCGACCTGGACAGCGTGATCACCAACATCCGCAACTGGATCATCGGCCTACTGGTGGTGCTGGCCACGCTGCTGCTCACCATCGGCGGTCTGCGGTACCTGCTGGCCGGTGGGGATCCGGGCGAGGTCAACAAGGCCAAGGACACGTTGAAGTACTCGGCCCTGGGGTACCTGGTGGCGATCCTCGCCCCGATCCTGGTGCAGATCCTGCGCGGGTTCGTGGGGCTGTGATGAGACCTGCCCGCACGAGCATGATCGTCGTTGTGGTGGTCACCCTGGCCGGGAGCCTGGCGTGGACCTCCCCCGCGCAGGCCGAGACCACGGTCCTGCTCGCTGACGTGTCTACAGACCCCGAGGGCACACCCACCGATCCGGAGGAGTGTGGGGCACTCGATTACGGGTGTCGCGTCACCGTCGGGGTCTATCTGTGGATCGCCGGTCTGGTCGGCGACTTGATCGAGTTCACCATCACCCTGGTCGCGCTGCCGGCCCTGGCCACCCCACCCCCGGCGGACGGGTTGCGCACGGTGTGGGGCGAGGTCCTCACCATCACCAACTCCTTGTATGTGCTGGTGGTGATCGTGGCCGGGGTCTTGTTGATGGGCTACCAGACCGTGCAGACCTCCGCCGCCCTGAAAGACCTCCTCCCCCGGGTCGTCTTGGGGTTCATCGCCGCCAACGCTTCTTGGCTGCTGATCGAGATGATGCGGGAGCTGGCCAACGGCGTGGCGGTCTCGATGTTGGACGGGGCCGCGACCGTGGAGAACGTCACCGTCACCCTCACCCGGGTGTTCGACAACCCCCTCGGTGAAGCCCTCGTCGTCCTGCTGTTGATGCTCATCGGCGCGCTACTGAGCACCTTTTGGATGCTGGCCGTAATCATCCGCGTCGTGCTGTGGATCGTGCTCACCGCCATCTCCCCACTCGCCTTGGCCTGCCACGCCCTTCCCCAAACCGAGGGGCTCGCCCGACTGTGGTGGCGCTCTATGGGCGCACTGATGATCATCCAGATCGCTCAAGGCCTGGTCCTGCGCTTGATGGTGGTGCTGTTCCTATCCCGGGACGCCATGCCCGACTTCATCGAAGCCGCACAGAACGTCATCGACGTTCTCCTGATCATCTGCCTGATGTACGTGCTGATCCGTATCCCCTTCTGGGCGTTCAAGCACGCGTTCAACTACCAGAACTCGCCCCTGGTCAAGGGGACCAAGCTGGTCGCCAGCCTGTTGATCTTCCGTGGCCTGGGCAAGGCGTTCGCGGCCAAGAAGGGCACAGCCACGGCCTCGCGCGCGGCAGCCTCGCGACAAACCCCGCCCCGTCCCTCGCCCCTGCGCTCAGTGTCCTCGGGATCCTCCACGGGTCCACCGCGTCGGTGGTACCAGCCCGAACTACCCGACTTCAGTGCCCGATTGCCATACCGGCAGGACGCATTGCCCGGCATCGACCGGCGGATCGACCGCCGCGAACAGGCACGCCTGCGTGAACGGCGCCGCTACTACCAGCCGACCTTGACACGTCCCTCTCCTCCCCGCCAGGAGCCATTGCCGGGCTGGCGCGAACCCGAACCCCAGCAGGACACGTTGCCCGGCGCCCGCAACATTCCTCCCAGGATTCCGCTCCCCCGCCAGGACCCTCTGTTCGATCCACCCGCCCCTCGCCCTCGTCCTCGAAGGAGGCGCTGAATGTCACGTGTACGCATGCCCGCCGATGTGGAACGCGAGGACAAGATCCTCGCCGGTCTCACCGCCCGCCAGCTCGCGATCATCGGGGTCCCCGGCATAGGACTGTGGGCCGCCTATAGCGGCCTCGACCATCTACTGCCACCGATCGTGTTCGTGATCACTGCGGTCCCGGTGATGGGCGCGGCGGTGGCCGCAGCACTGGTCCAGCGCGACGGACTCAGCCTGGACCGCCTCCTGCTGGCCGCCTTCAGGTTCATTCGCTCCCCCAAACGCCGCGCCACCGGAGCACCTCCCGCTGAACCCCTGCCTTCATGGGTGGATGCCACCACTCCAGCCCTACCCAGCCCACTGGATCTGCCGGTGAAGGCGATCTCCGATGAGGGGGTCGTGGACCTGGCCGAACACGGGTGCGCCGTGCTGGTGTCGTGTTCGACAGTGTCCTTCGCTCTGCGCACCCCCACTGAACAGGCCGGGCTCGTAGCGGGTTTCGGGTCCTACCTGAACTCGCTCAACAGCCCTGTGCAGCTGTTGGTGCGAGCCGAGTCCATCAAGTTAGACCCCTTAGTGGACACCCTGGACCGAGCGGCACCGACGATGCCCCACCCGGCACTAGAGCGCGCCGCCCGCGACCACGCCGACTTCCTCGCCGACCTGGCACAAACACGGGATCTGCTGCGACGGCAAATCGTCCTGGTGCTGCGAGAGAGGGGCGGTGACGTCTCCCATACCACGAACACGGTACGGCGGCGAGCCGAGGACGCCGTACGCGGACTCTCCGCCGCCGGTTCCCGGGCTCAAGTGCTCAGCGGCGGGCAGGTCGCCGCGCTCCTCGCCTCCGCAGCCGACCCTGCCAGCAGACACGTGCCTCCCGAAGGACTCTCCAGCCCCACTTCGACCATCACCGGCCCCACCGCACCAGAGGAGACTTGAGTGTTCACCCGCAGCAAGAAGAGCCGCACCACGCCCGCTGATAGTGCGGGGCCGGTGGCCGCCGAGGTGGAGATCGCGCCCCGACACCTACGGGTGGGGAGCGGGGTGAGTGCTTCCTGGGCGGTGACCGGCTACCCCGCCGAGGTGGGCCACGGCTGGACCGAACCCCTGCTCACCTACCCCGGCCGGTTGGACGTGTCGCTGCACATCGAACCGATCCCGCCCCAAACCGCCGCCGACCGGCTCCGACGACAGATGTCCAAGCTCGAAGCCTCCAGCCGCACCACCGCGGAGAAGGGCAAACTCGAAGACTTCGAGGCCGAGGTCGCCGCCGAGGACGCCCGCGAGATGGCCGCGTCCCTGGCCAGGGGCGAAGGCAAGTTGTTCAGGGTCGGGCTCTACCTCACTGTGCACGCCCCTTCCGAAACGGAGCTGACCGAGGAGGTCGACCACGTCCGGTCGCTGTGTTCGTCGATGTTGCTGGACGTGCGGCCCGCTTCCTACCGCCAGCTCCAAGGGTGGATCGCCGGCCTCCCGTTGGGTGTGGATCCGCTGGACCAGCGGCGCAGCATGGACACCGCCGCGCTCGCCGCATCGTTCCCCTTCGCCTCCCCCGACCTGGCCGTGCAGGCGAGCGACAGAGCCGTGCTGTACGGACTCAACGCCAGCAGCTCCGGGGTGGTGGTGTGGGACCGGTGGTCCGGCGACAACTACAACTCCGTGACGCTGGCCCGCAGCGGCGCCGGAAAGTCGTACCACTGCAAGCTTGATCTGATCCGGAACTTGTACGCGGGCGTGACCGCCGCCGTCATCGACCCCGAAGACGAATACACCCGCCTAGCCCAGGCCGTGGGCGGAACCGTCCTTCGGCTCGGAGAGCCCGGTGTCCACGTGAATCCCCTGGATCTGGCGGTGGACTCCACCGCCCGACGCGACGCCGTTTCCCGACGTGCGCTGTTCCTGCACACCCTGATGGCCGTCATGCTCGGCGGTTCCCTGTCTGCCCGTCAGCGCGCCGCGCTCGATCGGGCTCTGGTCGTCACCTATCGAGAGGCCGAGATCACCGGTGACGCCGAAACGTGGAACCGTCCAGCACCGTTGTTGGCGGATCTGGTGGCAACTCTGGCTGCCGATTCCGACGAGCACGCCCAAGATCTGGCCGTCCAACTCCAGCCCTACGTGGCCGGTTCCTACAACGAACTGTTCCGTTCTCCCACCACCCAGCGACCGGCCGGGCACCTGGTGTCGTGGTCGCTGCGCCGGCTCCCCGACGAGCTCAAGGCTGTGGGGACGATGCTGGCGCTGGATTCGATCTGGCGCACTGTCGCCGACACCCCCTCCCCCGACCACCCCCGCATGGTGCTGGTGGACGAAGGCTGGATCCTCATGCAGGAGCCCGAAGGCGCGAAGTTCCTATTCCGACTGGCCAAGGCCGCACGTAAGCGATGGACGGCCTTCGGTCTGGCCACGCAGGATGCGGCGGACGTGCTCGGCTCCGACCTGGGCAAAGCCATTGTGGCCAACGCGAGTACGCAAATCTTGATGCGCCAAGCCCCGCAGGCCATCGACGAGGTCGCCTCAGCTTTCAGCCTCTCCGAGGGAGAGCAGCAGTATCTACTCACCGCCGCACCGGGGGACGCGTTGCTGTGCAGCGGCGCGGATCTGCGCATCGCCTACCGGGTGGTGGCCAGCGACGCCGAACACGCCCTGGTGACCACCGATCCGGCCGAGCTCGCTGAAGCCAGTGAAGTCTCCTCGTCCCTGGATCTGGGTGACGAGGACGAGGAGGACTTTCTGTGAGTGAGCCCCTGGTCGACATCTGGGCCGTGATCGTTTCCCTACTCGTTCTGGTCGCTCCGGCGGTCATCCCGTTCTGGTGGGTCCCACTGGTCGGGGCCACGGTGTTGGCCCTGCGCCGTGGGGTGGTCGTCCTGCGTCATCGGTCCTGGTCTCAGGGCGCACGCCTGGTGGAGGTCCTTTCGCCGCCCACCGCCGAACTAGCGGGGGCTGAGGCGTTCTGGACTCAGATGCTGGGACTGCTGCGACCAGCCTGGAAGCGGTGGTTACTGGGTCAGCCGCATGTGGTGTGGGAATACGTCGTCGACCAAACCGGGCTGCGCATTCGGCTCTGGGTTCCCGGTGGTGTCCCCCCGCACCTGGTGGAAAGGGCGGTCGAGGCGGCCTGGCCGGGTGCATCGGCCACCACCGGACAACTCTCCTCACCAGTCGAAGGTGCCCGGTCGCACGGCGGGCTTCTCCGCTTGGCTCGTCCCGACCACTACCCCATCGCCACCACGCATGAGGAAGACCCTCTTCGCGGGCTCATCGGCGCTGTCGGCTCCCCCGCTCCCGGGGAGACGGTGCTGGTGCAGGTGGCGGCCCGGCCGGTGACCGGACTGCGGTTGCACAAAGCCAATCAAGCCGCTGCGGAATTGCGTTCTTCCCACAGTGTGCGCTCCGAGGTCTTCGATACCCTCACCCCCGGCCGCCACCGTCCCACCTCGTGGGCGGCACTGCGCCCCGAGGTATCCGGGGAGGTGCGCGCGATCTTGTCCAAGAGTGTGCGCCCCCGGTTGGAGACGGTGGTGCGCTATCTGGTCACCACCTCTGAGAGCCACCCGCAGGGCCGAGCGCATCGGCGTGGTCGAGCTCATGCCCTCACCGGGGCGTTCAGTGCATTCAGCCTGTACAACCACTACAAGCGCCGCCATACCCCCTTCTTGGCCCCGTGGTTGTCACAGGTGCGCTATCTGGGACGCGGAGACCTGCTCTCGGCCAAAGAGTTGGCCACGGTGGCGCACTTGCCCCTGGATGAAGCGGTACCCGGTCTGGAACGGGCCCCTGCCAAGCCCGTCCCTCCTCCCCCGGGATTGGTGTCGGATGTGCCCGAGGCTCGGGTTTTGGGGCGCTCCGATGCGGGCCCTTCCCGGTTGATCGGTCAGAGAGCGGCCGATGCGCGTCACCACACCCACATCGTCGGCGGTACCGGTACCGGCAAGACGTCCCTGCTGTTGAACATGGCCCTGGACGACATCAAGAAACAGCGGGGTGTGGTGTTCATCGAGCCCAAGGGTGAGAGCAACCTGTTGCTGTCGCGGATGCCCGCAGAGGCGGCCGATCGGGTCGTGCTCATCGACCCCGACGACAACGCGCCCCCACCCCCACTCAACCCGTTGTCCGGCCGTGACCGGGAACGCAACGCGGACACCATCACCGGGATCTTCAAAAGGATCTTCGCCGACTCGTGGGGTCCCAGGACCGAGGACATCCTGCGCTCGGCCTGCCTGACCTTGGCGGGCACCGAGGAGGCCGGGCTGGCCAACATCCCTCGGCTGTTGGAAAACTCCTCCTTTCGGCACCGGCTCACCCGCCGCATCAGCGATCCCACGCTCCGCGGATTCTGGGAATGGTTCGATGAGCAATCGGGTGCGGCGCGCTCACACGCGAACGCCCCGTTGATGAACAAGGTCCGCTCGGTCCTGCTGCGGAGCTTCGCTCGGGATTTGTTGGCCACCAACACCCGTGGCCTGGACCTGCGCACCCACTTGGACACCGGCGGGATCGTCATCGCTCGTCTACCCAAAGGGGTCCTGGGCGAAGACACCTCCAGCCTGCTCGGGTCGCTGTTGTTGTCCCAGGTGTGGAACGCCGTGCTCGCCCGGGCTCGCCAACGCGAAGCCGACCGCACGGACCTGGCCATCTACCTGGACGAGGCACAGAACTTCCTCACCCTGCCCTACGGGGTCGACGACATGCTCGCCGAAGCGCGCGCCTACCGCGCCGGTCTGGTGCTCGCCCACCAGGACCTGTCCCAACTCCCCCGAGACTTGCGTGAGTCCCTCTCCGCCAACGCCCGCAGCAAAGTCTACTTCGATGTTTCCCCCGAGGATGCTCGCCAACTCGCCCGGCACATGCGCCCCAATCTCGGCGAACACGACCTTTCGCACCTCGCAGCCTTTCAGGCCTCGGCCCGTCTGGTCCTGCAAGGTGCCCTCTCCCCCAGCTTCACCTTGCGCACCCGGCCCCTGTCCCCGCCCATCAAGGGGCGGGCCACCACGGTCCGCAAGGCCGCCCGACGCCACTCGCCCACCTGAACCCCGCCTCGAAAGAGAAGGACGTCTCATGCTGCGTACGCACACCCGCCCCGATCACCGTGTTCCCACCCGTCAACGCACCTCACCGGAGGTACTGCGCACCCTCATCGGCCGGCTCACGCCCCGAGATCGAGAGATCATGCGTTTGGTGTGGGAGCACCGCACCCTGACCACCCACCAGATCGCCAGGCTGCTGTTCGGGTCCTACTCCAGCGCCAAGGAACGTCTGTCCACCCTCCACCGAATCCGAGCCCTGGATCGGTTCCGGCCCTACATCGGTCAAGGATCCGCGCCTTGGCACTACATCCTCGACGCTCCCGGTGCGCAGATCCTCGCCGGTGCGAACAGCCAGACCCTGACCGAGTTCGGGTATCGGCGCGACCGGGCTCTGACCCTGGCCTACCGGGCGAGCCTGGACCACACCGTCGGCGTGAACGACTTCTTCGTCGACCTGGCCTCGCACACCCGCGAACACGACACCCAACTGCGGTGGTGGACCGCTGCTCGCAGTGAGGCCGAGTGGGGCGACATCGTCCGCCCCGACGCCGCTGGGCGATGGTCCGAAGGAGACCTGCGCGTCCGATTCTACCTCGAACACGACCGGGGCACCGAGCCGCTGCGCCGTCTGGCTGAGAAGGTCGACGCCTACAGCGAACTGCGGCGGGTCACGTCCCGACGCGACGCGGTGGTGCTGTTCTGGCTGCCCTCCACCCAACGTGAGCACAACGTGCGTGCCCGTACCCCACAACCCACTGTCCCCGCCGCCACCGCCGTGCAGGGAACCCATCCGGCCGACGCGGTGTGGGCGCGCCTGGACGACCCCACCGCTGCTCGACTCCGGTTGTCGGAACTGTTGACCGAGCCGATAGTTCAGCCGCCATTGCCCGGGTGGGAGGACGAAGGTGGCTAGTCCACTGGGGTGCGGCTGTGCCCTGCTCATCGGGCTGGTCTTGACTGGCCTGGCCGCCTCCATCGCCACGGTGCTCACCGACGACCCCCGCAACGGCTCTCTCCCCGACGAAGTCGAGGGTGTCGATCCGACCTTGTTGGATGCCTACATCCAGGGGCCGAACATCCTGGAGAATCCCGAATACTCCCAGTGCACCGGGCTGCGGTGGCAGATCCTGGCCGGGATCGGTGCGGTGGAGTCCGACCACGGAGCCACCGTCACCATCCACCCGGACGGCACCACCGACCCGCCGTTCATGGGCCCGCGCCTGGACGGATCCGGGGTCGGAGGCAACACCACCCCGCACTACGACACCGATGACGGCAAGTGGGATGGGGACACCGAATACGATGCCGCGGTCGGCCTCACCCAGCACCTGCCGGCGAACTGGCCCGACTACGGGGTCAACGCCCGCGACGGCGGTGAAGCGGATCCGCATAACGTGTTCGACTCGGTGGCCTCCACCGCCGTGGAACTGTGCCAAAGCGCTCAAGGCGAACCCGTCGACTTCGACGAACGCCAAGACCTCGAAGACGCGCTGTTCCGCTACAACCCCGCCCACTGGTACGTCGAGGAGGTGATGGCCGAGATCGACCACTACGACACCCACCATCCTGGTACCGCTCACCAGGTGGGGCCCGGCAGCCCTGAGGGGGTGGAGGCGGCCGAATGGGCACTCGACCAAGTCGGAAAGCCCTACGTGTGGGGTGGGACCGGCCCGGACGCTTTCGACTGCTCGGGGTTGACCATGAGGGCCTGGGAGGCTGCCGGAGTGCCCATCCCTCGGGTGACCACCGACCAGTACCGGGCCGGTGAACAAGTGGCCTTGGACAGCCTCTCCCCCGGTGACCTGTTATTCTACGACACCAGCGAATACACCCCCGGCCTGCCCCCAACTCACGTGACGATGTACGTCGGCGACGGCCAGATGGTCAACGCCCCCAGCTCCGGGCAGGACGTCCGAGTCGAACCCGTCGATTCGGAGTTCTACAGCCCCAGGTTCATGGGCGCAATCCGTCCGGCTCCCCAAGACTAAAGATCAGTAGGGTCAGACCTGTCCGAAAACTCCGGGAAGTGGGTAAGAAGCTTTCATTATCGTTTACCGTAGTGACATGAAAGACGGAATCCGATGGATCGGTGAACACAGCACTCAGCGCCCGAACAGAAGCATCCCGGGGATGCTTGGCAGCATATCTCTCACTGCGGCCCGCGACATCGACGCGGAAGATTTCCTCACCAGTCTCGGCGCAGAACCCTTCCAACTCGACGAAGGATATCTGTACAAAGATAGGCACTCAGTCACCCTCCCGGAGGGGGTGAAACCTGCGGAGGTCAACTACGCCATGTACGGAACCTGCGGTGACTGGGTATACGTACTGGAGGACTGGGGCATAGCGACCTGGTATTTGCACCGTGGTGGTGGCTCCTCGATGCCGTTCCTAGCCGGGGTAGAAACCGTCTGCGTGAGTGACAATAGTGACGATCCTCCACCCTGCATCGCACACACCACACCTGAAGGTCCCATCATCAGTGTGGAGTTCGGGGAGGATACCGGTCGCGGATCAGAGCTGGATATCCTACTCCATGATGCAGGAGCAGTTTTCCCAAATACGCAGGAAATGCCATGGGACGAGGCGGCCTTGTGCCGCGAGCAGTACCTGAAAAAACTCCCACCTGCGGTGTTCTCCGCAGTCAGTAACTACTGTGGGATGTCCATTGAACGAGTTGACGTCGAAGCTGGAGACCTACCCCTAGCGGTCCTTTTCCCACTGTCCTGATTCCGCCGGGCCAGGAGGGGCCTGGGTCGGCCCCTCCTGGCGTTTTAATTCGACTGATAATCAGGTAGTGGTCATGGTGCAGATGACCGGGTCTGCTGGCGTTCCCCAATCGGTGGTATAAGTGCAGTTACCATCCATACGAGGGTCCAGCCAGTAAGCATCTCCATCCATGAGCCTCATCTCTTCCCTAAACACAGGGAAACGATTCATGGAACCCTGGTTCTGGTTCCCAGAAATTGCGGAACGCCCGCAGAATTCGGTGAACTCAGGGAACAATCCATCGATGTTGTACAGGTGAACCCGGCCCTCATGTTCCTTAGCAAAGGTTTGAATGCAAGCCCTGCCGTTAGGGGTTCCTGTAGTGCTGTCAGCGGGGACTGCTTCGTTCAGGCCTCCCTCGCTCTCAGCCATACCACCGCTGTTATAGCTGGAGGCGAAGGAGAACTCATCACAGTTCAACTGGTCTTCAGCATCGTCCAAGGCACTGGCATGACCATTGTCTGCCGCCCATCCGGGCTCGCCGCAAATACGGCTACGGTTCCTACTATTCTGGTCTTTGTCACCCATGTAATAAAGGGGATTTTCAGCGGCGCGGGAGCCAGGCTGGTTGGGGGACATGCTCTGGATCAGCCAGGCGTGCGCGGCGGCTTGAGGATAGTTCGCGGCGTTGAAGGGGTACGTCGGCGCTGCGTTGAGGAAGACACAGCCGTTGACCGAACTCCCGCTTCCCTTGGTGTCACATCGGATATGATCCAGCTCCTCAGCTTGGTGCCGGTCCTCCTCCGACCAAGGAAATGTATTAAGGCTGGGGACCAGAAACCCGTCAGGGCCTGTAACGCTCATTCCGATTGTAACGTCTGGTTGGAAGATATATTCCTGATTGGACCCGCTCGCGTCCCATTCATGGATAGTTTTCACCCATGCGGGATGCGTGTCGCCAGGCTTCCAACTAGGCTCAACGTTCCAATCACTCCTGTTGGGCTCTTCTGGGGTACAGCCTTCCCCGCACTCGTGCCCATCAATACCCATGGAGATCTCACCAAATTCGTCTGAAACTGGCTCATATGGCTTCACCGTCAAATACTCACTGAAGCTATCCGTTCCATCCAAGACCAGGCGACGAGTGAACGCAAAATAGGTATCGTGAATCGGAGTTTCGTCCGTGTCGTAAAATATAATCTGCCGAATCCGTCGGTCACATTGCGTAAATCGGTCTGAGAGGATTCCCATTTCGAGCGTGTCGCACCATTCAGCTTCCGGAATTTCCACAGTGGCTTGCGCGCTGAGGTCTTCCGAGCTTAGGGGATCAGTCGACTCGGCCATTTCCGTGTCCGGTAGCTCCGTGAGCATCGGGCCGAGACAGACTTGACCGCTGTCGTTGACTGGTCCGCATTGTTCAGTCTCGGTGGACCCTGATGAACTGGTGGTGGACGCGCCTAGCGGTTTAGTATGCTCATCGGCTGGGTCGACATCGAACCAACTGGGTGCGGGGCTATCGAAGTCCGGTGCCGGCAGAGTCAGATCCACCGGGAGTTCCACACGGAAGGGCTCCCAACCTGACCAATCCGTCTCGTACAACGACCCATCATAGGCTGATGTGCGGAACAGGTACTCCACGTTGGGGTCCAGCTTGCCAGGAGGTACTGCGACCGATGCAACAGACCCGGACTCCACAAAGTCGGATACCTGTACCCCAAACTCAGTGTCCGAGATACTGACCTTGGTCTCCGGGTTGCCGTTGGAGTCTGCTTCCCACGCCTCGAAGGTCAGATTAGCTTCGTCGCCATCGGCGTCCGTGACGGTATTGCTCAGTTTGACCTGCGGCGTGTTGACAATCCACACGCCCTCGGAGTTCTGTTCTCCATGGGGCCCGACTTCAAAGTCGGTACCTGACTCGGGGCGTGACCCATTGGCCACTCGGGCCTCGGGACCGGCTGCGGGTTGCGATGACGGTGCCGTGTTCGGGTCAGTTTCCTCTTGGCCAATTTCATTGGCAACTGCTGGTCCTGATCCGATCATCAGTGCGGTGAAGGCGAGTGCACTTATACGAAAGAGAGCACTGTTCCTTCTGGGCCTACCGGGCAAAATTTCCCTTTTCTCTTATCAGGCTATTTTACAACACGGATCACGATACTTATTGTCGATGGCGCGCGAAAGTCAATAACCTGGCCTGAACACGCAAATAGCCGAACGATAAAATCCAGACTTTACAGCCAAGACCGACACGAACAACACGAAGGGAACATACAGGAATTAAGATCTCAAATCAGATACAAAATGATACCGAAGCGGGCCTGAGTCGACCCTGAGATCTTAAGATCATCTTTGACGTGCGAAAACCTCATTTTGGCCACATCCGGCCACACCAGCACCCAAGAAACCCTGATTACCACGACTGGGACCTACAAGCTCCTACTAAGCTTTTAGGTGGTAGTTGACGAACCCACCTGACCACGCCACCTACTATTGATCCGGAACTAGATGATTCTGATGGTGTAGCTGGTGTGCGGGTCCTGGAAGTAACCCCGAACATGACCCGCGAGCCGCTGAACGCTACGGAAGAACGAACGCACCTGGGCCCGCATACGGTGGCGATCGGCGATGACCTCATCGGCCAGGTACCGTTTCAGGTCGGCGTTGACCAGCTCGTCAGGGTTCAAATGGGGTGAATACGACGGCAGGAAGTTCAGCTCGATCTGCTCGGAATGGTCCGCGACCCAGGCACGTACCCCGCCTTGGACCGGTGGACCGAATACTGGTCCACCACCAGATGCACCTTGGCCGTGAAGTGCTTGATCAACCGGCCCAAGAAAGCGATGGACACCGGGGCGGTGAAGTACAGCTTGCCGGTAGGGCTGATCGCGCTCATGGCGTTGACACCGAACCGGTCGCCGCTCCTGGTGGTGGTCGGCGTGCACCCGCTCAACCCCCAGGTGCGACCCGCAAGGTGGTCCGAACGCACCTCGACCTGATCGGCGAACATCACCCGTTCTCCTTGGGCGCGGACCCTCTCACGTAGGTCCGGCCAGGTCTGCTCGGTCCACTGCCGTTGGGCCCAGGGGTCGGCTTGAACGCACGCCAGTCCGGGCGCTGAAAGGTCAACCCCAGGCGGCGCAGGATCTTGTGTATGCCCCGGTCGGTGAAGGTGGTGCCGAAAAAGTCCTAGACCACGGCGGCGACCTTGATGGCGGTCCACAGGGTGCCGCCCACCCCCAGCTGATGGGGCTCATACTCCACGAGTGCTCGGGCCAGAGCCTGCTCCTGGTCGGGGGTGAGCTTGGTGCGCTCGCCCGGTTTCCTGCCGGGCCTGCCCGCGCGTAGGCCTTGAGTACCCTCTGTTTCTTGGCGACGGTGCCAGTTATGGATCGAGTCGAGGCTGATACCGAAGACGCGCACGGCTTCGGTCCGCAGTGCTTCCTGCTGGACGAGCGTGAGCTTGCGCATGTCCACACGCAGGTCATTGTCATCGCTCATGTACCTGCAACACCACAAGAACCAACAGATTCCGGCTCAATATCTGCCTAGACCAGCTTAATACTCTCTCTAATACCACGGACAAGTGCTGATCAAAGGCTCGTAGCAAGAAGTTTTAAAAAATACAACTACAATGTTTCGTTCAGGCCTCGCCGCCGATTTCAGAGCAGGGACGAGGCCTGTACCCGGACCGGCTACACCGGTTAGGATGGCGTGTGCGGGTGTGTCGTTTGCTTGGTTGTTGACGGTCTCCCGTAGAAGGGCCGGGGTTTCCCCGGCCCTTCGCCTGTGTCCGAGTTATTCCCGGGGTGGGGTGACGTCGACCCATGCTTGGCTCACCCACAGCTATACCCGTACCATCTGCGGTTCTCCGGCGAACTTCGCCGCGCACGTGCGAACACCGTCGTAGTCGGGATAGGTCGCTCCGGGGGTGGCGTCCATGATTCCCACCAGGTCGGTGGTCGGTCCTTCTTCACCGGTTCGGGTCAAACACACCAGGTAGTAGCCCTGTGATCGAGCCCGTGCGGCTTCGCGGGCCATCTGGCGCTCGCGCATCAGCAGCGCGACCACTTCTTGCCACTCCACCGGTTCTCCTTCGGGGCCACGGCTCATCAGCGCGTAGGTCAACAGCAGCCGATGTCCGTGGGGCCCATCCCCCTCGAAGGTCAGGTTGTCGCCGTCACCGGCGACCGGCCCGAGATACACCGGTTCGCTTCCGACTCGCACCCATACCTGCGCCGACCATTCCCCGTCGCCGCTCTTCTTCAGGTGGCTCACCCGCATCCGGAACTTCATTGGGACGCGCAGCCCGGTGTGGGTCAGACTGGTCAACCGCGTCGGCGGCTGGTGTTCTTGGCCCGGAAGCAGGGGTGACACGCCCAGCCACAGATCCCGCATCCATGCCTGGACTCGGACCACGTCGGTGGTGAACAGGGCGGGGTCCACCTTGAGTTCGGGGCCCGGCCCGATCGGTCCGGGAGCATCCACCTGGTGCAGGGTGATGGTGCCGTTGGTGTGGAAGGCGCGCACGGCCACGGTGGGCCGGTCTGCCTCGGTGGCTTCGGTGATCGCCCGGTCGTAGCGGTACTCCATCACCAGCTCACGCAAGACCGTTTCGCGCGAGGGGCGCTTGCCGTCCACGGTCCAGCACAGGCCGGTGAACGCGCTAAGAAAGCGCCGTGCGTCCACGTTCATGTCGAGGTCGACCGCATGTGGGCCAACGGTGAGCTTTCCAAGGACGGTCTCACCCTCCTGGATGGTGGACAGGATGCGCCCGTCAGCCAGGAAAGTGGTGTCGGTGACGCGCAGCGTGGTGGTGGGCACTCGCAGTTCGGTGTAGGGCAGCGAGATCATCGGTTTCCTCCCGTCGGGTCGGTAGGGTGGGTCACGGCGCGGAAGGCCGCTTTCAGGCGGGTGTCAGAGCGAATCTGTCGGGCGTGGGAGAGGACTTCGCGGCGTTGTGCGTACGCACTGCGGACCACCTCGTCGGTGAGCACATCGCCCACGGTGAGCAGTACACGGAGGCCGAGCCCCCACAACAGGCTGTTGATGGCGGTGCAGGCGATAGCGAGGGGATCCAGATCGGATCCCACCCACGTCAGGCGGGTCGGGTCCTGTCCCTGGGCTCGTACGGCGGTGGCCACGGTGCGCCACAGCCCGCCGGTGCCCACGGTCGGGTCGTGCACCGCGCCCGGCTCTGTGGGGCCGGTCATCTGAGTGAGCAGTTCGGCGATGCCCGCGGGGGTGTAGAACGCCCCTCGTGCGGCTTGGGCTTTGGGGCCCTTGAGTTGGGCCATCACCACTCCGAGCAGGTCCACCGCGTGGCGCTGGTCGGCGTCTTCGGTCAGCTCGTACAGACCGGCCCCCACCGCGGCACGGGCCACCTCGTGCGAGCCCCGTCGTTCCTGTTCGGTGAGTGGTACCGGTCCGTGCCAGACCAACAGCAGTGGCGCGAGTGCCGGGGTCAGGTCGGGGCGGTCGTTGACGACGCGTATCCAGATCTGTCGGATCAGGGCGTCGACCCGGGGCGCTGGCAGGGTCGTGACGTGGTCGGCCAGACGGTGCCGGTCGTTCGGTGGTGGTTCGAGTAGGGCGAGGGCGGCCACCACGGACAGGGGGATGTGTCCCTGTCCGCTGCCGTGGCGGCGATGCCAGGCATCGGCCACACGGTCGGCGATGGTGTGCGCCCTCTGTTCCGGGGATCGGTTCTCGGGCATGGGAAGCCTCCCGGGCGGGGCGGGCCGGTAGGTGTGCGGCCCGCCCCGGTGCGGTGACGGGTCAGGGGTGCGCGGTCAGCGGGTCGGGGTGTTGCGCAACCGAGCGCGCCACTCGTAGGCCTGCCAGGGCGGGGCGGGTTCCCGACCCCATGGCACGCGGGCGATGCGCTGGTGGACGTATCCGCCGTCGTGGTGCGGGGAGCGCACCGAGGCGAACACCCGCAGGCCCTCGGCGTTGATCGCGTAGACCCATTCGATGAAGGCCGGGTCACAGGCCGGGCCGGTGTGGGAAGCGTCGCAGCGGCACACCAGCATCGGTGTCCTCTCCGAGCGCTGCCCGTGGCAGTAGCACTGCGGGATCATCCCGTGGTGAGGGTCGTCGAAGGCCTGGAACCCAGCACGGGCGAAGTCCTCACCCGTGAAGACCCGGCCGCCCAGGTTGCGGGCGATGAGGGTGGACCAACCAGCCGGGTGCTCATCGATCAGCACCCGCGTCATCTGTTCGTGGTCGCGGCCGAACGTGTGGTGGTAAAGCCCGAACAACTCACGCCCCAGAGCGGTGGGGTAGGCGTCACGGTGGTGGTAGCGGCCCTGCCACCCTCCGTCGGAGGTGGGTCGGGCGATGGCTCCTCGGGTGCTCATCGCTGCCCCTCCTGTCCGGTCATCTGGTCGGCCGCGTCGGCCGCCAGGGTCAGCTGGGAGGCGAACACGCGCGCCTCCTGCGGGGTCAGCGGGATCAGGTGGGCCAAGGCCCCGACCGGGCCGGCCCAGGCCATCACCCGTGGGGTGTCGGGCTGGACGCTCGCGCCCGTTCGGGGCGCGCTCGGTACGCTGGACATGACTGCGTCTCCTTGTCTGCGATGGGTAGTCGCGCGTTGGTGATGTGGTCGGGGGCCGGTCTGCGGCTAACAGGCCGGCCCCGCATCGTGCGGCCGGTGGCGTTGACTACCGGTCGTCGCTCTGGGGAGTGCGGTGGTACTCCACCCATCCCTGCTTCGCACCGGTCCACAGTTGGGCGCGAACCGTGCCGGTGGGCAAGTCGGCGATGGTGCGGTGAACGGTGATCAATGCCCGCTCATAGTCGGGATAGGGGGCCGACAAGTTGAAGGTGGCGTTTCCGGGGATGCCGATGTCGTCGAAGAAGCGGACCATGTAACGACCCTTCTTCTGGGCACGGGCCACATCGCGCGCCCACTCGTACTCATTGGTCAACTCGTCGATGACGGTTTCCTCATTGACGGGCCCACCGGTGTTGTCGCGGCACTGGTCCACGAAGTCGGCCAAGGCGCGGCGCGCTCCGCTGGTGTCGGGGTAGAACAGCGTCATTCCGCCCGTGCCGTGGTTGGTGATGGTGCCGAGCTTGACGCGTCCCTCTCGGAGCGTCGCCGACCAGGCGATACCGCTTCCCACGTCGGTCTGTCGCAGGCTGGTGACTCGGATGCCGGTGTGGGGCACCTGCAATCCGGTATGGGGCAGGGTGATCATGGTTTCTCCTTCCTCGGGTGAGAGTGCGCGGGTGATGGTGAGCCGGTCATCGTTCAAGGTGATGCCGTACTCGGTCCACAGCGCCGCGCAGAGGTCAGGTTCGTGGTGTGGGCAGGAACGCCAGGTGATGCCACACGAACCCCCTTCATGGAGGTTGTGCAGGGTCAGGCCGCTGGAGACGAACACGGTGGCCGTCCTGTCACAGATGGGCAACGGACACCGGTCGAATGGGCGCGCGCGTGGCATGGGTCCTCTCCGTTCCGGTCGAGGGTGGTCGTTCTGTCGGTGGTCAGTTGTCGGCGCACCACACGGCGCTGTCGCCGGCCATGAGGTGCCATCCGGTGAACAGGCCTGGGATGGCGGTCATGGTGCTGGTCAGGTGCAGGGCCACCACGTCGGCGACGTGGTCGGCGTGGTCGGCCATGGCGATGACGTGGATCACGGCACCGGAGTCATAGGGGGCCACGTCCGTGTCGATCACCACCACGCCGGGGGTATCGGTGGTGGGGAGGGTGGCCAACCCTGTGGTGAGGTGCATGTCGGTGGCGAACTGTTGGGCCGGGGTCAACGCGCCCGACGCGTCGCTGTGGTCGGGGTCGCCGGCCAGGGCGAACAGTTGCACGCGTACGACGGCCACGGTCTACCTCCTCTTCGATCCGGGGTGGGGTGGCGCACCCTGGGAGCGCCACCCCGTCGGGGCGGTCACATCAGGCGCAGAGGCATGAGCAGGTGCCGGTAGGTGGTGGGGTCGTCGAACTTTTCGCCGGCGTCGGTGAGCGCCACCGGTTTGGTGGGGCTCTGGATGTGCAGGGTCACCGTGGATCCGGTGAAGGTGGCCAACGCGTCGAGGGTGTACCGGGGGTTGAGCCCGATCACGTCGTGGGTCTGGCCGTCGACGGTGGCGGGGATGTCAGGGGTGCTCACGTAGTGGTCCCCTTCTCCCAACCGGGGTGCCATCCGCACGGTGTCCTGCCCCACGGTCAACACGATGGGCAGGTTGTCCCTATCGGTGGCCTTCATGACCTCGGTTGCCTTCTCGGTGTGGCGGATCAGGGCCTGACGGTCGACGGTGACCGTGGTCGCCACCTCGGTGGGGAAGTACTTGGTGTACTCGGTTCCCTTGACGAAGGACTCACCGTCGTTGTGTTGGCGGGTGAGGATCGACACCGGGCCGGTTTCCAACTCGATCAGGTCGATGCCCCATTGGTCGATGCCGTGCCCCAGGGTGAGGGTGCCCGTTCCGGTGAGCTTGGGCAGGATCTTGCGCAGCATGAACCCGTTGAGGAGCACGGCCGGGGCATCGTTGGTGAGGGTGGCCTCCACGTGTCCCACGGCCAGCCGGTACCGGTCCGATCCGGCGATGATCAGACCGGTGTCGGTGGGGTTGGTCTTGACACCGGTCAACATCGGCAGGACGTCATCCCTGCCCACGGCCGGCATCACCCGCCGAACCTGGGAGACGAACCGATCACCGTCCATTCGGGCGAACACCTGCGGTGAGGTGGGAAACTGCGGGTAGTCCTCCAACGGCAACCGTTCGAGCGGCATCGTGTGATCCGCCAACGTCAACGTGGCGAAGGCGGGGTCACGGCCGGCCAGGGTCACCGTCGATGCGTCGGCGCGCTTCTTGGTCATGCCTTTGGTGAGTGCGCTCACCAACTTGGACAGTTCCCGGTGGCGCACCAGCAGGGTTCCCGGGGTAGTGACGGCGTCGGGGATGCGGACCGTGATGGCGGTGTCGTAGTCGAATCCGCACACCATCAGGTCGCTTCCGTGGGCGCGCAAGAGCACGCCGGCCAGAACCGGAACCGAGGGACGGCCGACAATGGCGACACCGACCGTGGCCAACGCATCGGCCAACGTCGCGCGGGTGGTGGTGAACACGGGTTCGGTGACCGTGTCGTCGTGGGTGGTGGTCCTTTCCAGGGTCTGAGTCATCGTGTGCCCTTTCGGGTCGGGGTGGGATCCGGAGGTTTCGCCCCGGTGGCCGGCCACAACAGCCCTGGGCGTTGTGGCCCACCAGCGCGGCGCAACCTCACGCGGGAACGGGTTCGGTGACGGCGTCGGGCAGGGCCTTGACCAGAGCGGCGGCGATCTCATCGGCGACACTCAGCACCTGTTGGGCGCTGTTGCGTGCGGTGTCGGCGTCTTTGGCCCATCCGGCGACGTAGGGCACCGAGTAGGGCAGACTGTCCAACCCCACCAGGTTCGTCACCAGGCACGCGACGGATTCGGCCTCGACTTCACCCATGGCGCGAGGGAGGTCGCGGGTGTCGTGTTCACACACGATGTGTGCCAACTCGTGCACCAAGGTTTTGACCGCTTGCGCGTCCTCTACCGTGTCGCTGATACGCACCGTGCGGGTGTCCCACCGAACCCACCCGTTCGCGGGTGCGGTGTCGGCGCGTTCGATCTCGTATCCGCGCGTGGTGACCATGTCGGCGACCACGTCCCACACCTGGGGAGGCGCCGCGCCGGTCAACAGGGTGGGCGCGGCCCGTTCGGATTCGGGTACCGGTTCCCCGTCGGTCTGGCTGATGTCGAACACGGTCTCGACCTTGAACCCGCGCACCCGGTACTGCGGGTTGCCGTCGGTGTCGTTGACCGGATCGCCGTTGTCGTCGCGTGCTCGGTAGCGGGCCGGCGCGAGGATCCGGATTCCCTTCTCACCACGTCGTACCTGCCGACCGGCCTTTTTCCACGCCCCATATCCGCGTACGTCGGTGGCGTGTTCGCACTGTTCAATGATGAGGAGAAGGTTGTTCAGCGAGTAGCGGCGCAGCCACCTGCGCGCGGAGAGCATGGCGCGCCACCCTTCGGACGTGGTGAGGGTTTCCACCTGTTCCATCAGGGCGTTGTGTGCGGCGTTGAGCCGTTCCTGTCGCTGTTCCGGCGTGAGGGACTTTCGGGTTTTCTTTCCAGGTGCCATGATGTCGGCTCCAATTGAAAGCGGATGGTTTTACAGTCCGGTCACAACGCACACCGTGTGTGCGTTCTGATCAGACCCCGGGGTGTACCGGAACGGCCGGCGCACCCCGGGATTTTCTACCAAGGCTGGTAGCCGAATTCGTTGGTGATGACAGCTATGGTTTTCATCATCTCTCGGTAACCCACGGCGCGCGCGTCGGTGATGGTACGGTCCGGTTCGTCGTCTCCGTAGGTGTCCGAATAGTGATAGGTGAATTCCGCGTGTTCGGTGAAGACGCTTCCACCGGGCTCGTGCCAGTAGAAGATTTGCGCAGTCGTGGCCACGCCTTCGTCGGTTTCACCGCGTGCGACGAATCCTCGTTGCAGTTGCATACGGGTGTACATGGAACCCCCTACGATTCCTGCTCTTGCTTTTCGCGCTCAAAGGCAACGGTGTTCGCGTAGCATCGCCGCGCGGTTTCCTCGTCGTCGGCATCGAAGTAGGCGACGCCGAACGTCGCTCCGAGGTAGTCCAAGACGCAGAACCCCCCGTCAGTGGTGCGCGAAAGGGTGATCACGGCGTTTCCGACCTGTTCACGTTCGAGCATGGGGCGATTCCTCCGATCGGGTGATATCAGCGCGACCCACGATCGTTGTACGTTGGCGCGCATAATTCCGTGGGTGCCGTTCGCCACCTATGCGGCGAACGGCACAACGCGTCTAAAGACGCTCGACTCGGATTCCACCCCGGGGGCCGAAATACACGTGCCGGTCCGGCAAGGACGGGTCACTGTCGGGAGCGGCGAACAGGTGAATACAGGAGTCGTCACCGACGGCCGGCGTGAGCACGTGTTCGGATTCGCGGTTCACGTACTCGAACCGTTGACGGGAGGAGTATCCGTCGTGGTACCGGTCGTGAAGCGCGTCTTCGGCATCCCGCAAGGATCCGAAACGCTCCATGTCGCTTTCGGGATCGGAAAGCGCATAGCCGTTTCCGCCATACCACAGGCCATACCAGGCGGCCATGAGAAGTCTCCAATGAGGGTGTCGGGGTCGTTTGCTTGGTTACTTTATATATACCCATATCGCGAACCAGAAACACATTCATTGGGAACTTTTTCAATCCCGCCGACTCGACACAAGGCACGCAACAAAACAACGACGACAACCCGAGAGAGGACCTTTCATTACCATCAAAGTAATTACCAGGCATTCGCATGCAATGAATTAAATGAATCCAGAGGGTGCATATTTCTGAGACAGAAAGCCAGGCAGGATTTCCATTCAGTGCCCTCAGAGAGTTTGCAGCTATGCCTGCGGCATCTGTCGGAGGGGGCACCGACGCACCCTGCGTACGCTGTCACCAGGCCTCATGCATGCACGAACTCCCGCCCCTCATAGGGGCGGGAGTGGTGGTGGGCGGGCCAGTGGGCGGCCGGGCAGCGCTTTTCGGCTCTACGCACACCCACCGGACATGATGAAACAGTCGGCCCGAATTACATCTCGGGCCGACTGTTGGATGTCGGTGCTATTCGGCGCTTTCCAGGAGTTCTCGCTGATTACGCATCACATGATCAGCGGCTTCGGTGTCGCCGTTCTCAGCATACCTTCGGGAGAGTTCTCGCGCAGCGCCGTCATGGACAGGTTCGATCCTCAGGGCCCGCTGGAGCATGGAAATGGCCTGCCGTGTGTCCACCGATGCAGAATGGCCAGTGAGCGATTCAACTATTCTAGTACGTATTCGCACTCGCACCGCTTCGGACCAGGAGAAATCTGTCTGGTCGGCGAAGTCTCCGTCGACCATGGCGGCGGCGCTGGTGGCCAGGACCGCTGGGGTATCGCTGTGGGAGGCCTCCTGAAACAGGCGGTCCATTTGCCACAGATCGCACCCCACCATGGCCGCGTTCAGCCGGTAGCGCTCCTGGTCGTGGGTGATGATGGCGGTGGCGGCCTCGCCCAAGTGCGGACGGCACGCCGATCGCACCGCGGTGCAGGCGTCGTGGAAGCGCCGAATGGCCCGGTGCGGGGCTTCCTGGGGCCACATCTCATCCACCGCGGTTTCCAAGCGGACCCCTTGGGGGTGTGCGGCCAGGTAGGCGAGGACCTCATACGCAGCTCGGCGGTGGGGGCGCACCTGGTGACCATGGGCGGCCAGGGTGATGGGGCCCAGCACGGTGACCGAGACCGTCCCCTGCGTGGTGTCGGCTGCCATGTCGCTGTCTTCTTCGGCCGGAAGGGCACCCGACGAGGTCGGTTCTGATGGGCGCTCCCCTGGTGGGGACTTCTCCTGGTCTTGGCCTTGGTCCGCTTCCTGGTCCTGGGGTGGGGTCTTCTTCTGCCGGGGCGGGGCGGCCAGGGCCTCACGGTGCGCCGCCAGAGTCCGCTGGAGGGTTAGGAGTGGGGTGGGGGCCCATCGGTGGCCGCTCAACTCCCCTATTCGGTCATCGGCTTGGGTGATGATCCCGTTCTCGTCGAGGGTGAGGGTGGGGCCGCCCCCTGTGGGCCAGGGCCCCAGCAGGACGGCGCTGAGAGGAGCGCCCTCGACGTGGGCGAGCAGAGAACTCACCTCCTCGGTGATCTCCACCGAGGCGCGAGCCAGCAACACGAACTGCGGCCCCACGGGTTCGTCCTCGGTAGGAGGGTCTTCCGCTGCGTCGGCCACCTCGTCGGCGGCACTGTGGCGAGCCAGCACCTGGAGTTGGAGCAAGGTGAGGGCATCGGCCACGGTCTCGGTCACCATGACCGATGCGTCCTCACTCAACACCGGTAGGCGCCCCGCGGCTCTTCCCAGATGAGGGTGTAGGTCGGCCGGGCGCGTCGGTCCGCAGATAGACGTCGAGGTCTCCCGACGATGGAGGTTCCTACGCCATCCGTCCGAAAGACCTCGACGTGACCGACGCTACCCCGCCGGCCGGCTTCGGCCGCCCTGACCTGACCGCCTTCGCGTCTCATCCCAGTCGACCCTGATCGAGTCTGCTGACCCCCTCGACGAGAACGCAGCGACATCACAGCCACCCAACCCCGACCGTCCGGGAAGCCGGGACACGTCACATGACCTGTGCTGCGGGCGTGTCGAGTGGGTCGTCCAGGGGCGACGCAGGAGCGTCGACGCGACGTGCTGAGAGGTGGTTCCAGTCGAGCGCTAGGACACCGGCTACAGGCATGGCGATAGGTCAGGAACGGCGTCGCTCCCTGCGCAGGAGGGAGCGCAGAGTCTCGGCGTTCGCGTAGCCGACCCGTAGCGCGATCTCGGCGGAGGTGAAGTCCGTGGTTGCTGAGAGGTGCCGAGCTCGTTCGATGCGAAGCCGTTGGACGAAGCCGAGCGGAGTGAGGTTGAGCGCCGCACGGACTCGTCGTTCGAGGGTGCGCCGGCTGGTGCCGAGCGACTGCGCGACGAAGGCGACGTTGAACGGTTCGTCCAGGCGGGCGCGCACGAAGCGTTCGAACTCGACGACGATCGGGTCCTCGTGCCGGAGATGTTCGTAGGCGACGAAGGCCGCCTGCGACGGACGCTCGTCGATGATGAGGAGCTTGGCGACATGTTGGGCCAGGTCGGGGCTGATCGATCGCACGAGTGAGAGCGCGAGGTCGATGTGGGCGAACGCGGCGCCGGCGGTGACGAGGTTCCCGTCGACCACGACCATGGTGTCGAGATCGAGGGCGACGGTCGGATAGCGCTTCCGGAACTCCGGCCCCAGGAACCAGCTGGTCGTCGCCCTCCGATGATGCATCCGTCCGGTCTCGGCGACAGCGAACACGCCGGTGCACGCCGCGGCGATCCGGGTGGTCGCCTCGTCGAGGCGCCCGAGCGAGGCGATGACCGAACGAGCATCTCGGCTCTGGAGGACGTCGTTGGTAGCGGCGGCCGTAAGGGTTCCAAGCGCAGGGACGACGACCACGTCGAACTCTCCGGACTCCGACAGCGGGTGGTCCACCGACAGGGTCATCGATGCCGTCGTGGTCACTCGCCGTTTCGGTCCGAGGATGGCGAGTTCGATCGGGTCGATCCGCGGGTCGACATCGCCGCGGGCTCCGTCGGCCACCCGCACGATGTCGATGATCGACGCGATAGCCGAACCGAAGCAGCCGTCGATCGCGATCAGTCCGATACGCATGACGTAAACAATAGCAATACTGCCGTATACGCCACTCCCCACCGGCCCTCGCTCGTCATACGCTGAACTCGTCCCACGAAGAACCCCGACGTCAAGGAGAGTCCCTCATGTCCACACCCGCATCACTTCCGTATGCCTTCGTCGCCAAGATCGTCGCGGCCGATGGACAGCACGACGCGGTCGCCGATCTGCTCGCCGGCGCTGTCGCACTCGCCAACGAAGAAGTAGGAACGATTGTCTGGTTCGCGGTCAGGACCCACGCCGACACCTTCTGGATCTTCGATGCATTCCCCGACGAAGCCGCTCGCGACGCCCACGCCAACGGCGCCATCGTCGCAGCCCTGATGGCCAACCAGCACCTCCTCGGCGCAGCACCCGAGATCCTGGCGGCCGACGTCCTCGCGTCCAAGCTCCCGTAGTCCGCCAACGCACGAGACGATCGCGCCCCGCCGAGCCGTCGCCAGGTCGCGACGCAACGCCACGCTGCGTTGCCGAGCGGTGCGAGGCCTATCGGCACACGGACAGGATGCCGGCCGCGAGCGCTCAGCCGGCGAGGGGTCCGTCGCAGAGGAGAGCGACGTCGGTGTCGGGCAGAGCCGTGAGGGGTCTTCTCAGATGACGGTGTAGGTCGGCCGGGCGCGTCGGTCCGCAGATAGACGTCGAGGTCTCCCGACGACGGAGGTTCCTACGCCATCCATCCGAAAGACCTCGACGTGTCCGACGCTACCCCGCCGGCCGGCTTCGGCCGCCCTGACCTGACCGCCTTCGCTCGACTCGACGGCCTCGGTCTGAGCGTGACCGGACAACGACTTGAACCGGATCGTGCGGTCCTCGCGTGCCGCGTGGTGGAACCAGATCAGTGGTGCCGACGGTGCGGCAGCGAAGGCGCCGCTCGTGACACCGTGATCCGGCGGTTGGCCCACGAGCCGCTGGGCTGGCGACCGACCGTGCTGGAAGTTGTAGTGCGCCGCTACCGCTGTGCCGACTGCGGACACGTGTGGCGCCAAGACACCAGCGCCGCGGCGGAGCCACGCGCGAAGCTCTCGCGCACCGGGCTGCGGTGGGCGCTGGAAGGGATCGTGGTCGCACACCTCACCGTCGCACGTGTCGCCGAGGGACTCGGGGTCGCGTGGGACACCGCCAACAACGCGGTCCTGGCTGAAGGCAAGCGGCTGCTGATCAACGACCCCACGCGGTTCGAGGGCGTGAAGGTCATTGGCGTCGATGAGCACGTCTGGCGCCACACCAGGCGTGGCGACAAGTACGTCACCGTGATCATCGACCTCACCCCGGTCCGCGATGGCGCCGGCCCAGCAAGGCTGCTGGACATGGTCGAGGGCCGGTCGAAGGCGGCGTTCAAGACCTGGCTCGCCGACCGCGACGACGCCTTCCGTGACGCGGTCGAGGTGGTCGCGATGGACGGCTTCACCGGGTTCAAGACCGCCGCTGCAGAGGAGATCCCGGACGCGGTCACGGTGATGGATCCCTTCCACGTCGTGCGCCTGGCCGGTGACGCCCTCGACAGGTGCCGGCGCCGGGTCCAACTCGCGATCCACGGGCACCGTGGGTTCAGGGACGACCCGCTCTACAAGTCGCGGCGCACGCTGCACACCGGCGCGGACCTGCTCACCGACAAGCAGAGCGACAGGCTACGCGCGCTGTTCGTTGATGACGCTCACGTCGAGGTCGAGGCGACCTGGGGTGTCTACCAGCGCATGATCGCCGCCTATCGCCACGAGGACCGGCAACGTGGCCGCGAGCTCATGGAGAAGCTGATCACCGACCTCAGCGCCGGCGTCCCCAAGGTGCTCACCGAGCTCACCACCCTGGGCCGGACCCTGAAGAAGCGAGCCGCTGACGTGCTCGCCTACTTCGAACGACCCGGCACCAGCAACGGGCCGACCGAGGCGCTCAACGGACGGCTCGAACACCTGCGCGGCTCCGCACTCGGGTTCCGCAACCTGACCAACTACATCGCCCGAAGCCTGCTCGAGACCGGCGGCTTCAGACCCCAACTTCTACACCCCCGATTGGGATGAGCCGCCAAACGGGCCGACGACAGAATGACCAAAAGAGGAAGACACCAGGGCAAGTTCTCGATAATCGATCGGACCTTTGATCCGATGGTTAACGCACCCCGACCACGAGGAAACCCCAGGCCAGGGCGGGTGAAACCGTATCCTCACCTGGGGCAGAGTGCCTTGTGGGGCTCCTGGTGTGCTCGGCTGTACCGGCTACCGCACCGGGGCCAGGTTGCTCACCTTGGCCGGCTCCCCGCGCAGCAGCGCAGCGGTCGCCTCCGCCGCTGCCTTGGCCACCTCGGGAAACACCGTCTGATAAGTGTCCTGAGTGAAATGGGCGGTGGAATGCCCCAGCTCAGCCGATATTGATCCGGAATCTGTTGGTTCCTGTGGTGTTACAGGTACATGAGCGATGACGATGACCTGCGTGTGGACATGCGCAAGCTCGCACCCGCCCAGCAAGAAGCGCTGCGGATGCGGGTGATGGGCGCGATCAACGACGGCATGCCCCCAACCGAAGCCGTGCGCGTCTTCGGTGTCAGCCCCGACTCGATCCACAACTGGCGCCGCCGCCAAGAAACAGACGGTGCCCAAGGGCTGCGCTCGGGCAGGCCGGGCAGGAAACCGGGTGAGCACACCAAACTCAGCCCCGCCCAGGAACAGGCCCTGGCCCAAGCCCTCTTGGAGTACCAGCCCCAAGAGTTGGGGCTGGGCGGCACCCTGTGGACCGCCGTCAAGGTCGCGGCTTTGGTCCAACAGCTTTTCGGCACCACCTTCACCGACCGGGGCATACGCAAGATCCTGCGCCGTCTGGGGTTGACCTTCCAACGCCCGGACCGGCGCGCGTCCCAAGCCGACCCCGGGGCCCAACAAGAGTGGGCTGATCACACCTGGCCGGACCTGCGTGAGCGGGCCCGCGCCCAAGGGGAGCGGGTGATGTTCGCCGACCAGGTCGGGGTGCGCTCGGACCACCTGGCGGGCCGTACCTGGGGGTTGAAGGGGCACACACCGACCACCATCAGGACCGGCAACCGGTTCGGTGTCAACGCCATGAGCGCGATCAGTCCCACCGGCAAGCTGTACTTCACCGTGTTCGAGGGGGCCTTCACCGCCCGGGTGTTCCTCGGATTCCTGGGTCGGTTGGTGGGACACTTCAGCACCAAGGTGCACCTGGTCGTGGACCAGCACTCGGTCCACCGGTCCAAGGCTGTGCGAGCCTGGGTCGCGGACCACGCCGAGCAGATCGAGCTGCACTTCCTGCCCCCGTATTCACCGCATCTGAACCCTGATGAGCTGGTCAACGCCGACCTGAAGCGGTACCTGGCCGATGAGGTCATCACCGATCGCCACCGTATGCGGTCCCAGGTCCGCTCGTTCTTCCGTAGCGTTCAGCGGCTCGCAGGCCATGTCCGGGGTTACTTCCAGGCCCCGCACACCAGCCACGGCCCCGGCGTTGTTATGTGATGTCCGGTTCCGTGCTGGTTGGTCAGATGCCGTAGACGGCGAAGGCGTCCTCGTGGCGCAGGAGGTCGCGGCGGGCGTGTGCGATGTTCGCGCGCCCGGCGAGGCGGATAGTGCTGATCGCCAGGTTGCGCAAGCTCGCCAGGGCTCGGGGTGCTGTACCGGACCTGACCTGGGAGTTGTCTTCTCCAAAGGTGACGTCTCGCACCCAGTGGAGCTTGTTCTCCACGGTCCAGTGGGACCGGGCGTAATGGTTGAGGTGGGCAGGCCCGGCCAGGTCGGGCGGCAGACTGGTGAGACCGAAGACGATCTCCTTGCCGGCCCACTCGCCGTCGAGGTTGCCGGTGTCACGGCGCAGGCGAAAGACCTGGGACGCGCCGGGGAAGAGGGTGTGGTCGGCGGGTGCGGTGCGCAGGGTGCGCCGTTCGGTGCGGCCGTGCCCGCGGTCGTCATCGATCGCAGTGCTCTCAGCGAAGTCGGAGTCCGTGCCCCTGAGCAGTATCTGGGCGGCGGCGTGCGCGAGGGGCTGGTTGCCCTTGAGAATCAGGACGTAGTGGCCGCCCACAGGGCCGGTGATCAGGCGGGCGGTCTTCTGCGTGGTGTGCAGCGCGTCCAGGGTGAATACCCGTCCGGGCAGGTCGAGTCGGGTGAGCAGGGCACGGGCGGCCTCCCCCTCACCGCGTTTGTCGCCGACCTGGGCCTGGCCCAGGACCGCGCCGCTGGTGTGGTCGATCGCGCCGACCAGGAAGACCCGCCCGTTCTCGGTGCGGGCACCGGCCAGGGCCTTGCCGTCCAGGGCGGTGGCGCACAACAGCCCGTCCGGTACCGGGTGCTCGGCCAAGCGTTGGGCGGCGCGGCGCTGTTCGCGCTCGGCCGGTCCCGGGGCGTGGGGGATCTCGGGCGCGGGGACGGTGCCACGCGCGAAGTCTGTGGTGTATCCGCAGGTGGCGGTGTCCAGGGCGTTGGTGTCCAGATGGGTGAGCACGCGCCGGAAGGTGCGCTCGCTCGGTAGGAGGTAGCGGCCGGTGAGTGGGTCGTACCGGGCGCCGATACGGGCCAGTTTCGCCTGCGGGGCGCGGGCTGCCCACTGCCAGATCGCGGTGATCGAGTCACCGCCGATCACGAGCGTGGCGCACGCGGTCAGTGCCAGGATCACCGCGAGGGTGTGGCGTCGGCCTTGCCTGTTGCGCTGGTCCGGGACCTGCCGCAGCCTGCGCAGGAGCTCGGACTCCGCTGCTGCTGGGTCGGTGGTGAGTTCGGCTTCCCACAGGGCGAGGTCCGTGAGTTGGCCAACGGCAGGGGGGATCGGCGAAGATAGGGGCACGAGCGCGACTCCTGTGACGATCTTTTGGCGTAGAGACCTGAAAGATCATCAGAAGTCGCGCTCGTCCTGCAACCGGCCAGATCAAAACGGTGCAGAACAGCTCAAAGGAAAACTACGCCGGGGCCGTGGTTCTTCAGGGGTACGGGGATTCGGGGTGGCCTCCATGCCTTAGAGGTCGTCTCATTTGGTAAGTCTGCGGAAGCAGATCAACGTGCAGGCGATGCCGTCGAACGCGAGGAAGTGTTCGGCTTTGCGATCGTAGCGACGATGGAGACGGCGGCATCCGGACAGCCAGGCCATGGCGCGCTCGACCTGCCGGCGGTGTCGCCCCAACCGCTGGGAGGATTCCACACCCTTGCGGGCCAGACGATGGACGATTCCGCGTTCTCGGAGCCATCGGCGCAGGTGGTTGTAGTCGTATCCCTTGTCACCGTGGAGCTTGCCCGGCTTGCGCCGCCTGCGGCCTCGCCTGGACCTGATGGGCGGTATTGCGCGAATCAAAGGTTGCAGCGCCTGGCTGTCGTGCAGGTTCGCACTCGAGATCGCCATGGAAATCGGAAGCCCGGTTCGATCGGTGATCAAGTGGATCTTGGCGCCCTTCTTGCCCCGATCGACAGGATTCGGACCCGTCAGGTCCCCCTTTTGAGAGCACGCATGTTCACCGAGTCGACCGCACACCGAGACCAGTCCAGCTCACCACGGGCACCGAGTTCATCCAAGACCAGGCGGTGCAGCTTCGCCCACACCCGAGCCCGACTCCACTCGGTGAAACGCCGATGCGCAGTCGGCCCGGAGGGGCCGAACACCGGTGGGAGCTGAGCCCAAGTACAGCCGGTCGTGGCGACGAAGATGATCGCGGCCAATACCTCGCGATCCCCGTGCCCGAGGTGCCCACCGCCTTGAGGCCGAGTGGGCGCCTCGGGCACCACCCGTTGGAACAGCTCCCACAATCCGTCCGGCACCAACCGCTCAACCATCGACACTGGGCCAGACCACCGAGGATCCAAATGAGATGAGCTCTTATGACACGCCGGGGCCTCTCACCCGCCAATACGCACCTCAAAGATCAGCACCATAAGTTCACCAAAACGGAATGAACTCTAAAGATCAAGAACAAAGTTCCATTTTTACAATAGCCGCCGAAGCTTCGCCTTCAACAATAAACACGCGAACCAAATATCTACCGGGACAAAAGGGGAGTTCGATATATTCATCCACCTCAGTACCAGACCAGACAGCATCGAGCATCCACGGCTTACTTTGACAGAACCAGTACCCTGACCATACTTCACTAAGTTCGGAATCCTTAATTTCCAGCAGGCCCAGCAGTTGCTCCTCTGACTCAGCCGCCCCCCATCGAACAAATGATCGATGGTAAGGAATATAAGCAGTCAAATCTGGAGTGCCCCCTAGAACAAGGGCCTCGCCCCCGCCAACAGAAATTACCCCAGCGTACGATTCAACCTTACACGCCCTTTCATAATCCCCATCTTCTGACCCATTCCACGATTCCAAAAGATCACAAGGAATTACGATCAACGGCCCACCAAGCGTCCCTATCCACTCAACCGGAACACCATTGACACCACCATCAGACATACAATCACAATCTAAAGATCTCTGTACGGGTTAATTTTGTCTCTCTGCATTTGCGCCGACGCACGCCCCTGCTGACCACTACACGACTTACAATGCGGCAACAAAACTTGAGGAGTATCACCATCAATGAAAGTGGAGACTGGCTGATGGTCTTTGACCCAAGTCCCCGACGGATACCCGGAATTTTTCACTCCACACGTGTGACACCCATAGGTATCGCCAATTCTATTCATCTCCGACTTTTCAGAACTAGTCCAATTCCTCCCTTTATCTCTGGCGGGAATGCTTTCCGCGGCATTAGGGCCAGGATGGAAGAGGCCGCAAGACTCACCATATCCACCTCTTCTTCCCCCAATATTATGGTTGAGGACATCCAGCGAGTCCGTGGCCACGTGGTAGGTGTGGACGCCCTGCACGGTCAGGTTATGGACCGTCGCGCTCTGGGTCCAGGCCTGGATCGCGGAGACCTGCACCCAGGTCCCGGACGAGGTCTGCAACCACATACCCGGGGCCAGGTCGATCGCGTCCACCCACACGCCCAGGTCCGGAACCCAGAAGGGGTGACCATCGGTCGCCACGATCACGTCCCCAGCCACCACCGGGCCGGGAACACCCCCAGATTCCTCAGAACCTGTTTCGTCCCCTTCAGGGGCGTCTTGTTCGGTGGTCGGATCGATGGTGATCTGCACCAGGGCTTTGGCCCCCGAGCCCACAATGGTGGCCAACACCGTCCGAACCGACTGCTCCCCGGTTTCCGGGTCGGTGGCCAGGACCTTCTCACCGACGTCGACGTCCTCGATCGGCTTGGGCGACCCGTTGGCCATCACCACCGCCGTGCCCGGAGCGAAGCTGTTACAGCTGCTGGAGGAAGCCTCCGAGATATTCTCAAGTTTCTTATTGGCCCGATTCAGGCCCTTGATCCCATCGATCAACTCACCACCCAGAGCGGAGATCCTGCGCCCCAACTCCGCGGCCTTACCCCACCGCAACCCGTACTTCGCGGCGATCTTGGCCGGCAACCCGCCCACGAACATCAACGCCACGTTGACCGCGGTCTCACCACACGCACCCAGATCACCGGTGGTGAAACACTCCAACCCCGCGGTGATACCGAGCTCGTCGGCCACCAACTGCGCCAACCCGGTCGCGGCCTTGATCAGCTTCTGCTTGGCCTCGGCCTTCTCCATCTGCGCCTGACGCTGCTGACGCAACACCGCCTGCTGCGCCTGGTGCTCGCGCATGTACTGCCGCTGCTTGGCGGTGGTCCGCATCGGCGTCACGTTGTACCACTGCTCGACCCAGGGCTCCGGCAAAGTCAGGTCTGTAGGAGTCTGAGCGGGCGAGCCTCGTCGCGGATCATGTGACGGTTGGCCTCGGCGATGTTGTCGAACCCGGCTGCTCTGAGCAGTCCGATCGCGGTGTTGCGCAGGGTCGCCATGACCTGCGGAGCGCTGCCCGTGCGCACCTGGGAACGGTCCTCCTCATAGGTCACATCCCGCACGTGATGGAGCTTGTTCTCGATCCCCCAGTGCTGGCGCACCCACCCGGACAGCACCAACGCAGGCGCAACGCGGTGGTCGGCCGAGGTGATCAGGTAGACGACCTCCACGCTCTTGCGTTTGGGTGAGCCCTTGGACTTCTTGCGCCAGGTGGTGCGGCGTAGCTGAGCGATCTGGGCGGCACCCTCGAAGGTGACCCATGCCGGGACCTGGGCGGTCTTGATCGTGCGGGTCTCTTTGCGGCCGTGCCCGGTATCGCGTGTGGTGTGTGCGGGCACGTGCTTCCACGGCACCTTCTTGAGCTGGGCGTAGAGGTGTTTGTTGTTGGCCTTGACGGTGAAGACGTAGTGGGCGCCCCCGGTCCGGATGGTGTTGGCGGTATCGGTGCAGGTGTGCATCGCGTCGAGGGTGACGACAGCACCCGCGATGTCGATGAACTGGAGTAGTTCCCGCACTGCGGGGATCTCGTTGCTCTTGGTCTGGACCGTGACCTGTCCCAGGGTGGTGGTGCCGCACAAGGCAGCGACCAGGTGCGGTGCCCCTTCGGTGCCGGTGCGGGCACCGCGCAGGGTCTTGCCGTCCAAGGAGATGATGCGCAATCCGTTGATCACGGCCAGGCGGGTGGCGGACCAGGCGCCCAGCACCTGGTCGAGCAGGTCGGCATCCAGGCGGGCGAAGGTGCGGCGGAAGGTCGCCTCGTCGGCGGCTCCCCGGACCATGCCCAGGGCGGTGAGGGTGTGGGTGGTGGTCTCGGTGGCCCATTGGCCGATGGCGGTGAACCCTTTGGCTCCGGCCAGGGTCGCGCAGACGGCCACGGCGATCAGCGCGGCCAGGGTGTGGCGTCGTCCGCGGGGTTTGCGCGGGTCGGGCACACCTGCCAGGACCTGGATCAGGTGGTCCTGGCGTGAGACGGGTTCGACGATGAGCTCGCCGGGGTGAGACGATGACATTCGCGGGCGTGTTCCTCGGTTGGGCGAAAGCGTGAAGAACTTCCATCCAACCGGGTCGGACACGCCCGCTTCTGCTTGTTCGCCCTACGAAGAAGCAGGTCACATCCCTACAACCCGACTTTGCCGGAGCCCTGGGGCCCGGCCCCGACGATCAGCCCTAAAACACGCGAGCACATCGGCCTGATCGCCCGGACTGGCCAGCGGGAACATTCGCGAGGATCATCCTGCTGTGCGTAGCTCTGAGCCATCTCGTTCCTGCCGCTGAGCGCCTGTCGCTTCCATCTGGGAGCTGTCCCAACAGTGATGTCGACGACGCATGAACTCAGGCCAGTCGTACAGGTCAAAAGAGGCGGAATTGACTGTGGCGCGGCGGAATGGTGACATCGAAGCATGCTGATGCCAGCCGACAGCCACACCACCGAGACCACCGACGAACCCCTACCGGACAGCGGAGGCGATCCCGCGGTGGTGGCGGTGAAGCTGTTCGGGGACCCGCTACGGGCCCGGATCGTGCAGCTGCTCTCCACCGAGCAGATGTGCACCTGCCACCTGGTCGAGGAGACCGGTTCCCGGCAGTCCACCATCAGCCATCACCTGCGCATCCTGCGCGAGGCGGGACTGGTCTTCGCCCAGGCCCACGGCAGGTTCACCTACTACGGTCTGCGGCCCGAGGCCCTGACCGCGCTCGCCGCGGACATCACCGCGCTGGCGACCCGAGCGAAACAGGCGCGCACGCTCCGGCGCCCCTGCGACTGAGCCGCCCCGGCTGCCAGGGCTACGGTGCACTCCTCGCAGTGTGCGAGATCCTCACCCCTGGCTCCGCTCAGACCGCTGGCGGGCTCACGTCCCCAGGAGGGCGGGCAGGAGCACCTCCCGTACCTTCTGGTCGATGTCGTCGCGGATCCTGTGCACGGCCGCCGCGGGCTGCCCGGAGGGTTCGGCGATGTCCCAGTCCAGGTAGCGCTTGCCCGGGTAGACCGGACAGGCGTCTCCGCAGCCCATCGTCACCACGATGTCGGCGGCCCGGACCACGTCGTCGGTGAGCGGTTTGGGGAACTCGGTGCGCAGGTCGATGCCGATCTGGGCCATGGCCTCGAACACGCCCGGGTCGATCCCGGACCGGGGCAGCGATCCGGCGGAGCGGATGTGTACCCGCTCCCCTGCCAGGTGGCGCAGGAGCCCGGCCGCCATCTGGGAGCGGCCCGCGTTGTGCACGCACACGAACAACACCTCTGGCACTGGCTTGGCGAGCTGCCCCTGGACCTGGGCGATAGAGGCCAGGCGCTCGGCGGCGAAGCGTTCGGTGAGCACGGGCAGGTGCGCGGTCACGGCGGCGCTGTGGGAGAGCTTCTCGTAGGAGTCGGTCAGGCAGCGGCGGACGGTCTCGGGCGAGAAGATGCCGGTGAAGCGGATCGTCAGCCGCTCCTGGACCCGGGCGAGGATGTCGTGCGGGTCCAGAACCCCCGGTAGAGGGGCGGGGGACGGCCCTCTCCGGGTGGTCTCACCGGGCTGCTGCGCTCGCAGGGGTTCGAGGGCGTCACGCAGGGTCGGCTCCTGTCCGTCCTTGTCGTCAGCGCAGACGAGCCGGGGAAGAACGCCGTGCAGGCGGGTCGCGGCCGGGGTGGCGGTGTAGAAGGTGTGGTTGCCCTCCCTGTGCCGCTCGATCAGGCCCGCGTCCGTCAGGACCTTGAGGTGGTGGCTGACCGTGGGGTCGGTCAGGTCGAAGGAGGCGGCGAGGTCCCTGACGGCCACGCCCTCCTTCGGGCCGGTCACCGTCAGGCTGAACAGGCGCAGCCGCACGGGATCGGCGAGGAGTTTGAGCTGGGCGGACAGTCGGTTGGCCGTGCCGATCGGAAGCGGAACCAGGGTTCGCTGCGGGGTCGGCCCGTCGTGGGGCTGCGGACTCATCGGATGGTCACTTTCCTGCGCCGGTTCCTGGAGGGATTCGCGTGCCTCAGGTGGAGGGGTCAGACAGGCCCAGCAGGTCACGCAGGGCGGATCCGTGGTTTGTGGACAGGGAGTACCACGAACGCTTGCCTTCCCTGCGGCGTTCGAGCAGACCCGCGTCGAGCAGCTTCCTGAGGTGGTGGCTGGCGGTGGGCTGGCTGATCTCCAGCGTGGCCACCAGGTCCTGTACGTACGCCTGTCCGCCCGGGGCGGTGGCGATGGCGTGCAGCAGGCGCAGACGGGTGGGGTCGGCGGCGGCCTTGAGTAGGGCAGCGATATCGTCCGCCCGTTCCGGCGAGTACGCGGACTCCGCACCGGGGTAAGGCGGTGGCGCTGAGACGGCCTCGTCCGAGCGTTCATCCAGATGCGTCCGATCCACACGTGCATTGTAGGCGGGCGGATGCCGGGACCTGTCATCAGGCCGCGTCGACGTCGAGGCGGTAGCCGACCCCGCGGATGGTGTGGATGTACCTGTGTCCGGCCTCGGTCTTTCTCAGCTTGTCGCGCAGGCGGCGTACGTGCACGCTGATGGTGTTGTTGACCATGGGCTGGTCCCTGTTCCAGACCTCGCGCCATATCTGTTCCCTGGTCACCACGAGCCCGGCGTGATCGACCAGGTACTTCATGAGCTGGAACTCACGCAGCGCCAGGTCGATCCGACGTCCGCACACACGCAGCTGATAGCCGTGCGGATCGAGTTCGAGGATGCCCGCCCGCACGACACCGGGGGCGCTCGCCTCCGCACGGAGCGCGCGTCCCGGGCGGGCGGCGTGGATCATGGCGGCGAGTTCAAGGACCCGGTAGGGGCGGGCGACACAGGCGGTGGCGCCCGCGCCCAGGGCCCGGGCCGCGCGTTCGGCATCGTGGTCCTGCACGCCGATGATGACCGGGATGTCCAGGACCGCGCGCACCGCGACGATGAGCGCCTCCAGGGGAAGACCGGGTACGTCGGTCCCCACAACCAGGATGTCGGGGCTGGCCATACCGATACGCAGCAGAGCCTGGGCGCTGTCGGTACATACCCCGATGTCCATGCCCTGGGAACCCAGATCCAGCACCAGCCCGTGCGAGATCTCGGCTTCGGACTCCACCAGCAGGACACGCACGGGACCGGACTCGGGAGGGCGCACCTGGGCGTGGCACCGTGCCGGGGACCGGTCGGTCAGAGTGACAGTACGGACGGGCATACCGACCTCCAGGTTTTCTGTGCGGGTCTTGCCGGATCTGTGTGCTTGTGGTCGCCGGTTACCCGAAGCGGCCGGTGATGTAGTCCTCGGTGCGCTTGTTCGCGGGCTTGTTGAACAGGGTGGTCGTCATGTCGTACTCCACCAGGCGGCCGTGGCGTTCCCCGGCCTCGTCGACGTCGGCGGTGAAGAACGCCGTGCGGTCGGAGATCCGGGCCGCCTGCTGCATGTTGTGCGTGACGATGACGATGGTGAACTCGTTGGCCAGCTCGTTCATCAGGTCCTCGATGCGCAGGGTCGCGATGGGGTCGAGCGCCGAACAGGGCTCGTCCATCAGGATCACGTCGGGGTTGACCGCGATGGTGCGCGCGATGCACAGCCGCTGCTGCTGACCGCCCGACAGGGCCAAGGCGCTCTCCCTGAGCTTGTACTTGACCTCGTCCCACAGGGCGGCCTTGATCAGGGCCTCCTCGACGATGTCGTCGAGCCCCTTGCGGACACCGTTGACTCGGGGGCCGTAGGCCACGTTGTCGTAGATCGACTTGGGGAACGGGTTGGGCTTCTGGAAGACCATGCCGATCCGGCGGCGCACCTCGATCGGGTCGATGTCGGAGGCGTACAGGTCATGGCCGTGGTAGCGCACGGTCCCGGTGACACGGGCGCCGGGGATGAGGTCGTTCATCCGGTTGAGGGTGCGCAGCACGGTGCTCTTGCCGCAGCCGGAGGGGCCGATCATCGCGGTGATCTGGCGCGGGCCGACCTTGAGGTTGACGTCGCGTACCGCCTGGTACTCGCCGTAGTACACCGACAGGCCGGTGATCTCGAAGACGGGGTTGCCCAGATCGGGGACGTCGCGGTCGTAGACAACGCGGGTGACCGGGGCCTTGGTCGCGACGCCGTGTGCGGACGTGGTGGTCATGGGATTCTCACCAGTTCCTCTGGTAGCGGTTGCGGATGAAGATGGCCGCGGAGTTCATGACCAGGATCACCACGAGCATCAGCACGATCCCGGCCGAGGCCAGAGCTTGGAACTCCCCACGGGACTGGGCGATCCACCCGTAGATCTGGATGGGCAGAGCCGTGTACTGGCTGAGCAGGCCGTCGGGGTTGAAAGAGACGAAGGTCAGCCCGCCCAACAGCAGCAGTGGGGCGGCCTCTCCGGCGGCGCGGGACAGGGCGAGGATGGAGCCGGTGGCGATGCCGGGGACCGCCGCGGGCAGCACCTGGCGCCAGACGGTCTGCCACCGGGTGGCGCCCAGGCCGTAGGAAGCCTCCCGCAGTGAGGAGGGCACGGCGCGGATCGCCTCGCGGGAAGCGATGATCACCACCGGCAGGACCAGGAGTGACAGGGTGAGGGCGCCGGTGACCAGGGTGAACCCCAGTCCCAGCATCCGGGCGATGATGCCCAGGCCCAGGATGCCGTAGACGATGGAGGGCACGGCCGCCAGGTTGGAGATGTTCAGCTCCAGCATCCGGTTGTACCAGGTGTTGGGTTTGGCGTACTCCTCCAGGTAGATGGCCGCCATGACCCCGGTGGGCAGGCAGAACAGGGCGACCAGCCCGATGAGCCAGATGGTGCCCCACAGAGCGGCTTGGGCTCCGGCCGTCTCCGGTCGGCGAATCGAGGCGAAGTTGGTGAGCAGGCGAAGGTCCAGGCGGGACCAGCCCTCGATGATGACGTAGCCGATGAGGACGGCCAGGAACAGGACCGCGACGATCACGCAGGCCCGCAACACCACAGCGAACACCAGGTCGGCCCAGCGGATGCCCCTGCGCCGCAGGTCGGTGTCCGGTGCGGGTGTGCCGGTGCGAGGTTCGACGGTGGCGGTCATTCGTACACCTCCCGGTACTTGCGCACCAGACGCGCGCTGAGCAGGTTCATGACGAAGGTCATAGCGAACAGCAGGGCGCCCACGGCGAAGATGGTCTGGTAGCTCAGGGAGCCGATGGGCAGGTCACCGGTCCCGGCGGCGGCGATGAACCCGGTCATCGTCTGCATGCCCTCCAGCGGGTTCAGCGTCAGGGTGGGCTGTCCTCCCGAGGCGATGGCGACGATCATGGTCTCCCCGACCGCGCGCGAGATCGCGAGCACGAAGGCAGCGACGATCCCCGAGAACGCGGCGGGGACGACCACGCGGGTGGCGACCTGGCGGGGTGAGGAGCCCAGAGCGTAGGAGCCTTCGCGCAGCCCGGCGGGGACGGCGCTCATCGCGTCCTCGGACAGCGAGGCGACGGTGGGCACGATCATCACGCCCATCACCAGTCCGGCCGCGAGCGCGTTGAAGACCTGCGGTCCTTCGGCCCAGGGCCAGTGCTCCTGGAGGAACGGGGTGATGAACCGCAGGGCGAAGAACCCGTACACCACCGTGGGGACGCCAGCCAGCACCTCCAGGACCGGTTTGACGATGGCTCGGGTGCGCGGGTGGGCGTACTCGCTCAGGTACACGGCCGCGCCCAGACCCACGGGGATGGCCACGCACAGCGCGATCACCGTGATCTGCAACGTGGCGCTCACCAGCGGCAGCACACCGTAGGACGGGTCAGCGAACAGGGGCGTCCATTCGGTGGTGAAGAAGAACTCCTGCCAGCTGACCTGGCGGAAGAACTCCACCGTCGTGGGCACCAGAGAGCCCACGATGCCCACGGTCGTGGCGACCGAGACCAGGGCGGCGACCGCCAGCAGGACCTGGATGGCGGTCTCGCCGTAACGCGGGCGGGACCGCCGCAGCGGCTGCGCCGCTGCGGCGGTCCTCGATGACGTGTCCGTCATGAGTTGGCGCTCTCCTTCAGCGCTTCCAGGTCGGCGTTGAGCTCCTCTTCCTGCTCGGGGTTGAGCGGGATGAACAAGGAGTCCTCGGCGATCTGTGCGTGTTCGGCGACGAAGAACTCCACGAAGGCCAGCGCCTCGGGCCGCTCCAGCGCGGCGGCCGTGGGGTAGATGAACAGCGGACGGCCCAGCGGAGCGTAGGAGCTGTCCTGGACGGCCTCCACGCTCGGCGCCACACAGCCCTCACCGTTGTCGATCTCCACCGCGTTGAGATTTTCGGCGTTCTCCTCGAAGTAGGAGAACCCGAAGTAGCCCATGCCGCCCGGGCTGCCGGACACGCCCTGAACGGTGACGTTGTCGTCCTCGCTGGGGGCGTAGTCGGTGCGGGTGGCGCCCTCCTCACCGTTGACGGCCTCGGTGAAGTAGTCGAAGGTGCCCGAGTCGGTACCGGCCCCGAACAGCTCCAGCGGCTCGTCCGGGAAGGAGTCGTCGACCTGGTTCCAGTTGGTGACCTGCGAGTCCGGCTCCCAGATCTCCTGCAACTGCTCGACCGTCAGGCAGGTCGCCCAGTCGTTCTCCTTGTTGACCACGACGGTGAGGGCGTCGTTGGCGACGTGGAACTCCTCGTAGGTGACACCGTTGGTCTCACAGTTGGCGGCCTCGTCCTCGGCCATGGGCCTGGAGGCGCCGGTGACGTCGAGTTCGTCGTTGCAGAACTTCTCCATACCGCCGCCGGTACCGGAGATGCCCACGGTCACCTGCACACCCGGGTTCTCCTCCTGGAAGAACTCGGCCGCCGCAGTCGACAGTGGTCCGACCGTGCTGGAGCCGTCCACGTTGACCGTGCCGGACAGTCCGTCACCGTCACCCGCGTCGGCGCCTTGGTTTCCACCGCAGGCGGTCAGCGCGGCCACCAGTGCCGTCGCTCCCGCGACGCCAACGAACGCGCGCTTGTGCTTGGTCACAACCTTGCCCCTCATCTTGAGTTCAACCAGCCCGCCATCTCGAACTATGACGTCAAGACGTATGTAAATGTGTCTAAGTGAATCCAAGGTGAACGGGGCGGGTACCTGACTGGAAAGACCGATTTCCCTCGTGGACAACGGACCCACAGGTCAGCGGCGCGCGCATGCGCGAGCACCCAAGGTGAACGAAGATCGGCGGAGGTCTCGCACCACGGGGGCAACCGCTCACTCGACAGGAGGACTCCCCCGCAAGCTCCCGGGTGATCAGCGCGTTGCCTGCGCCGCTGGACCGGCAGAGCCTTCTTCCTCGCGAGGGTCCGTCACGAGGAAGCCGCCGCCTCGGTGTCCGCCCGCCTGACGCGCACCGGCTGGGCGGGTAGGTCGGCGCCGCACGCCAGAGCGAGACAGGCGCACCAGGCGGCGGCTTTGGCGGGCAGGAGGGCATCCAGCGAGAACAGGTGGGTCACCTGGTGCGGTCAGGTTCTGCCGTCAGTGCTTCGCGGACATGCTGAGCAGCGCGGTTGGCGGCGGAGGCCGGGGAGTTCAGATCAGGCTCGCGCCCCAGAAATCCGTGTGCGAGGCCGCGGCCGAAGACGAGGGAAGTGGGCACACAGGCCGCGAGAGTTCGGCGGGCGAATTGCTCGCCTTGGCCGCGTAGGAGGTCGTGTTCGGCGGTGACCACGACGGTGGTCGGTAAGCCTTCCAGGTCGGAGGCCAGGAGCGGGGATGCTTCGGGACGGGTGCGGTCGGTATCGCCCAGGTAGAGGGTGAACATCTGCTCCAGCAGTCTTCTTGTCGGGTCGTTGGCGGAAGGGTTTCCCTCAGGTGTGGAGGGTGCCGCTGTGAGGTCGAGTGCCGGGTAGATGAGCAGTTGCACGGCCAGTCGCGGTGCGTCGCTGCTGGCGGTCAGCCGGAGCGCGGTGGCCGCGGCGATCTGTCCGCCCGCGCTGTCACCTGCGACGCCCACACGGGAGGCGTCCAGGCCGAGAGTTCCCGCTTCAGTGGCTACCCAGCGCACCACGGTTTCGGCGTCGTCCACCGCTGCGGGGAAGGGGTGTTCGGGAGGGCGGCGGTAGTCCACCGAGATCACGGCTGCTCCACAGGCCAGGGCCAGGGTGCGGGCGGCCGGATCGTAGGACTCGACGTCGCCGAGGATCCAGCCCCCACCGTGGAAGTAGACCAGGACCGGCAGGTGGGCGGTGGTGTCGGGCACGTACAGCCGCACAGGCAAACCCGCGATCACGAGGTCGCGCACCTGTGCCAGATCGGGTCTGGGCAGTACGGCCATGTCCTTGACGTGTGCTTGGCGGGCCTCGTACACCCAGTCCGGAGTGGGGGGCACGAGCGTCTTCTCCGGGTCGGGAGCGGGCGGCGGAGCTGGTGCAGGAATCATGCGGGGGCACCGGTGGAGCCGTCGGCGCACGGCACGGCGCCCGGGCCGGTTCCCTCGGCGACGTGACGGCGCTCCAGCAGGACGGTGTCGCGCCAGCGGCCGTGGTGCTGGGCGATGCGCTCGCGTACGCCGACGGTGCGAAAGCCCGCCTGGTGGTGCAGGGCCAAACTCGCCTTGTTCTCGGGGAAGATCGACGTCTGGAGCGTCCACAGTCCGGTGTCGTCGGCCTCCATGACCTGTCGGTACAGCAGCGCCTTGCCCACGCCCCGCCCGCGTGCGTCCTCGGCGACGTAGACGGAGGTCTCGACGACCCCCGCGTAGACATCGCGCGCTGACACGGCGCAGGCCCCGGCCCAGCCGACCACCCTGCCGTCGGCCTCGGCGACCCAGCGGTGCCCCGCGAGCCACTTGCTCCTCAGAGCCTCGATGTCGGGGGCCTCGGTCTCGAAGGTGGCGTCGCCGGTGGCGATGCCCTGGGCGTAGATCTCCCGCACCGGCCCCAGGTCGTCGTCGGTCATGGCTCGGGTGGTGACGTCGGCGGGCAGGTCGGTGGGGCAGCAGGGGCGGGCGCTGAGGACGCCCATGACGATGTCGGCGGCGTGCGGCAGCCCTGTGCAGCAGGCGGGGTTGATCGCCACGCGGGTGGAGGTGCCGACCTTGGTCAGGGTGACGAAGCCGACGTCGGCGAGCTTGCGCAGGTGGTGGGAGACGGTGGGCTGGCGGATATCGACCGTCTCGGCGAGCTCTCCCACACTGATCGACCCCGGGGTGGTGGCGATGACGTGCAGCAGGCGGACGCGGGTGGGTTCGGCCAGGCAGGCGAACCACGCAGCGTAGGTCTCAGCCTCGGCCACGGGGAGGCGGCGAGCGGTGTGTTCGAGCGGCATCACGGTCATACCGCCATTATCGACGAAGATCTATGCTTGCGTCCATAGGCGAGCATCGATAAAGTCTCGTTCCATAGACACCAATCGATGAAAGGGTGTGTCATGGTCGAGGAGCGTCCGGTCGTGGTGATCGGTGCGGGTCCGGTGGGACTCGCGGCGGCGGCGGAGCTGACCGAGCAGGGAGTCCCGGTCCTGGTCCTGGAGAGGGGAGCGGGAGCTGGGGCCGCGGTGGCCGAATGGGGGCACGTGCGCCTGTTCTCGATGTGGCGCGACCTGGTCGACCCGGCCGCGGAAAAGTTGCTCACCGCCGCCGGGTGGCAGCGCCCGGCCGATGATGGATATCCGACGGGGCGGGAGTGGGTCGAGTCGTACCTGGCCCCGCTCGCCGCGGCCCTGGGCGAGTGGGTCCGCTTCGGCGCGGAAGTCACCGGGGTCAGCCGCCTGGGCCGGGACCGGGTGGTCGACGCCGACCGCGACGCGCAGCCCTTCACGGTGCGCATCCGCACCGCCCAGGGGGAGGAGCGCGTCCTGGCCCGCGCCGTCGTGGACGCCTCGGGCACCTGGACCTCGCCCAACCCGGTGGGCGGCGACGGCCTGCCCGCCCTGGGCGAGACCGACGCGGCCGCACACCTGACCCACCGCGTCCCGGACCTGGGCGACGCGAGCACCCGGGCCCGCCACGCCGGACGCACCACGGCCGTCGTCGGGAGCGGCCACTCGGCGCTGACCGCCCTGGTCTCCCTGGCCGCGCTGGCCGAGGAGAACCCGGGGACCAAGGCGGTGTGGGTGCTGCGCCGCGGTGAGATCGGCGATGCCTTCGGCGGAGGCTCGGACGACCAGCTCGCCGCGCGCGGCGCCCTCGGCGAGCGCGCCCGCCAGGCCGTCGAGGCCGGGCATCTCGATGTGGTCACCGGATTCCGCACCGCTGAGGTGCGCCTGGCACAGGAGCGCCTGGTCCTGACCGGTGAGGACGGCCGGAAACTGGAGCCGGTGGACGAGGTCGTGGCGCTGACCGGGTTCCGTCCCGACCTGTCTTTCCTCTCCGAGATCCGGCTTGGCCTGGACCCGGCCCTCCAGGCGCCGGTGGAGCTGGCCCCGCTCATCGACCCCAACGTCCACTCCTGTGGCACCGTCTACCCGCACGGCGCGAGGGAGCTCTCCCACCCGGAGGAGGGGTTCTTCCTGGCGGGGATGAAGTCCTACGGGCGCGCGCCCACCTTCCTCGCGCTCACCGGATACGAGCAGGTGCGCAGCATCGCGGCCCACCTGGTCGGCGACCACGAGGGCGCCCTCCGCGTCGAACTGGTCCTGCCCGAGACGGGTGTCTGCAGCGGAGGAGGTCTGTCCGACGAAGCGGACACGGCCGCGGAGAGCGGCGGCTCCTGCGGCTCGCCCCAGGAGAGCGCGCTGCCCGAGCCGGAACGGGTCGCGTGACCCCTCTGTCCGGCCAGGTCTCCGGCGCGCCCGCACCCACCGTGGTCGGTGCGCGCCGGGGCCTGTGGGCCCTGTGCGTCACCGTCACCACCAGCTACGGAGTGCTGTTCTACGCATTCCCGGTCTTGGCGCCGAGCATCACCGCCGACACCGGGTGGTCGCTGACCACGGTGACCGCGCTGTTCTCCGCGTCCCAGGTCATGGCGGGGCTGGCGGGTGTCCCGGTGGGGCGCTGGGTGCAGGCCCGGGGGCCGCGCCCGGCGATGACGGCAGCAGCGCTGGTCGCGGCTCCCGCCGTGGCGGCCATCGCCCTGGCCCCGAACGTGTGGGGGTTCGCCGCCGCCTGGCTGGTGGCCGGAGCCGCGATGGCCGGACTGTTCTATCCTCCGGCCTTCGCCGCCCTGACCCACTGGTACGGGGAAGGCAAGGTGTGGGCCCTGACCGCGCTGACCCTGGTCGCCGGGTTGGCCAGCACGATCTTCGCTCCCCTGACCGCGCTCCTGGAGGGGGCCTGGGGGTGGAGGAGCGCCTATCTGGTGCTCGCGGCCGTACTGCTCGCCGTGGTGGTGCCCCTGCACGCTTTCGCCCTGCCCCGGGAGTGGATCCCCCACGGCGGCGGGCAGAGAGGCGACCGGGAACGGAGTGTGGACACCGTGTTGCGCAGCCGTGCGTTCTGGGCTCTGACGACGGCTCTGGCCCTGGGGTCCTTCACCGTCTTCGCGGTCGTGGTCAACATCGTCCCCCTGCTGGAGGGACAGGGCTTCGGCACGACGGAAGCGGCCTGGGCCCTGGGTGTGGGCGGTGTGGGACAGGTGCTTGGCCGCCTGGTCTACGCGCCCCTGGAACGGTGGACCGGCCCGGTGCCGCGCACCGCGGCCGTGCTGGCCGCCTGCTCCGTGACCACCCTTCTCCTGGCACTGGTACCGGGCCCCTGGGGGCTGGTCCTGGCCCTGGCGGTGCTGGCGGGCATGGCACGCGGCATCCTCACCCTCCTCCAGGCGACCGCTGTCGCCGACCGGTGGGGCACCCGGCACTACGCCACCCTCAACGGCATCATGCACACCCCGCTCATGCTGGCCATCGCGGTCGCGCCTTGGGCGGGCGCGGCACTGGCCGGGCCGCTGGGCGGGTATCCGGCGGTGTTCGTGGCACTGGGAGCTTTGGCGGCCCTCGGCGCGCTGATCGCCCTGGCCACCCGCACCAGGAGCGAACAGGTTCCCTCCACTCCTTCTTGACCATCGCCCCGGCGCGCTCCCCCGTGCGAGGTTTCGCCTGCACACGAACGAAGGAAATCTCCGTCATGGAAGACGTCCCCCTCATCGTTATCGGTGCCGGTCAGGCAGGTCTGGCCACTGCCTGGGCCGCGAAGCGCAAAGGCGTGCGGCCCCTCGTGTTGGAGGCGGCCGACCAGCCGGGCGGCTCCTGGTCGCACTACTACGACAGCTTGACCCTGTTCTCCCCCGCACGCTTTTCCTCACTGCCCGGACGTGCAATGCCGGGCGACCCAGAGCACTACCCCCGCAGGGACGAAGTGGTGAAGTACCTGCGCGACTACGCCTCCCGGTTGGATGCGGACCTGCGCTACGGCCAGCGGGTGCAGAAGGTCGAACAGGACAGGAGTGGGTTCCTCCTCACCACCGCCTACGGGTCCCGCGTGCGTTCCTCGGTGGTGGTCTCGGCCACTGGTGGGTTCACCCGACCCCACCGGCCCCAGCTACCGGGACTGGAGCACTTCGACGGCACCGTGCTGCACGCCGCCGAGTACCGTGCATCCGAGTCCTTCACCGGTCAGCGTGTCGTGGTGGTCGGCGGCGGCAACTCCGGGGTGCAGATCGCCGCGGAACTCGCTGACGTGGCCCGGGTGAGCCTGGCCACCCGTTCCCCGATGTCCTGGGCGAACCAGCGGCCCCTGGGCCGGGACATCCACTGGTGGTTCACCCACAGCGGTCTGGACGCCGCTCCGCTGCGCGGCGTGTGGGAGAAGGGCCCGACCCTGGTCAACGACGACGGCCGCTACCGTGCGGCCTTCGCCTCGGGCAACCCCGATCGGCGGGAGATGTTCACCCGCTTGGACGGTGACAAGATCACCTGGGCCGACGGCACCGTGGAGAAGGCCGACGCCCTCATCTTGGCCACTGGCTACCAGCCCGCCCTGGACTACCTCTCCTCGACCGACGCACTGGACTCCGGTGGGCGTCCGCTGCACCGGGGCGGAATATCCACCACTGTGCCAGGGCTGGGATACGTGGGGCTGGAGTTCCAGCGCAGCTTCTCCTCGGCAACCCTGCGCGGGGTCGGACGCGACGCTCGCCACGTCGTGCGACGACTTCTCGCCGGAGCACGCCGCTGACGGAAGCGCTCGCACGCGCATGGCCCGTCCGAACCGACTCACGTGAGAGAGAGAAGACAACCATGCGGCAGGTAGAGGCCACCATGTCCGAGATGGACAACGTGGAAGAGGAGAAGACGGTTTCCCTGCGCCACCTCAGCGCGGCCAGGCGCCGGGCACTGAGGACCCTGTGCGACGACGGACCGGCCTCGGCCCAGGACATCGCCGACATGTGGCGGCACAGCACTCCACTCACGGCACGGGCCCACCTCATCGCACGGCTGCTGTGGGTCCTGGAGTCCCTGGAGTACGCCGAACCCACCGAAGTTCCAGGGGTCTACCGCGCCACCGCACTCGGTGCGCGCGCTCTCCAGTGGCACTGAAACCCCGCCCCCCACGCCGTCCCGAGCCGTGCCTCGCGCCCAAGGTTCCGGGTGATCTGCCACTCGGCCTAACGGGCCGACCTGTGGGTGGCCGGACTGATGGGACACGCCGACAGCAACACCGCCCACCGCTATCCACCGAGCTGAACAAAGTGCGGACCGTGGAGGGGCTCATTGTGGACCGGTGAGTGGCCCTGGTCTGGCACCCACTCCGTAGCCCTCGACATGCAGCCCAACCCCGAGTAGCCAGTGACCTCTATCGCCAAGATGCTCGGAGTGAGCCCGGAAACGCTGTACGGCCACATCCCCGACCTCAAGGAGCTGCGCGTCGCAGGCACCTGCCGCGGAGTGCTGGCCCGTGTCGGTCCTTGACCTTGCCCCGGGGACAGGGGCTTAGCCTCGATCCACCGACGTGGTTCAAAAGTGACTTTCTGACTGGTTCGTGAGCCAGGTGCGAAGCGGCGGCTGTGGTTGGGCATGCGGTATCCGCTGGTCTGCCCAGCTTTTCCACGAGTTCGGTTCCGGTCGAGCCCTGGCGGGCGGGTCGCGCAGCGGCTCTCAGGCCACTTCGGGTGGGCGGTGCACGGTGTCGAACAGCTGCGTCCACGCCTGCCACCAAGGCCAGCCACGCGGTAAGTGCAGCGTGATACGCCGTGCAGAGCAGGCAAGGCGGGCCGGGACCTGGATCAGGTGGGCGCGCAGGGTGGCGGTGGTGGCCCTGGCATGGAAGGTAGAGGTCAGAGTGCCGGTGGCCCGCAGCAGGTTGTAGGCCATCGCCCACAGGGTGAGCCAGGCGGCGTTGGCGTTGAAGCGCCCCGAGGGCAGGTGGGCCAGAGCAGAGTGCTTGCTGTCCGCTATGACCTGCTCAACGATGGCGTGGTGGCGGTGCTCCCGCTCGGCCACGAGCATCGGCGCGGGGTTGTCGGTGAAGAACGGGTGGTAGCGCCAGACGGGGAACAACTCGCCCTGCTCACCCACGAGGGCGGGTTTTGCCAGGTCACGGACCCGGCGCACGATCAGCCGGGCCGTGACCCGCTCTGCTTTCTTGCGGCTGGCGAACGCGGCGTAGGCGCCGATCTCGGCGACTTCAGCGCCAAAGATGAGTTCGCCGGTTTCGGGGTCGGGCACCGCTGTGGGGTAGGTGATCTGCTGCCAGGCGTCCTCGTCGATGGCGGCGATGGCCCCTCTGATGGAGGGGTTCATGCCGCAGGTGATGGAGAAGCGGGCGTCGGCCCGGCCACACGCGGCGATCACGTCGGCGTTGTAGAACTGCGAGTCCGCGCGCAGCACACGCATGCCGGTGCAGCCGGCCTCCAGGGCGGTGGCCAGGGCCTCGCTGACAAGCTTGGCCGCGCCGCGGGAGTCGGCCGCTTTGCCGCGGCGCATCCGCACGGTGGCGATCACCGGTCGGGAGGTAGGGGTGCAGATGGTGGCGAGCAGGGGGTGCAGGGGGTGCAGGGTGCGGATGCCCTTGAACCGGCCGTACTCAGCGCCCTGTTTGGTGCGGCCGTAGACGCGTTTGTGGGTGGAGTCGACGTCGATGAACGCCTTGTGGTCGGCTCCGGGCAGCAGAGGGGTGTGTGCGGCCAGTTCCCCGAGGAACCTGCGGTGCACGGCGTGGAGTTGGAGGGCGTGGCCGTGGGTGAAGGCGCGAAGGAAGGTGCCCAGGGTGGAGGGGGCGCGGATGCCGTCGAACACGGTCGCCATGGCACCATGGCGCAGAACGTCGAGGTCGTCGATGCTGTCCGCCCCGGCGACCATCCCCGCCACGATGCTGGTGACCTTGGCGTGGGCCGCCGCGCCCGCTCCGTTCTTCGCCTCGCCCAGTTTCACTTTCTCCGTCACCAGGCGGGCGAGCCCGCACCGCTGGGCCAGCCGCATTACCGGGACCAGCCCGGCGTGCGCGATCAGGTTGGGGTCATCGAACGCGGCGGAGATCGCCGCGGGGGTGTGGGAGGATTTCACTTACGAGGTGCCTTGCTGATCGGGTCGGACGGAAGCGTGAGAACTCCCATCGTCCCCGGTCAGCAGGCACCTTTTTGCGTCATCCCCATCCCAACACGGTCACTGGCCGGTGGATCGAGGCTTAGCGTGCGGATGTGATCGGCTGCGCGTGGGCACGCTTTCGCTACCGGCGGGCAGGCGACCGCGTTGAACAGCGAAAACAATGGTCAAAGGGGATGGTCATGGCAGTGGCAACGGTGGAGGAACGCAACAAGGCGTGCGTGGACGCGTGCAGCGAGTGCCAGCAGGCGTGTGAGGCGTGCGCCTACACCTGCTGCGTCAACGACTCCGAGATGGCCCAGTGCGCGCGGCTGTGCCTGGACTGCGCGGCGATCTGCGCGCTGTGCGTGACGCTGCTGGCGCGGGGATCGCAGTGGGCGGCGCGGGTGTGTCTGCTGTGCGCCGAGATCTGTGAGGCGTGCGCCCAGGAGTGCGATAAGTACGACGCCCAGGCGTGCCGTGAGTGCGCGGCGGCGTGTCGGCGCTGCGCGCAGGCGTGCCGGGAGATGGCCTCGGCCTGAGTCGGCTCGCGCGTCAAGGCGGGGGCGCGGACCGTGCGGTCCACGCCCCCGTTGTCGTTTCCCCGCGTCGGGGTGGGAGCCTCAACCGGCGCGGGGGGCGGTTTCGATGATCTGGCAGATGGCGGCATCCGTGCCCTGGCAGTGGTTCTCATGGGCGGTGCGCCGCGCACTGGTCAGGGTGCTGCGCAGCTGGCGCAGGTCGGCGAGTGTGCGGTCGATGTCGGCGATGTGGGCGTCCAACAGGCCGGTGACCCGCGCACACGGCACATCACCACGACGCCGCAAATCCAGGACGTCCTTGATCTCGGCCAGGCTCAGCCCCAGGGTCTTGGCCTGGCGGATGAAGCACAGCACCTCCACGTCGGCGTCGGTGAACAGCCGGTAGCCGGCCCCGGTCCGCTCGGCCGAGGGCAACAACCCTTTGGACTCCCACAGCCGCACCGCTTTGGCGCTCACCCCCGCGGCCTTGGCGGCGGCCCCCACAGTCATCTCCACGACGGTCTCCTTTTTGCGACGCTATCGACCCTTGACCTTGCCCCTCGGGCAAGGTTCTAGCGTATGTGGTGAACGGTAAAACCGCACGTCAACACAGGGAGATGCGCTGATGGAAACCGTGGTGCTGCAGGTGCAGGGAATGTCGTGCTCCGGATGCGCCAGCCGTATCGAGCAGGCGCTCGAACGTGTGGAAGGGGTACGCGCAGTGGCGGCCGATCACGCGAGCGGGCGGGTCGAGATCCGCCTCGACCCCGCCTCGACCGAGCACGGGGGGCTGGTCGAGCGCATCCGCACGGCCGGCTTCGAGGTCGTGAAGGAGTCGCACAGATGAGCACCGTCAACGAGGAGCAGCCGCGGCTGTGGGGCTCCGAGCCCAGCACCGTGCCGGGGCATCGGCGTATCCGGGCCCGGATCGCGGGTCTGCACTGCTCGCTGTGCACCGGCACGATCGAAAAGGCGCTGGGGCGCATGGACGGCGTGGGCACGGTGGCGGTGAGCCTGACCCACGAACAAGCCCTGGTCGACTACGACCCCGAGCTGGTGGATCCGGAGAAGATCCTGTCCACGCTGCGCGATGTGGGCTATGACCTCTACGACCCGCGCAAGCTGCGCCCGTTCGAGGACGAGGAGGCCGACCTGTTCTTTGAGGGCCGTCGGCTGCTGGCGGCCGTGGCCGCTTCTCTCACGGCGATCGGGCTGATCGCCGAGGTCACCGGCATCTGGTCGGTACTGGTCCCCGCCTCGGTGGTCGTGGTGATGGTGCCGCTGTCCTTCGCGCTGCTGCGCCGGGCCGGGACCGCCACGGCGGCCGCTGGAACCGCAGCGATCGTCGCGCCCGGCGTGGCCGCGCTGGGGCTACGCGCCACCGGCGTGCTGGAGGGGCCGGTGATCGGCTGGCTGGCCGCCCTTTTGGCCTTCGCCGTTGTGCTGGGCATCGCCCAGCACATCCTGCGCATGGCCTACCAGTCAGCGCGCCGGGGGATCTTGAATCAGCACGTGCTGCTGGAAGCCGGTGCCTTCGCCGGTATCGCCGGCGGCCTCATCGGGCTGAGCGGCGTACTGCCCGGCTATCCCACGGCGGCGTTCTTCGCCGTGAGCGTGCTGGTGGTCAACTACCACGTCTTCTCCGAATGGCTCTCACTGCTGGTCAAGACCCGCTCCAGCCAGTCCGTGCGGAAACTGCTGGACCTGCAGCCCGACCTGGCCCGCACGGTGACCGCTGAGGGCACCGAGTCCGAGGTTGCCCTCGACCAGGTCGCGGTGGGTGACCTGGTGCGGGTGCGCCCCGGCGAGCGCGTTCCGCTGGACGGGCGCATCGTCTTGGGCCACTCCGCCGTCGACTTCTCCCTGGTGACCGGGGAGCCGGTCCCATCTGAGCGCGGAGAGGGCGAGGAGGTCGTGGGCGGTGCGATCAACACCACCGGCAGCCTGCTCATCGAGGTCACCGCCACCGGGACCGAGGGGTTCCTGGCCCAGGTGGTGCGCCATGTGGAGGACGCCCGCGCCCTCAAACCCGGCATCTTGCACCTGGTCGACAAGGTCCTGCGCGTCTACACCCCCACCGTGCTGACCCTGTCCGCCCTGGCCCTGGTCGGCTGGCTGACGGGCAGTTGGGTCCTGGCCGGGGAAGTGGATGTGCGCCGCGCCGTCTTCGCCTCCTTGAGTGTGCTGGTGATGGGTTACCCGTGCGCGGTCGGGATCGCCGCACCGCTGGCCATCGTGCGCGGCACCGGCGCCGCCGCCGATGCGGGCATCATCATGCGCACCGGGGAAGCCTTCCAGACCCTGCGCCTGGTGCGGCGCATCGCCCTGGACAAGACCGGCACCCTCACCCAGGGCAAGCCCACCGTGCGGGGCATCGAGGCCGTGGGCGATGAACAGGAGTTGCTCATCCTGGCCTCTGGCGCCGAGAACCCTTCGGAGCACCCGCTGGCCCGCGCCGTCGTGGCCGCCGCGACCGAACGCGAACTGGCCGTGCCCGAAGCCGCGGACTTCACCTCGCTGACCGGCTCAGGCGTGCGCGCCACCGTGAACGGCCGCACCGTGGTGGTGGGGCGTCCCGGACTGCTCACCGACAACGGCGTCGACCTCTCCCCACTGGCCCAGCGCATCGAACAGTGGGAGAGTGCCGGGCACACCGTGATCGCCGTGGCCGCCGATACCACCGCTTTGGGTGTGCTCGCGCTCGGTGACGAGCTGCGTCCCGACGCCGCCCAAGCGGTCGCGGCGATGCGCCGCGCCGGGCTGGAGCCGGTGCTGCTCACCGGCGACAACGAGCGCGCCGCGGCCCATATCGCCGACCAGGTCGGGATCGAACGGGTACACGCTGGTGTGCGGCCCGAGGCCAAGGCGACCATCGTGCGCGAGCTGCAACAAGGTGGCGTCCGGGTGGCCATGGTCGGTGAAGGTATCAACGACGCCCCCGCCCTCATGCAGGCCGACGTGGGCATCGCCGCGGGCGGGGGCACCGATATCGCCGTGGAGTCCGCCGACATCGTGCTGCTGCGCGGCGAGGTCTCAGCAGTCCTGCGGGCCCGCGACATCAGCAGGGGCTCCTACGCGCGCACCCGCGCCAACGTCGTGCTGGCCTTCGCCTTCAACGGCATCGGCGTCCCGCTGGCCGCCACCGGGCTCATCAACCCGGTGTGGGCCATGATCGCCATGGCCGCCTCGGTCACCGCCATCTTCGGCAACTCCATCGGCACCCGCCCCAAGCTGCTCATCGACGCTATCAACAGCGTCGGCCGCGCTCAGTCCACCGGCACATGAGAATAGGAAGATGGCTGTCCGAGTCACGCCTTACCGGAAGCAACTGTCGCACATATCGGGGAACCGGACGCTGTTGCGTGCGATGGCGGCCGTGTCTGGTTTGTACCTCCTGCCTGGATGTGGCTCCGCTCCGATCGGCTAGCCCCATCTCATCGGACGGCTGCTGTGGGTCCTGGAGTCCCTACTACGCCGAACCCACCGATATGCCGGGGGTCTACCGCGCCACCGCGCGCGGTGCGCGCGCTCTCCAGTGGCACTGAACACCCTGCACCTCACGCCGTTTCGGGCCGTGCCTCGCTCTCTAGCTCCCGGGTGATCTGAGCGACGGTCGCCTTGGCCGTGCGCGCCGCGCCGATGAGGGTGGCCGAGGCTGACCCGGTCCAGTCCCCGTATCCCAACAGGTGCAGGCAGGGTTCAGCCACCGCTCGGGGCCCTTCCACCGCGACCCGACCCTGCCCGCCCACGATCCCCAGGGATTCGAGGTGGTTCAGAACCGGCCGGAATCCCGTGCACCACAGGATCACGTCAAAGTCCTGGGCGGAGCCGTCCGCCCAGGCCACGCCGGTGCGGGTGAGTCGGTCGAACATCGGCTCGGCCTTGAGTGCACCACGTTCGCGGGCCTCGCGCACACTCGGCACGACCACGATGTCGCCCAGGTCGCCGATGCTCTTGGGTTTCGGGCCTCCCTGGTTGTCTGCCTTCTGGGTTCCGGTGGCGATGGCGAAGAGAGCCCGTCCGTCGACGTCGTCGGGCAGGAACCGGGGCGGTCGTGAGGTAGTCCAGGTGGTCTGTGCGACCGTGGTCAGCTCGGCGAGGATCTGGGCGGCGGAGTTGCCCCCGCCGACGACCACCACGCGCTGCCCAGCGAACTCGCCGGGACGGCGGTAGTCCACGGTGTGGAGTTGCCTGCCCGCGAAGACGTCCCGGCCCGGGATGTCGGGAGTATACGGAGCCCGCCAGGTGCCGGTGGCGCTGATCACCCGCCGGGCAAGCCAGGTGTCCCCGTTGGTCACCAGGCGCAGCCGGTCATCGGCCCGCTCGACCCGTCGCACGCTGGCAGGGCGGTGGACCGGCAGCTCGTAGCGGCGTTCGTACTCGCCCAGGTACCAGGCCACGTGAGAGGCTGAGGGGTATTCTTGGCCCCTCCTCCTCGGGCATCCACCAGCCGGGGAGCATGCTGTGCGAGGCCGGGGAGAACAGGCGCAGGGAGTCCCAGTACTGGGGCCACTCCCCTCCCGGCCCGTCGTGGTCGTCCAGGATGACGAAGTCGGCCTTGGCGCGACGCAGGAAGTACCCGGCGGCCAGTCCGGCCTGTCCGCCGCCGCCGCCGATGACGGCGACGTCGACGAGGCGTTGCTCGGTGTGCATTCCCGTTCCTTCGTGGGTGTTCGGTGCTCCGCAGTGTGCCGGCGATCGTTGCCTGGGCAACGCGCCGTGCACGAAGGAGCAGGGCCCGTGTCGGATCCTTGCGGGACGTGGCCCTGCTCCTGGAGGTGATTCCTACCTGCGTTCGGGTGCGAACCGTTTGCGCCAGGCCAGCGACACGTACACCAGTCCGATGAGCACGGGCACCTCGATCAGCGGGCCCACCACCCCGGCCAGGGCCTGACCCGAGGTGACGCCGAAGGTCGCGATCGCCACCGCGATGGCCAGCTCGAAGTTGTTGCCCGCGGCCGTGAACGCCAGGGTCGTGGTGCGGTCGTAGTCCATCCCGATCGCCTTGCCGAAGGCGAAGGTGCCGAACCACATGATGACGAAGTAGGCCAACAGCGGCACCGCGATGCGCACCACGTCCAGCGGCTGGCTGGTGATCCGATCCCCCTGGAGGGCGAACAGCAGCACGATGGTGAACAGCAGCCCGTACAGCGCCCACGGGCCGATCCTGGGCAGGAAGTTCGTCTCGTAGCGCTCCCGGCCCATCCGCCGCTCACCGACCCGGCGGGTCAGGAACCCCGCGGCCAGCGGGATGCCCAGGAAGATCACCACGTTCAGGGCGATCAGCCACGGTGAGGCGTCCAGACCCCCGGTGTCCAGGCCCAGCCAACCGGGCAGCAGGTCGAGGTAGAACCAGCCCAGCAGGCCGAACACCAGGACCTGGAAGACCGAGTTGAGCGCCACCAGCACGGCGGCGGCCTCGCGGTTGCCGCACGCCAGGTCGTTCCAGATGATCACCATGGCGATGCAGCGGGCGAGACCCACGATGATCAGCCCGGTGCGGTACTCGGGCAGGTCGGCCAAAAAGATCCACGCGAGCGCGAACATCACCGCCGGGCCGACCAACCAGTTGACGACCAGCGAGGAGATGAGCAGGCGCCGGTCGCGGGTGACGGTGTCAAGGCGGTCGTAGCGGACCTTGGCCAGCACGGGGTACATCATGATGAGCAGACCCAGGGCGATGGGCAGCGAGATCCCGCCGACCTCCATCGCGGCCAGGGCCTCGTTCAGTCCCGGGACCACCCGGCCCAGACCCAGCCCGACCGCCATGGCGAGCAGGATCCACACGGCGAGAAACCGATCCAGAAAGGAGAGTTTCGCGACGACGGTCTCATCTGTACCGCTGGTCGTCTTGTCGGTCGAGGTCATCAGCAGGGCCTCCGGTTCTGTGTGGCATCGGTCGCACGGGCCGTGGCGGCCAGGTCCGCCAGGTGGGAGGCCAGAGCTTCCAAGGCTTCCGGACGCAGTTGGTAGTAGGTGAACCGGCCGCACAGCTCGGTCTCCACCACGCCCGCCTCGCGCAGGATCCGCAGGTGGTTGGACAGGTTGGTCTGCCGCGCCCCGGTCTCCTCGATCAGGTGCGTCGTGCACAGGGTCTCGCGGGAGAGCAGGGTGACGATCCTCAGGCGCAGCGGGTCGGACAGCACTCTCATCAAATCAGTTTCTACTGATATCAGCATGGGCTGATACTATCGCATCAGCTAACACTGATGAGTTGGCCAACGGCTACTTTCTCCCAGGGGGTCCAGAGCATGGCCACGCCCGAACCGCAATCACTCCTGCACGAACGCGTCGATGTGGGAGCCGCACGGCTGGCGGCCCGACACAAGGGCAGCTTCTCCACCGAGACCGTGCAGGCGCTCATCATCGACTCCCGCCAGCGCCTTGCCACCACCGCCCGGGTCACCACCCACCTGGACGTCCTCGCCGAGCGTCTGGCCGCGGAACGCCTGGACGCCCTCGCCGCCATGCACAGCGCACCGAGCTCACGACCGGCGCGCGTGCTGTTCGTGTGCGGCCAGAACTCCGGGCGCTCGCAGATCGCCGCCGCCCTCCTGGCTCACCGCGCCACCGGGTCCGTCACCGTCTCCTCCGCGGGGACCTCGCCCGGCGCCGAGGTAGAGCCCCACCTCGCCGAGGTCCTGGCCGAAGTGGGCGCGGACCTGGGGCCCGCCTACCCCAAGCCCCTCACCGAGGAGATCGTCGAGGCGGCCGACGTCGTCGTGACCCTGGGCTGCGGCGATGCCTGCCCGGTCGTTCCGGGGCGGCGCTACCTGGACTGGCCCACACCCGACCCCCAGGGCGCCTCCCTCGCGGAGCTGCGCCAGATTCGCGACGCCATCGACGCCCACATCGCCGACCTCGTGGCCTTCCTGGCCGCGCCGACCTCCCCCTCCATCACAACTGAGCCGAAGTAGAGGAACCACCAATGACCACCCATGACAAGCCGTCCTTGCTGTTCGTCTGCGTCCACAACGCCGGACGCTCCCAGATGGCCGCCGCGTGGCTCCACCACCTCTCCCAAGGCCGGATCGAGGTCCGCTCGGCGGGCTCGGCCCCCGCCCACACCCTCAACCCCGCCGTCGTCGAGGCCATGGCCGAGGTCGGCATCGACATCACCGACCAGAGCCCCAAGATCCTCACCACCGAGGCCGTCGAGGCCTCCGACGTGTGCGTCACCATGGGCTGCGGCGACACCTGCCCGTTCTTCCCCGGCAAGCGCTACCTGGACTGGGAACTCCCCGACCCCGCCGGACAGGGCGTGGAATCCGTGCGCCCCATCCGCGACGACATCAAAAAGCGCGTCGAGGAACTCATCGCGGAGATCAGCCCTCGTCCTGGCCCCTGATTCCCCTACCATCCACAGCCCAAACAAGTGTTCCCTTGCCTCGCCGAGAGCAGGGGAAACTTTCAACGACCGCGTACACGTCCACTGACACCGGTATCGCAACACCGGACGGAGCGATCGGCGTAGGTGGTGTGCGCAAGTTCCCAGCCGAACCGGCATGCCGACGGCCGAGAACGTTCATGGTCTCGGCAACCCCAAGGCGAGGACGCCAACGGTGGCCAGGGCCGCGACGCTGACAGTGAGGATGACGGCCAGCGCGATCCGGCCGACGCGCTCCTCCTTCGGCGTGGGCTCATGGTCGCCGGGGGCGCAACAGCCGCTCACCGGGGCTCCTCCCCGGTGCCGTCCTGGATGACGAGCCGACCGATCCCAGGCCGGAAACGACCGGTGCGTGCAGCGTAACCGGAGCAGGCGGCGCCGTGGATGCGCAGAAGGTAAGGCTCCTCAATGGCGCGGACCTGCACCTGCACGGCGACGACGAAGACAAGCAGGGCCGCAACCGACAGCGCTGAGGGAACAGCGAGTACCTGCCCGAACAGCAGTGCCCCCCTGCCGGTAAAGACCGGGTTGCGCACGGGCGCGAAGACGCCGTGCGTAATCAGCACCGTGCGCTCGCCCTCGTCCGCACCGATGCGCCAGGAGGTACCCATCGCTGCCTGAGAGACGAGGACCACACCCAGACCGAGCGGGTACCTAGGGCGAGTTCGATCTGCGACGTGACACCGCGCGCGTACGGACGGAGCCCAACAGGTCACGCATCTCCGGAATCCTGAACAGGTATCCCAGCAGGAGGTAGAGGACGCCCGCGACCACGCAGCCCACGAGGGGGCCCGCCACGGTCGCAGCGAGTCCCCAAGCCGGATCATCGAACCAGAACACCTGGATCGCCCATGCGACCGCAGCGCCCGGTAGGGCCGTGAGGTAGAGCCTTGCCACCGTCGCGCCGATACGGGAGGCGTCCACGCTACCGAGGCGACGGCTGAGGATGATTCCACCGAAGACCAGACCGTTGACGTAGGAGAGCATGAACCCGCCCGCGATGCCCATGACGACCTGGGACGGGAGAAGCACGAGGTAGGAGATGACGGCGATGGTGCCGTGCACGGCCACGTTGCCGAGGCTGAGCAGGGCTGGAGTCCTGGTGTCGCCGGTGGCGTAGAAGACCCGCAACAGCAGTTGATAGGCGGTGAACGGAATCAGCCCCGCCGCGAACACCGTGAGCACCCCAGCGATGGCCTGTGCGTCCTCGATCGAGGTGCTGCCCCTGGCGAAGACGGCGACGCACAGCGGCGCCGCGTACACCATGAGCGCCAGCGCGAGGGGGACCAGGACCACCGAGGAGCCCCTCAACCCGCGGGAGAAGTCGTCGCGGACCCGCTCCCAGTCGTGGTCGGCCGCGTGGGCGCTCATCCGGGGGAGCAGAACGGTGATCACCGAGACCGCGATGATCGCGTAGGGCAGCTGGAACAGCTGGTAGGCGTAGTTGTAGGCGGTCAGCCCCGCGCCGACTCCGGATCCCTCGGATGCGGCGGTCGCCCCGGCACGGTTGGCGAGGTTGGCGGTGATGAGGAAACCGGTCTGCATCGTGCAGACCAGGAGGAACATCCATCCGGCGGAGCGCAGGGCCTCGCCCAGTCCGGAACCGCGCAGGTCCAGGCGCAGGCGCCACCGGAACCCGGACCTGCGCAGGGCGATCTGGAGGACAAGCGCCTGGAGCACCACTCCGCCTGCCGTCCCCGCCCCGAGCAGGGCGATCTGGCCCTGGGTGATGCTCTCCGGCGTGCGGCCCGGTCCGGCGATCCACAGGAACGCCGCGCCCACACCGATGATCAGCAGGTTGTTGAGCACCGGTGCCCAGGCCGAGGCGGCGAACCTGCCCCGGCTGTTGAGCATCGCGCTGGACAGGCCGCTCACGCCGATAAAGAGGATCTGCACCAGGAGATAGCGCCCGAACAGCACCGCGACCTCGTGCTGTGCCGGGGTGAAGCCGCCCGCGTACAGGCCGACGATCGGCTTGGCCGCGAGCACGGCGAGGGCCGTGGCAATGAGGAGGAAGAGGAGTGCGGCGCTGAACAGGCGCTGTTCGGTGGCCAGTCCCCCGTCGCGGTCGGCTTTGCGGCACCGCACGAGGAAGGGGACGATGACGCTCGCCATCAGCCCCCCGATGAGCAGGTCGTAGGCGATGAAGGACAGGGTGTTGGCCGTGTTGTAGGCGTCACCGAGGAGCTGGGTCCCCAGCGCCGCGGCCAGGACGACGGTGCGCACGAAACCGGTCGCCCGGGAGACCAGGGTCCCGGCGGCCATCAGAGCACCGGACCTGACCAGCCCGGTACCGCCCTCGGTCGCCACCAGGGGGGATGCGGTGACCTGTGCGGGTGTCGTCGCGCGACTCCTGTGGGCCGGTTCGTCTCGGCCGTCGTCACCGTCGGTGGACATGTGCCTCCGTTCTGCGCACCCGGACGTCACGGGGATCCGAGCGTGCTTCGTGTGGTCGGGGGATCGGGGTGAGGACTGCTGCGGAGGAAGTCGGAACTCACAGGTCGAGGGTGAAGGGCGTCCAGGATTTTCCGTCGATGTCGGTCTGCCAAGGGTGCGGTTGCCAGCCCAGGCGCTGGTAGAACCGCTGCGCGGCGTGGTTGTCGTGGCTCGTGTAGAGGCTCAGGCGCTTCACGCCGTGGACTCGGGCGATGCTCGCGAATCCCTTGACCAGTACCGCCCCGACCCCGCCCCGCCGCAGGGTGGAATCCACCACGATGTGGCTGAGCACCCCCGCTCGGACGGTTCCCCGCGGTCCCTCCTGGGAGGTGGTGGCCCGTTCGGGGGCGCGGCGAATGCCCTTGAGGTAGCGCCGGGCCCTGGTGCGCATGAAGCGGGCGGTCAGCTCGGGCCGAAAGAGCAAGGCCGTTACTCCGGCCCGGGCGAGATCCCACCGGCTGAGATCGATCACGTGGCGATGGTGCACCGCCTCGTCCGTGGAACCCACCAGGAAGCCGACCGCCCGGCCCTCGACCTCGGCGACGAGGGCGACGGCTGCGGGGCTGGTGAGAAATGTTCGGTAGTAGCGGCTCAGGAAGCGGTCCCCGAGTTCGACGAAGAAGCCGGTGGGCAGGTTCGTCCGGTGCAGGTGGACCGCGACCGGGACATCGCTGAGCTCCATGACGCGCAGCGACACCGGGGGCGTCCCCGTGGGCGTGGTGGCAGACATGACCTCAATCTACTACACTTGTAATAGTAGACCGATCACGACATCCGAGAAGGGCATGGAGCTACGCCCAATGGGCCTGATGACCGGATTTGGCCAGTTCAGCGCACACCAAATCATCTACCACTAGTGTAGTAGTTGAGGATGGCGTACAGCCAGATACGGCTGGGGAAAGGGCGATCACATGCCAAGCGACAGAGCGAGCATCCTGGTGACCGCGGCGGGGGCCGAGGGCACGGCGGGCAAGATCCTGGGGCTGCGGGACGCGGGGTATCGGGTGGTCGCGGTGGACACCGACCCCGAGGCGACCGGCCTCTACCTCGCCGACCAGGCCTACGTGGTCCCACCGGGGCAGAGTCCCGAGTACGTTCCGGAGATCACACGGATCTGCGCCGCGGAACGGATCCGTGCGATCGTGCCACTGGTCGACGAGGAACTGGTCGCGGTGTGGGCGCTGGCAAAGCTCGGCATCCAGATCCTGCTCCCCCACGCCGACCTCGTGACCCGGTGCCTGGACAAGCTGACCCTCATGGAGTTCCTGGATGAGACCGGGGTGTCCGTACCACGGACGCGCCTGGCCACGCGTGGAACCGAGGATCTCGCCTTCCCCGTGATCGGCAAGCCGCGCCGGGGAAGAGGAAGCCGGGGCGTCTTCCTCGCGCGCCACCCCTCCGAGCTCAAGGAAGCCATGGGCCGAAGTGCTGCTGATCCCGACCAGATCATCGTGCAGGAGTACGTCACCGGACCGGAGTTCTCAGTGTCGGTGGTGGCTTGGCGGGACCGGCGGATCCAGGCGGTCGTTCCCAAGGAAGTGGTCTTCAAGAACGGCTCCTCGCGCTATGCGATCAGCCGACACGACAGCGTCGTCACCGAGGAGTGCGTCAAGGCCGCCCACGCACTCGACGCCGACGGACCCCTCAACGTCCAACTGCGCGTGGACGCATCGGGGACGCCCTACGTGTTCGAGATCAATCCGCGTTTCTCCGGCAGCGCCATACTCACGGCCGCGGCCGGCGTGGACGAGATCGGCGGGCTCCTGGCCCAGGCCCTGGACGATCACCGCTCCGTGGTCCGTGACTCCTGGCATGAGGGTGTGGCCATGATCCGGCACTCCACCGAGACCTTCGTCGCCGAGCCCACGTTCACCGATCGCCACCGATCGCTCGAAAGGAACAGCTAGTTCATGACCCACAAGAGCCCGCCACGTACTTTCCGTCCGGTTCGTGGAACCTTCGCTCCACGTACGTGGCAGGCGCTGGCGGTGTTGGCCACTGGTTCCCTACTGGTCGCCTGCGGTGGCCCCTCCGGCACGGGCTCCTCCCCCGCCGACAACGAACCGGGGGCGCCCGCGCTGCCCTCGGTGTCGGCCTACGACGTCGCCGACGGAGAGCCCGCACCCGGGGTGAAGCGCTCCGCCGTACGCTTCCTGGAGACCGTCTTCAACTACGAGGCAGGAGAGGGCACCGCCGATGCCGCCCGTGAACGGTTGACCGCAGCCGGGCTCAACTCCGAAGCCGTCACCGACGCCGGACTCTTCCCCGGCGACGGCCACGCGGGGGCGGCCCAGGTGCTCTACCCGCAGTTGGGCGGTCTGACCGACGATCAGGCCTCCATCATGGCCGTCACCGAGATCTCCACCCTGCTCGACGACTCCCTGACCTCCGTCACGCGCGTCATCGACCTGAGACTGGACCGCAGGGGGGAAGCCTGGGAGGTGGCTGAGGTCGCCTCTATAGGAAGCGACCCGGCCTCTCCGGAACAGTCGGACCCGACCGGGACACCGGCCCCCGAAAGCGGGAGCGAGCAGGAATGGGTTGCTGTCGAAGGTGTCGCCGCCCAGGTCTTGGATTCGTCGAAGATCGACCTGCCCAGCAGCGCCCGCTGGGACGTGATCGCCGGGGATATCGACGCACGGGTTCTCCAGATGATGCTGGACATCACCGCGGATCACACCATCTCGGTGGCGGTCCTGTCCACCGGCCACCCCGTCAACGTCTTCGACAGCTCCTCGGTGAGCAACCACACCAATGGGCGGGCCGTCGACATCTGGGCCATCGACGGGATCACCGTCGCCGACCTTCGCCAAGAGGGCCCCCAGGGACCCGCGGGTAGGCTGATGGAGATGGCGCTGGCTGAAGGCGCTACGGAGGTCGGCGGGCCGTGGGCTCTGAGCACGACCAACGGGGCGACCTTCACCGACACCGTGCACGAGGACCACCTGCACATCGGCTTCAAGCAGTGAGGTCCGCACACCGGCTCGCAGAAGGTGTGGCCCCTCGGGTCAACGGAACGCCTGCGGGAGGTACCGGGTTTGCTACGAGAACAAGGAAAAGTTCGAGGATGAGATGTCACGAAGAAGGCTCGGACAGCTAGAGGCCGAGGTGTTGGCGGTGCTCGCGGGGGCCGAGGGCTACCTCTCCGCTGGAGAGCTGCGGGAGATGTTGGAGAGCACCCCCGCCTACACCACGGTCAACACCGTCCTGTTCCGTCTCCTGGACAAGAAGATGGTCGAGCGCTCCCAACAGGGCAGGGCCTTCTTCTACCGGCTGCTCGTCGACGAGTCCGAACTGGCCGCCGGGCGCATGTTCGACCACCTGCGCGTCGCCAGCGATCCCTCCAACGTCCTCAACCAGTTCGTCCACGGGCTCAGCGCTTCGGAGGAGGAGGCACTCCGAACGCTCCTGAACCGACAACAGGAGTAGCCGTGACTTGGCCAACCTTCATCCCCGCAGTCGTCCTGATGGTGTTGAGCCTGGTTCTCGGATGGCGCCCGCTGCCGATCCATCCGTCCTGGGCCTCACGGATCCTGGTGATCTCAGCGGTCACCACTGCCCTGGCCGTCCTGAGCACCACGCTCCTGGTGGCTGCGGTCTTCTTCGCGGGTCTGCTGCCTACGGGTTCGGTCCTGTCCTCGGGGAAGGGCAGGCTCCTCCTCGACCACGGGCCCGTCCCCACCCACTTCGGGTTGATGGCCCTGGGCTTGGTGGTCATCGGTCTCTTCGGGGTCAGTCGCCTGGGCGCCCGCTGGTGGAGGGACATACGCACGGTACGCACCGACGTCACCAGCATCACTGGCCAGGAACGACCCATCGCCATGGCGGTACCCGGGCACCACGGCGGCGTGCTGGTATCCAAGGGGCTCCTGCGCGTCCTCTCACGAGAGCAACTCCAGGTGGTCTTCCGTCACGAGCACTCCCACCTGCGGCACAACCACCACGTGTACACCACGCTGGGCGCCCTCGCCGCAGCGGTCTTCCCTCCGTTGAGGACGCTCAACCAGTCGCTGCGCTTCGCGCTGGAGCGCTGGGCCGACGAGGACGCCGCCACGGCGACGGGTGATCGTGAACTGGTCGCCCACACCATCGCCCAGGTAGCTCTGGCCAACCCGCGCCCCCGAGTCGGCTGGCACCTGGCGCTCGCGGACTCCCACGTCCTGGAACGGGTCCGGGCCCTGCTCGGTGACGCCCCTTCGAGCAACCGTGTGGCAGGTCCGGCGTTGTTGGGCAGTACGGGTGTGGCGTCCAGCGGCATCGCGTCCAGTTGCCTTCAGCTTCACCACCTCTACGCGCTCCTGCTGATCTGAGCCAAGATTCTTTGGCGGTTTCCGTCCCCGCAACGGGCGGGCAGCGGGACGAGGGCCTACTGCGTCACCCCAGATCCAGCTTTGTCGATCGCCCTGTTTGGCAGAGGGATCGTCCGCGTCCGTAGGTGACCCCGCCCCAGGCTCGCGCCCCGCTTCCTTCCCCCGCGCGACACGCACCCTTGCCATATACCCCCCAGGGGTATACTTTGGGCGACATGAACACGACGCCCCACGATCACAACGCGCACTCCGGTCATGAGCACCACGGCACGAGTTCCGGTGAGCCCCCCGTGAAGGCGGAGGGCCACTCCGCCGCGGGGCACGGCAGCCACTCCGGCCATGGAGACCACACCAGCCACGAAGAACACGCGAGCCATGGTGGACACACCGGGCACGGTGGGCACGGTGGGCACGCGGGTCACGGCGGGCACTCGGGGCACGGTGACCACGTGGGGCAGTTCCGGCGGCTGTTCTGGGTCATGCTGGCCATGGCGGTGCCCACGGTCGGCCTGAGCATGATGTTCGCGTCCATCCTCGGCTACACCGTTCCGGACGTGCCCGGCGCGGCCTGGGTCTCCCCGGTACTGGGCACCGTGATGTACCTCTGGGGCGGCTGGCCCTTCCTGACCGGCGCGGTCAGCGAGATCAGGGCGCTCAGGCCCGGCATGATGCTGCTGATCGCCCTGGCCATCACCGTGGCGTTCTTCTCCTCCTGGGGCGCGAGCCTGGGCATCCTGTCCCACGAGTTGGACTTCTGGTGGGAACTGGCCCTGCTGGTGGTGATCATGCTCCTGGGCCACTGGATCGAGATGCGCTCCCTGGCCCAGACCTCCTCCGCCCTGGAGTCCCTGGCCGCACTGCTGCCCGACGAGGCGGAAAGAATCGTCGGCGACGAGGTCGTCACCGTCGCCCCCGCCGACCTGGCCCTGGGGGACACGGTCATCGTCCGCCCCGGCGGCCGGGTCCCGGCCGACGGGCGCATCACCGAGGGCACCGCCGACGTCGACGAGTCGATGATCACCGGTGAGTCCCGCCCCGTCAGCCGGGGCCCCGGCGACCAGGTCGTCGCCGGAACCGTCGCCACGGACACGGCGCTGCGGGTACGGATCACCGCGGTCGGCGAGGACACCGCCCTCGCGGGCATCCAGCGGCTGGTCGCCGACGCACAGAGCTCGTCCTCACGTGCGCAGCGACTGGCGGACAGGGCCGCCGCCTGGCTGTTCTGGTTCGCCCTGGTCTCGGCGGGCATCACCCTCGCCGCCTGGTCGGTCTTCGGATTGGCCGAGGACGCCCTGATCCGCACCATCACCGTCCTGGTCATCGCCTGCCCCCACGCCCTCGGGCTGGCCATTCCGCTGGTGGTCTCCATCGCCACCGAACGCGCGGCCAAGGGCGGCGTGCTGGTCAAGGACCGCATGGCGCTGGAGAGCATGCGCACCGCCGACACCGTCCTGTTCGACAAGACCGGCACCCTGACCAAGGGCGAGCCCACCGTCACCCACGTCGCCCCCGGTGACGGGCTCGGCGAGGACGAGGTCCTGGCCCTGGCCGCCGCGGTGGAGGCCGACAGCGAGCACCCCCTGGCCAAGGCCATCGTGGCCGCCGCCCGCCACCGGGGCGTCGACGTTCCCAGGGCGAGCGACTTCAGGGCGTCCACCGCCGTGGGTGTGGCCGGAACCGTGGCGGGCACGCGGATCAGCGTGGGCGGACCCGGCATGCTCCAGGCGAACGGCGCTGCCGAGATGGCCATCGCGCAGACCTGGAAGGCCCGGGGCGCGATCATCCTGCACGTGCTGGCCGACGGCGAGGTCATCGGGGCGCTCGCGCTGGCCGACGAGGTCCGCGAGGAGTCCAGGCAGGCTGTGAAGGCCCTGCACGCCCTGGACATCAGGGTCGTGATGATCACCGGTGACGCCGAGGCCGTCGCCAACGCCGTCGCCGCCGACCTGGGCATCGACCAGGTCTTCGCCGGGGTGCGGCCCGAGGACAAGGGGGCCAAGGTCGCCGAGCTCCAGAACCAGGGGCGCAAGGTCGTCATGGTCGGGGACGGCGTCAACGACGCCCCCGCTCTGGCCCAGGCCGACGTCGGACTGGCGATCGGTGCGGGCACCGACGTGGCGATCGCCTCGGCCGGGGTGATCCTGGCCAGCGACGATCCCCGGTCCGTGCTCTCGGTCATCGAGCTCTCCCGGGCCGGTTACCGCAAGATGCAGCAGAACCTGTGGTGGGCGGCCGGGTACAACCTGATCTCCGTACCGCTGGCGGCCGGTGTGCTGGCCCCCGTCGGGTTCGTGCTGCCGATGGCCGTCGGCGCGGTGCTGATGTCGCTGTCCACGGTCGTGGTCGCCCTGAACGCGCAGCTGCTGCGTCGGCTCGACCTGACCCCGGAGGCCAGCACGGCCGCCGTCCTTCGGGCAGCCGGTGCTCCGCGCCCGGCGCCGGCCGTTTAGGGCCGATGCTGGCCGGGAGGCCGGGGGGGGCCCGCCCCCGCCCGCGCGCCGGTCACGTGTTGGGGGGTGCCCGGCGCTCGTGGTTTCCCGCCTGAGGTGGAAAACCACTGCTTGACTACCCCCAGGGGGTATGATAAATCTAGTTTCCAGATACCCTTATGGGGTATTTGAGGCACCAGGGAGAGAAACATGTGCGGCACCTGTTCCACTGACGCCACCCCCGCTGCCACCACGGTCACGGACGACGCGTTGGTCTACCAGGTCGAGGGAATGACCTGCGGACACTGCGTCAGCTCCGTCAGCACCGAGGTCGGCAGGATCCCCGGAGTCACCAGCGTGGCGGTCGACCTGGCCGAGGGCCGGGTGACGGTCGACGGCTCGGGCTTCAGCGACGAGTCGGTCCGCGCCGCGGTCGACGAGGCCGGATACCAGGTCGCGAGCGTCTGACGACCCCTCATGTTCCCGCTTCACATCACCCCCTTGGCTCGCCGCGAAGCGGGACCGCGCATCAGAAGACAACCCCATGTCCGCGTCACAGAAGGCGGGTCTGACCTCAGGCATCGTCAACACCTCCTACCCGGTCGACTCCGTCCTGGGCCTGGCCCTGATGCGTTCGGCGAAGTCCACCGACAGCCGGTCCGGCGAGGAGGAGTCCACGAAGACCGGTGTCTGAACCCGCGCGTCATAGCCGGGCCGCCCGAAGGGAGCGGCCCGGCTACGGCCGTGCGGAAGCCACCGAAGGAGACACGACCATGAATGCGAGGAGTGGTGGCATGAAGGTGGAGGGATTCACCGCGGACGGGTTCGAGGCGGTGCGCCGGACCTTCCAGGAACTGGTGGACGACGGCCGGGAGACGGGCGCGGGCCTGTCCGTCTGGCGGCAGGGGCGCGAGGTCGTCCGGCTGAGCGGCGGGTGGGCCGACGCGGAACGGGAACGCCCCTGGCGGTCCGACACGCTCGTCCAGCCCTACTCGGTGTCCAAGCCGTTCGCCGCGCTCGCGGCCCTGGTGGCAGTCCGGGACGGCGCGCTGGCTCTTGACGCCCCGATCGCCGGCTACTGGAAGGAGTACGGGCGCCACGGCAAGGAGCACACCACGCTGCGGCACGTGCTCACCCACCAGGCGGGCCAGCCCCGGTTCCCCGCCCAGGCGGTGGGGCTGGACCTGCTGGACGACGCCGGACTGCGCGGGAGCCTGGCAGGGGCCACGCCCGAGTACACCCCCGGGACGTCGCTGGGCGAGCACGCGCTCACCTACGGGCACCTGATCGACGGCGTCCTGCGTGCGGGGGCCCGAACGTCGTTGGGCGAGGTGTTCAACGACGTGGTGCGACCAGGGTTGGGACTGGACGCCTGGTTCGGGGTGCCAGAACACGCGCTGCACCGCGTCGCCGACCTGGAGTACGCCGATCCGGGCTGGCCCGGGCGGCTTCCCGCCGCGCCGTGGTTGGAGACTCCCCCCGGCGCCCTGGACGTGGACCGGGCCAACTCCCGCCCCTGGCGGCAGTCGGTCTTCGGAGGAGTCAACCTGCACGCGACCGCGTCCGGGCTGGCGGAGTTCTTCTCCGTCCTCACCGATCCGGACGGCCCGGTGAGCGCACTGTTGGGCCCCCGCCTGCACGCAGAGTTCATCGCGCCTCAGGTCACCGGACAGGACGAGGTCTTCGGTACCGCGCTCACCTGGACGCTGGGGCTCCTGCGCGACCGGGCCAAGATCGCCAAGGGCGGTATCGGCGGTTCGGCCGCCTGGTGGTCCATCCGGCACGGCCACGCCTGCGCCTACCTGACGCGTCGGCTGGACGACCACTCCCGCGCCGCCGCGATCGCGACGGTCCTGGGTGATGACCTCACCCCCGTACCGAACGACTGAGGAGACGCACACCCCGAAGGCCGCCACACTCACCTCGCCGAAAGCCCCGTCCTGACAGGTCAGGACGGGGCTCGCTCCGGTGGAGACGCCGCTCACCACCTGGTCTCGGCGCCCCTGTCACTAGACAGCGGCGAGGGTGTCGATTGGCGCCCGATCGGTGAGGGCGGGTTTGTACTTCAGGAGTTGGCGGGCCGAACCGACGGCGACGGCGCCGACGAGGCGGCCCTGGCGGGCGTAGGCGTAGACGAAGCGGCCCTTCTCCTCCGAGCCGTGGACCAGCCGCGCCTCGTCCGCCAGGTCAGGAAGTCCGAGGATCTGGAGTTTGCCGCCATGGACATGCGACCAGAAGGAGGGAAGGGGACCGAACCCCTCCGCCTCCCCCGGGCCGCGCAGCAGGCTGACTGCGGCATGTCGGCCCTGTTCGACGGCGTTCCCCCAGTGCTCCACGCGCGCGGGGCGACCTTCGTAGAGCGGGTTCGGCCACCGGGCGACGTCGCCTGCCGCTACCACGTCGGTCGTTCCCTCGGCGAACAACGCGGCGGTCGTCACCACGCCGCCGTCGAGTGGGAGGCCCGAACTCTCCAGCCAACCGGTGTTCGGTTCCACTCCGAGGGCCAGGAGTAGGAGGTCTGCCTCGACCTCGGATCCATCCGTGAGACGGAGCCGCGCGACCCTGCCGTCCCTCCCCTCAACCGTCCGGATCCCCGTTCCGAAACGGACGTCGACTCCGGCGGAAGCGTGGGTCCGCGCGATCCAGCGTGCGACGGGTTCCCCCAGAGCGGCGACGAGCGGTAGGGGCGAGCTGTCGATGAGTGTCACGTCGATCCCCAGCGTCCGGACCGCTCCGGCGACCTCCGAGCCGATCAACCCCGCCCCCAGTACCGCGACGCGTCGGGGCCGGGTGTCGAGCGCGGCCCGCAGCGCGAGTCCGTCGTCCAGGGTGCGCAGGACGTGGACACCGTCCAGTCCGTTCGTCAGACCGGGCAGGCTCCGAGGCCGCGCCCCCGTGGCGATGACCAGGCCGTCGTAGGGGACAGATGTTCCGTCCTGCACGTGGACCTCGCGGGCGGCGCGGTCGAGGCCGACCGCACGGCCGCCCAGGAGCCACCGTGCGTCCAGGCCCTCGGACCGGGGTAGCTCGATGTGGTCGACGTGGCCGTCCGCGTCGGTCAGCACCCCCTTGGACAGGGGCGGGCGGTTGTAGGGGAGGCGGTCCTCCTCACCGATCACGGTGAGGGTTCCCGCGAACCCCTCCTTGCGCAGGGTCTCGGCCGCACGCAGACCTGCCAGGGAACCACCGACGATGACGATGTCGCGGGGGGCGTTCATGGTTGTCCTCCTCATGAATGGGCGATCCGAGGGTGGGCCGCATCCCCAGTATTAACATACCCCCAGGGGGTATGTAAAGAAATGGAGAGAGCTCGCAAAGCGAGGCTTGTATACCCCTAGGGGGTATGGTATTTCCTAGCTTGTTGGATGGAGCCTTCGCCACGGAGGCCCTTCGCACACGAGCGTCACAAGCCCGCGCCGTTCCCAAGGGGGCCGCCACGAGGAAAGGCCCGAGACGAACGCTCCCGCCAAGCTGGGGCTCTACGGTCTGGGCCTCACCGTGGCCTTCGGAGGAGCCCTGGGAGTCGGCACCGTGGTCGACCCCCTGCTCCCCGCAGCCGACCGCAGGGAGTCCGCCCGCGCGGCCCGAGACACCGCGCCTGCGGTGCCCCGGACCGTGCTGGCCCGGGGCATCGGCCCTCTCACACACCCCGCGACAGGCCAGACCGGACGACCGCCACACACGCCACGCCACCAAGGATGAGAGCGCGCACATGGACACCAGCAGCGACAGGAAGACCCGCAACCTCCAGCGGCTCAACCGCGTCGAGGGACAGGTCCGAGGCATCTCCCGCATGGTCGAGGACGACAAGTACTGCATCGACGTGCTGACCCAGGTCTCCGCCGCCACCCGGGCGTTGCAGGCGCTCGCCCTGGAACTCCTGGACGAGCACATGCACTGCTGTGTGGCCGACACCGCCGCTCGCGGAGGCCCCGAGGCGAGAGAGAAGATCGACGAGGCCTCCGCAGCCATCGCCCGCCTGGTCCGCTCCTGACCCACCGAAGAGCCCGAACAACACCGGTGACACATCTTGCCCCGGGAGAACAGGGCCTCCCTCCGACCATCTTCGACCCCAACAGACACACCCCTTGGCTACCCCCTAGGGGTATAACTACGGTTGATGAATACCCCCCAAGGGTATTTATCGAGAATGAGGGAGTGATAGCGATGTGCGCAGGTACCTGCAACTGCGGCACGGAACGAGGAAACTCCGCAGTCGCAACGGAAGGGGCCCAGCCCACACATCCGCTCATGCGCGCGGGCACCGATCGGTCGCCGGACGGGATCATCTCGGAGGTCGCACCGTCCGACAGCACCGCCTCGTCCACGACGCCGAGTGCCAACTGGCACCTCCGGGGCGAGTGGTTCGACGTCTGTAGCTGTGCCCTGCCCTGCCCCTGCACGTTCGCCCAGGCCCCCACCCACGGGGACTGCCTCTTCACACTCGCCTGGCAGGTCCACGAGGGACACCACGGCGACATCGACCTCAGCGGGCTGGGGGTCGTGGCCCTCGGAGAGTTCGAGGGCAACATGTGGATCAACGACCCCAACGCCATGATGAAGCTGATGTTCTACATCGACTCCAAGGCGGACGAGGCTCAGCGCGATCGCCTCGTGCGCATCTTCACGGGCCACGAAGGGGGCTGGCCGGGCCTGTTCGGCTCCCTCATCAGCGAGCTGAGGGGGATCGAGTACGCCCCGATCACCTTCGAGGCCGCCACGGACCTCGCCTACTGGAAAGCGGAGATCCCCGGGCGGGTCAGGGTCGGCGCCACCGCTCTCACCGGTCCAACGGCCGACCCCGCCCGGCGGGTTCAGCTCGTCAACGCACCAGGCGCCGAGGTCGGCCCCGGACAGGTCGCCACCTGGGGCGTCGTGGCGGATGACCACGCCACCGGCTTCGACTTCTCTCACCCGTACAAGGGCGGCTCCAGCAAGCACTTCCCCTTCGACTGGCGCCCGAAGCGACCTGCGGAACCCGCTCGGCGCGGACCGCTTTGGTAGGGCGCCCGGGCGGAAAGGCCCGTCGGTGTCACGCACGGCCTCCTACGTGACACCGACGGGCCTTGGCCGTCACCAGGACCAGCTCTCACCAGGAACGGAAGGTGGTCCCGGCGTCGGTGGACCGGGTCACCCGGTGGTCGGCGACCACGACGAGCTGTTCGGCGTCGGCATGGAGTGCCTGCGCCTCCCCCTCGATCTGGCCGGTCGACTCCCAGGTCGCACCGGCGTCCTCACTGCGGTGCACTCCCCCGTCCAGCGCGACACCGAAGACGACCTCCGTGTCCGGGACCCAGTCGACCAGCGCCAGAGGTGGCGCCCCCTCGACGGGAGCGAACTCCGCCCCGCCGTCGCTCGAGCGCATCAGCCCACCCTGTGTAGTGGCCACGACGGTTCGGCCGTCATGGGCCATCGACAGGGCGAACGGTTCGATGTCCTCGTCGAGCGTCTCCCAGGAGTTTCCGTCCTCGGTCGCACGAAGGCTCCCGTCGAACCCGACCACGCGCTCGGCGGTCGCGACCAGGGCGTGGAAGTCCGACTCTCCCGCTCTGGACAGGGCCTGCCAGGTCGCCCCGCCGTCGCGGGACTCGATCAGGCCCACCGGATTCGGCATGTCGACGCCCTCATGGGGGTGGCCGCTCGCCACGTAGCGGCCCGGTTCGGCGACCGAGAAGCCCATCAGGTCGATGCCCGGCCCGATCCGTTCCGGCACCACCGACTCCTCTCCCGGCCCCCCTGGAGCGGCCAGGACGTAGAGGCCCTCGTGAGAAGCGACCAGGACGTCACCGGTGTCGGGATCAACCCCTACGCCGTGCACGTGCGACACCTCCGTCGGCAACTCGACGCCCACCACGGCGGACTCCGTGCCCCCGCCTTGTCCCACACCATCCGAATCCGCTGACGTACACCCGGCCGACGCGGCGATCAGGCCCGCGCTCACCCCGACGGCGACCGCCAGCCGAGGCCTCTTGCTCGTGTTCACTTTTCCGTACCCGTCCCTCACCAGACATCGTGCAACGCGGAAGCGGGTGCCGGGCGGGTCGCCCGGCACCCGTGACGGGTCCGTCAGTGCCCGCCGTGGTCCTCGTCGTCGGAGGACGTTTCTCCGTCGTCCTCGCCGCCATCACCGTCATCACCGCCGGTGCCGAGCATGTCGTTCATCTGCTCGATCTCGGTCCGCTGCGCGTCGACGATCTCCTGCGCCAACTCCTGGGCCTCAGGGTTGACGCCCTGTTCGATCTCGGTCTCGGCCATGGTGATGGCACCTTCGTGGTGCTGGACCATCATCTCCAGGAACATCGTGTCGAAGGCGTCGCCCTCGGCCTGCTCCAGGTCGGCCATCTGGTCCTCGGACATCATGCCGTCCATGCCGTCATGGTCCATTCCACCCATGTCGTCCATGGGCTCCTCGCCCCACGACTCCAACAGGCCGGTCATCTGGTCGATCTCGGGGCCCTGGGCCGCCTCGATCTCCGCGGCCAGTCCCCGGACGTCCTCACCGGCCCGGGCCTCGGCCAGCTCCGACATCTCCACGGCCTGCTCGTGGTGCGGGATCATCATCTGCGCGAAGCTGACGTCCGCGTCGTTGAACTCGGCCGTGCTCTGCTCGGAGGACTCCGGCGCGGCGGTCGTGGACTCGTCGTCGGTCCCACCGCACGAGGCCAGGAACACGGCTGCCGCGACGGCGACGGCCGCCGGGGCGAAGGCACGCTTGTACACGTTCATGGTCGAATCATCTCTCTCCGTAGTCATCCCGCCGCACGGACGAACTCGCGTCGGCGCAGCGGCTGTGGTGCACACACCAGGGCGGACATCGCTTCCGGACCCGCCGGTCGACATCCGTCCGGAGGCCTCCTATATGCGCAGCACCTGTAACTGCGCCAGAGAGAGGGCACCGGGTGGAGGAGAGAGGTCCCGGATGGATCGGCGAAGCAGACACACCGCGCTCTGCGGCGCCTGCGGCCAACGGTGGAACGCCACCGCGGCCACGCCCAACAGCGCGATCGCCAAACCCACGATCGCCAGGCACATCAACGTGGGATCCATGGGAGGCGGATCGGTGTCGACGGCGGCGTGGCCCGGCTCCGGCGCCGCGACCATGGCCGTCATCTCCTGGCCGCCGCCGTGCTCGCCGTCATGCGGATGGCCGAGCGTGTGCATGGCGCCCACGCCCAGCACCAGCGCCGCCAGCAACAGGATCCGCGCCCAGGCGAGTCCCACGCGACGGCTGCGCGATGACGTGGACAACGACATAACCGCAGGGTAACACCACTGTCTCCGCTGGCTTCGCGGCCTCGGTGATCGCGGTCCGCCACGAAGCCGGAGGGAGACGCCGACGACCGCGTGAACGTGTTTCACCCTCTCTCCTCCTGTCCCGGTCCGGCCGACACCTGTCAGGGGCGCCGGGCGCCGACGAAGTGCTGCGCCCAGTAGTCGGCGAGCCGCACCTCTGAGACGGTCTTACCGCTGCTGGGAGCGTGGACCATCAGCCCGTTTCCCACGTAGAGGCCGTTGTGGCCCAGGTCGGGGAAGAAGAACAGGATGTCGCCGGGCTGGATGTTCTCCCACGAGACCTGGTTGGGCAGGTCGTACTGGGTGTAGGTGGTCCGGGAGATGCTCACCCCGGCGGCTCCCCAGGAGGCCTGCGTCAGACCGGAGCAGTCGTAGCCGTTGGGACCCGTTCCACCCCACACGTACGGAGTACCGATCTTGCCGTAGGCGAAGTCGATGGCGGCCCGCGCGTTACCCGAAGCCGAACCGGTGTAGGTTGGCGCGTCGCCTCCCCCCGCGGCCGTCTCACCCGCGTTGGCGGGGTTCTCCCCGCCGAACGAGGCCAGGAGTTCCTCCTGCTCGGTGAGGCTGGTGTCCACCTCGTCCTTCTGCTCCTCCAGTTCCTCCAACTGCTCGGCGGCCTCGTCGCGGGCGAGCTCGGCCTCGCCCTTGAGGGCGATCAGGCGCGCGTCGCTCTCGGCGAACGCCTCCAGTTCGCCCCTGCTCGACTCGGAGAGGTAGGACAGGTCGGCGGACTGCTCGTAGATCTCCTCGGGGTTGTCGACGAACAGCGAGGTCCGCACCGAGTCGGGGTCGTTGGACTGGTAACTGGCACTGGCCAGCCGGGCCGCCTTCGTCTGGAGCTCCTCGTAGCGCTCCTCCTCCGAGCCGACCTGGTCGTCGAGCTCCTCGGCCTTGTACTCAGCGGTTTCGAAGGTCTCCTCCGCCTCGTTGTACTCCTGCACGAGGGTGCTCGACTCCTGGAGGAGCTCCTCGATCTGCTCCTCGACCTCCTCACGGGTGGGTTCGGGTTCGGCGTGGGCAACGGCGGAGGGAAGGAGCAGGCTCCCGATGATCGTGAAGGCCAGGCCGGAGAAGATCCGGTTCCTGGCAGTGCGGCGGTCGTTCTTCATGAAGGCCTCATAGTCAGGTCCGCGCTCACCGAAGCGCGGAAATCAGGGGAAAGCTCGATGGGGGCCGACACAGCGGAGCGCTCTGGTGTCGGGGCGGCGCGAGGGCGCCGGAGGCGTGCTGATCAGGCCGGGTCGCCGACCGGTCGGCGAGGGCAGCCGTTCAGAGAACGGTTGGTCCGGACCCGTTCGGGGAACCGGGGATATCGCGCGGATGACAGGCGAACGCGCGGACGCGCGTTCCGACGGGGGTGTTGGGTCGACCGGTCTACACCCGGCGCACGCACAGGGACACGAGTGCCCTGGTGCCGCCGAGCGGAAGGGCGCGGTGGTACCAGGGCGCGCGTTGACCGGCGACCGGGCGCGGCGAGGGAAGGAGCGGGCCGACGAACGCGAAGACGCCGAAGCCCAGCAGCGCAGACGCCGACAGCGATCCCACGCGCTGGTCCGACAGCACGTCCGCGCTGTCATCGCACGCATCGTCCTCGTGGCTGTGCGCGGTGTCGGAGGAACCCATCACATGCTCAGCCGCGTGGCTGGATCCGACCGGGGACGCGACGCCGCCATCGGCCGAAGCCGCGTGGGGGTGGCACAGGGAGACGGCCACGACGCCCAGGGCCAACAGCACGGTGAGGACCGCTCTGATCCAGAGCGGCGTCATTGACGTCGGCGATGCTGTGGGCACGAGTGACAGGCTACCGAAACTGTCAAGGAACCATGACCAGACCGGAAACCGACAACCCCTCTCCCCCTGCCCTTGTCTTCCTCCCCCACACGGCATAGGCTTTTGCAAATACCCCCTAGGGGTATATTCGGAAAAGGGCGCGACGCGGCGGCCAGTGAAGCCATGGACCGGCGTCGCACCGCCCAGACGCCAATCGAACGAGGGAGACCCCATGGACGCGCAGGAGAAGCAGTGTCACGGACACGGCCACGGGCACGAGCCGGACGCCGAACACCTCGAATCAACCGAAGTCGCCGAGTGCCCGGTCATGCGCGGCACGATGGTCGTCAAGTCCGAAGCCGAGGAGAACGATCTCGTGCGGGAGTACGAGGGCACGCTGTACTACCTGTGCTGTGACTCGTGTGGCGTCCTGTGGGACGCCGACCCCACGGAATACGTCGGACGGTGACAACTCAGGGCGGGGGCGACCCATCAAGGTTGGGCTGCCCCTGTTCAGCCAGCCGGGTCAGGCATCCGGCCAGGCAGGCAAGAGCGCCCAAAGCCGCGGGGGTCGCACCACCCTCTGAGTTCGTACCCTGCGCCGCGGCACACCTCTGATCGGCGACAACGACCTCCTGAGCCACCCTGAGCGCGGCGGCCCCGGTGACGCGTACCAGCACCTTGCGATTCCACACGGCGGCCATGAGCTACTCCCCTACTTGTGACTCGAGACCCCCGCAGCCGTGGGGTGCTTCCTTCACATATACCCCCGGGTGTATAAAGAGCAAGCGTGCGAAAAGTGGTGACAGCAAGCCTGAGAGCGAGAAAACGCACGTCAGATGGACACCCGGGACGATGTTCCCCGATCCCCGCCGTCCGTGTAACGAGAGAGCAGCTCGCCCTCCCGTTCAACGCTCAGGAGACATACACCGCCCAGCGGCTCCAAGCCCGTTCGCGCAGCAGACGGATTCCGTTGAGCGCGACGAGGACGGTCGACCCCTCGTGTCCGGCCGCGGCCAGCGGCAGCGGAAGCGTCGCCACCAGATCCCAGGTCACCAGCACCACGATGAACGTGCCCGCGATGCACAGGTTGGCGATCACGAAGCTGCGTGCCCGCCGGGACAGCACGATCAACTGAGGCAGGGTCGACAGGTCGTCGCGCACCACGATCGCGTCAGCAGTGTCCAACGCCAGATCCGATCCCCGCCGTCCCATCGCCACACCGGTGCTGGCCGCGGCCATCGCGGGCGCGTCGTTGACCCCGTCACCCACCAGCAGCACCCGAGTGCCCGCGTCCTCCTTCTCCTTGACCAACGCGGACTTGTCCTGGGGGAGCAGGGCCGCGTGCACATGATCGATGCCGGTGGCCCGACCCACGAGAGACGCGGTGGCGGGATTATCCCCCGTAAGGAGATGTACCGGCTGCACGGTCAGCGCTGCCACCTCCTTCACCGTCTGGGCGGCCTCCGAGCGCAGGGCGTCGGCCAGGGCGATCCTCCCTCGCGCTCGCCTGTCCACGGAGACGAGGACCTGCGTACTCGCCGGGCCCTCGGACTGGGTGGTGGGCCGCTCGACTCGCACCTGGGCTCCATCCACGGAGGCGCTCACCCCGATCCCGGGCAGGGACGTGAAATCCTCCACCCGGGACGTGGATGCCCCACCCCGTTCGTCGGCGCGGGCGCAGATAGCGCGGGCGAGAGGGTGTTCGCTGTAGCGTTCCACGGCCGCGGCCAGCGCCAGGACCTCCTCGGCGCTGTGGCCGGGTTCGGGCACGACCTCGGTGACCTGGGGCTCACCACGGGTGAGGGTGCCGGTCTTGTCGAAGACCACGACGTCAGCGCGACCTATCTGCTCCATGACGGTGACGGACTTGACCAGTACGCCGTGGCGTCCGGCGTTCGCGATCGAGGCCAGCAGCGGAGGCATCGTGGACAGGACCACCGCGCACGGTGATGCCACGATCATGAACACGATCGCGCGCAGCAGCGCCTCCTCAAAGCCGTGGCCCATGAGCAGCACGGGGATGCCCAGGACGAGCAGGGTGGCGACCACCACGAGAGCCGAGTACCGCTGTTCGATCTTCTCGATGAACAGCTGGGTCCTGGCCTTGGTAGCCGAGGCTTCCTCGACCAGGGTCACGATGCGCGCGATCACCGATGCACCGGCGGGGCGGTCCACGCGCACACGCAGAGCCCCGGTGCCGTTCATCGTGCCCGAGAGCACCTCGTCTCCCTGCCCGCGTGGGACGGGGACCGACTCCCCGGTGATGGCCTGTTGGTCGACCTCGCTGAGTCCCTCAATGACCGTGCCGTCGGCGCCCACGCGTTCGCCTGGGCGGACCAGGACGATGTCGCCGACACGGAGCTCGGAGGTGTCGACGGTCTCCTCACGCTCACCCTGCGGGGTCGCGCCCAGACGGACGGCGCGTTCGGGCGCCAGGGTCAGCAGAGCGCTGACCGAGTCGGCGGTCCGCTGGGTGACCACGGCCTCCAGGGCGCCGGAGGTGGCGAAGATGACGATGAGCAGGGCGCCGTCGAAGACCTGGCCGATGGAGGCGGCGGCGATGGCGGCCACGATCATCAGCAGGTCCACGTCCAGGGTGCGCTTCTTGAGGGCACGCAGCCCGGACAGGGTGGGTTCCCATCCCCCGGTGAGATAGCAGGTCAGGTACAGGCCCCACCAGATCCAGTCGGACGCGCCCAGGAGTTGGGTGACCCAGCCGACCAGGAACAGGACCAGAGCTGCCGCGGCCCAGCGCGCCTCGGCCAACCGGAGGCCGGTGGCGAACAACGAGGGGGGTTGGACCCGCCTCCGAGGGCCGGTCGTAGAGGCGGGAGCGGCTGCGGTGGGGGTCATGTCTGACCTTTCCCGGGCTGGTCGGCGGCCTGTCGTGCGGCGGCTCGGGCGCTGTGGTGGGCGGGTTCGACCTCCAGGGCGTGCTCGGCCTGGAAGACCGCGTCAGCGACCAGCTTGCGGGCATGCTCGTTGGCCAGGCTGTAGTACATCCCGTTGCCCTCGCGACGGCAGGCCACCACGCGTCCGATGCGGAGTTTGGCCAGGTGTTGGGAGATCGCGTGCCCAGGCCTGCCGAGTCGTTCGGCCAGCTCGCTGACGGACGACTCGCCGCCGCGCAACGCCAGAATGATGTGTACTCGGGCGCCGCCGCGGGCATTGTCGCCGCGACGCTGGCCGGGTGTTCCAGCGACGCCGTCCAGGAAGGCGCTGACACACGGGTGCTGCGTGTGGGTGCCGCCGGTGCCACCGTCCAGACTCTGAACGTGCCCGTGGCCTCGGCGACCTCGGACTACATCACGATGCGGGAGCGCCCCCGCTCACAGCGACCCTCGTGGTGGCGCCCGCCCTTCTCACCGCGGCCCTCCTCGGGCTCGGCGGCGCACTCGTCTACCCCTTCGGGATGGACACCGTGGTCCGGCTGTCCGGGGACCGGCTGGTCGCGACCCACTACGGCTTGTACAACACCGTCTCGGGCATCGCCATCACGCTGGGCAACCTCGCGATCGGGGCCGTCCTGGGACTCGACGCGCCGATCGCCGCCATCGCGCCTTGGCTCGCCCTGGCCGCGCTCGGCGCGGTGGGCTCGGCGCGGTGGGCTCGGTGAGCCTGGCCGTGATCGGCAGGCCGTCGACCAGCCCGGGAAAGGTCAGACATGACCCTCTGTTCCGCGGGCAGGCGCAGCAGGCGGGACAGTCCAGTCGCGATCAAGGGCAGCAGGACGAAGAAGACGGCCAGCGGCGCCAGCAGCGAGAGCAGCGCGGCGCCGTGGGCGAGAACGGTACGGGCCTGCCAGGCGAACATCGCCAGCACCGCCACGTACAGCAACGGCAGCACCACGTGCCCGGCCGGACCCATCACGTACCGCTGGCGCCAGGCGGCGCCCTTGAAGTGGGCCGAGGCCCAGCGCACCACCAGCGCCAGGGCCAGGGCCAGGGGCAAGACGAGCACCAGCAGGACCGATTCGGCCAGCGTGGCGGCGTCGACCATGGCGGCCTGCCCGCCCAGGAGCAACACGTACACCGGCAGCAGCACCAGTTGCAGGACTAGGTTGACCGGCAGCAGGGCGGCGGCGATGCCGGTGTGCCCGCGCGCCATCGCGGTGAAGACCAGGTACCAGTCGGTGCAGGGGGTCACTAGCAGCAGCAACAGGCCGATGCGCAGGTCCGGCTCGCCGCCGAGCAGCCCGGCGCCCAGTGCCCAGGCCAGGGCCGGGGTGAACACGAAGTTCAAGGCCAAGCTGGTGGCGACCAGGGTCTTGGCCCGGCGCACCTCGCCGACGTGGGCGGCGTTCATCTGCACGAACACGGCGGTGAGCATCACCAGCAGGGCGGGCAGCACCAGATGGCCTGCCACCTCTCCGACTGGCAGCACCAGCCCCAGGCCCAGTCCGGCCAGAGCGGAGGCGGCGACCAGCAGGCCCTGGAGCCGTTCGGCGAGTGACATCTACTGCTCCTTCGCGACGCCGACGGGAGCGTCGTTGAAGGCGCCGAGCAGGCAGGCGGCCTGTTCGGCGCGGCTGCCGGGTTCGGGAAGGCGACGGGGGTCCGCGCTCACGTGCAGGCGCACCCGTTGTGCGGTGAAGTCCAGGCGCAGGCGCAGGAAAGAACAGCACTGGCGCTCGGCCGCGGCCAACTCGGCCAAGGGACCCGCCTGGTCCAAAGGAAGGCTCCAGGTACACCCCTGGGGACCGAAGGTCTGGCGCGCGTCCTGAAGCATCAGACGGCAGCGGTCGATCCTTTGCTGGTAGTCGGCTCCGTCCAGCGAACACGACGGTGCCTCGGTGACCGCCGCGAGCGCCGGGTGTTTCCGTGGGGCGGGCTCTACCGGCGCGGACGGGTTCATGGTGAGGAAGGAGCAGCTGGGGTCGCAGGGGGTCTCACGGTCGGGCAACTGCTCCAGACTCCGCAGCGCGTTACTGAGCAGGTTCCGGAACGCCTCCAGCTCCGCGCTCTTCCGATCGGCCTCGGCGAGCCGGTCGGTGATACGTGGTTTCAGGCTGGCCTTGACCTGGGCGCAGTGGTGGTCGGCCCAGATCGCGGTGAGCTCACCGATCTCGTCCAGGTCCAGACCGAGCTGTTTCGCGGCTGTGACGAACGCCAACCGCTCCAGCGCCCGTTGGTCGTAGAGGCGGTACCCGGCCGGGGAGCGCTGAGCCGGGAGCAGGCCGCGCTCCCCGTAGTAGCGCAGGGTCGAGGCCGGAACGCCGGAGCGTTCGGCCAGCTCAGAGACACGCATCAACACCATGCGCCCAAGGTAGACCTTCGAGTCGACTTGAAGGTCAACCCCGATCCGCGCCCCTGCCGACCGTCGATCAAACGGCGTCCAGTATCCGGACCAGCCTCCTACGGGCGGCCAGGGGCGGATACCAGGCGTCCGAGTACGGGGACGAAGCGCCCGGTGCGGGCGGCGTAGGAGCGGTAGGCGGTGCCGTGTGTGCGCACAAGGTAGGGCTCCTCGATGGCGCGGACCTGCACCTGGACAGCGGCGGCGAAAACCAGCAGAGCCACCGCGGACAGCACCGAGGGAACCACGAGCATCTGCCCGAGGAGCAGTACCCCCATGCCGGTGAAGACCGGGTTGCGCACGAGCGCGAAGACGCCGCTGGTGACCAGCTCCGTGCGCTCGTCCTCGTCCACGCCGATGCGCCAGGAGGTACCCATCGCGCTCTGGGCGACGAGCACCAGGACCAGGCCGAGCAGCATCAGGGCCAAACCAATGGCTCCCACACTCCGGGGCGGGCTCGCCGTGGCCAGGTCGAACAGGGCGGCCACGGGCGCGGCCAGGCCCAGGGCGAGTGCGCCGACGAAGAGCGCGCTCCCCCACCAGGGGGCGGTGAAGGCGGTGGTGTCCGGGCGGCGGAACCCGGTGTCCCCGGTGCGCCGCCACGCGGCCAAGGTGCGCACGCCGAAGGCCAGGGCCAGGCCGAGCAGGTAGAGAGCGAGTGCGGTCACGACCACGGGGGTCTCCGTTCAGGTGGGGCGGACAGTGCTCAGATCCGGGTGGCGACTCCCAGGAGGTAGTCGCCGCCGATGCGGGTGCGCCAGGCCGTGCCGATGTGCAACCCGTGGCGGGGCAGTTCGGCGAGGAACTCACCCGCGTTGAACCGGTCGGCGGTGGGGTGGTCGAACAGGGTCTTGTAGGAGGGTCGGGCCAGGGCGGTGGCGGTGACCTCGTCGAAGAAGAACCGGCCGCCAGGTGTGAGGACGCGGGCGACCTCGGCCAGGGCGTCGCGCCAGTGGGGGACGTGGTGGATGATCGCGAAGTCGAACACAGCGTCGTAGGAGGCGTCCTTCCCGCCGTCGATGGGGGCGAAGGCGGCGGCCAGGTCGGTGGCCGAGCCGCGGGCGAGGTAGACGCGCTCGCCGTGGCGTTCCAACCGCTGCCGGGCCCTGACCAGCATTCTCGGGTCCAGATCGACGGCGTCCACGGAGGCGGCGCCGAAGGTGTCCAGGATGAGTTTGGTGCCGTATCCGGGGCCGCATCCCAGCTCGGCGACGTGGGCGCCGGGGGTGCGCCCGCCCAGTTTGACCAGCAGGTACGCCTCGTAGTGCTGGAGCAGGCGCCGGGGCGGTGAGTCGATCAGCGCCGACTCCACGCGGTTCATGAGCATGCCCACACCTTCCATCATCGCCATTTTGGGATATGATCGTCTTATGACGATGAATAGCACGGATGGATGCCTCGCCACAACCGCGGGCGTGGGCGCCGCCGAGGCCCTCTTCCACAGCCTCTCCGACGGCACCCGGCTGGCCATCGTGCGCCGCCTGGCCCAGGGTGAGGCGCGGGTGGCCGACCTGGTGGCCCAGTTGGGGCTGGCCCAGTCCACGGTCTCCAAGCACGTGGCGTGCCTGCGCGACTGCGGCCTGGTGGACGGGCGGCCCGAGGGACGCCAGGTGTTCTATTCCCTGGCCCGCCCCGAGTTGATGGAGCTGTTGGCCTCAGCCGAGATCCTGTTGGCCGCGACCGGTCAAGCGGTCGCGCTGTGCCCCAACTACGGAACCGACAGCCAGACCACGACGACGATGGAGGTGCGCGGTGAGTGACGCGTGCGGATGCGGCGGCGACGAGCCCCGCACAGGAGAAGAGGCCGAAGAGCACGAGCCGGAAACGCTGTGGCAGGTCGGTGAGATCCGCTTCGCCGCCGTGGCCGCGCTGCTGCTGCTGGCCGGTTACGGCGCGGGCTGGGTCGGTGCCCCCGACCTGGTGGGCTTGGTGCTCAAGACCGCCGCCCTGGCCATCGCGGCCTGGACGTTCGTGCCCGGCACCGTGCGCCGTCTGACCAAGGGCAGGATCGGCGTGGGCACGCTGATGACCATCGCCGCTATCGGTGCCGTGCTTTTGGGCGAGGTGGGCGAGGCCGCGATGCTGGCGGTGCTCTACACCATCGCCGAAGGGCTGGAGGAGTACTCCGTGGCCCGCACCCGGCGCGGCCTGCGCGCCCTGCTGGACCTGGTCCCCGACCAGGCCCGGGTGCTGCGCGACGGAGCTGAGCGCACCGTCGACCCGGCCGAACTGGTCGTGGGCGACACGCTGGTGGTGCGCCCGGGCGAGCGCCTGGCCACTGACGGCGTCCTCGCCTCCGGGCACACCAGCCTGGACACCTCCGCCATCACCGGCGAGTCCGTCCCCGTCGAAGCAGCCCCGGGGGACGAGGTGTTCGCCGGATCCATCAACGGCACCGGCGTGCTGGAAGTGAGGGTGACCACCACGGCCGCCGACAACTCCCTGGCCCGCATCGTGTCCGTCGTGGAGGCCGAGCAGTCCCGCAAGGGCGCCGGACAGCGCCTGGCGGACAGGATCGCCAGGCCCCTGGTGCCCGGGGTGATGGTCGCCGCCGTACTCATCGCCGCCCTGGGAGCCCTGTTCGGCGACCCGCTGACCTGGATCGAACGCGCCCTGGTCGTGCTGGTGGCCGCCTCCCCGTGCGCGCTGGCCATCTCCGTGCCCGTCACCGTCGTGGCCGCGATCGGCGCCGCCTCCAAGCACGGCACCCTGGTCAAGGGAGGAGCCGCCCTCGAAGCCATGGGCCGCATCCGCACCGTGGCCCTGGACAAGACCGGCACCCTGACCCGCAACCGGCCCGCCGTCATCGAAACCGCCCCCGCCCCCGGCCACACCACCGAGCAGGTACTGGCGGTGGCCGCCGCGTTGGAGGAGCGCAGCGAACACCCCCTCGCCCGCGCCATCTTGGCCGCCGCACCCGCCCCAGAACGTATCGAGGACGTCGAGGCGCTCACCGGCGCCGGGCTCACCGGCACCCTGGGCGGCCGAACCGTGCGGCTGGGCCGCCCGGGCTGGATCGACCCAGGCCCCCTGGCCCAGGACGTGGAGCGGATGCAGCACGCCGGGACCACCGCCGTCCTGGTCGAGGACGCAGGCCTCGTGATCGGTGCCATCGCGGTGCGCGACGAGCTACGCCCCGAAGCAGGCGAGGTCGTCTCCTCCCTGCGCGGTGCGGGCTACCGGGTCGTGATGCTCACCGGCGACAACCACGCCACCGCCGCCGCCCTGGCCGCCCAGGCGGGCATCGACCCCGCCGACGTGCACGCCGACCTGCGCCCCGAGGACAAGTCCCGCATCGTCGGCCAGCTCCGCACGCACGGCCCCGTGGCGATGGTGGGCGACGGCGTCAACGACGCCCCGGCGCTGGCCACCGCCGACCTGGGCATCGCCATGGGCGCGATGGGCACCGACGTGGCCATCGAGACCGCCGACGTCGCCCTGATGGGCGAGGACCTGCGCCACCTGCCCCGTGTCCTGGCGCACGCCCGCCGCTGCCGGGCCATCATGTGGCAGAGCGTGGGGCTGTCACTGGCCATCATCATCGGCCTGATGCCCCTGGCCCTGTTCGGCGTCCTGGGCCTGGCCGCGGTGGTGCTGGTGCACGAGCTCGCCGAGGTCGTGGTCATCGGCAACGGCATCCGCGCCGGACGCACCCGCAAGCTGGGTCTGACCCCCGGTGGTCCCGCCACCGCCGCACCGCGCGAGCGCGTGGAGGCCGGGGCGTGACGCCGACGACACCGGCCACGGTCAGCACGCTCTCCCGTTGGGGCGTGCTGGCCGCCGCAGCCGCGCTCGCAACCGCCGACCTGGCCCTGAAGGCCCTGGCCGAGCACCAGCTCACCGGCGGGCCCGGACCGCATCTGTTGGGGCTGCTGGAGTTGCGCCTGACCTACAACCCCGGCGTCGCCTTCAGCCTGGGCGCGACCCTGCCAGCCTGGACCATCGTGGCCGTCACCGGGCTCATCACCGCCGCCGTGGCCGCCTACACCTGGCGCACCGCTCCCACCACCCCGCTCGTGGGCCGCATCGGCCTGACCGGGGTGCTGGGAGGTGCGCTGGCCAACCTCATCGACCGCAGCCTGGACGGCGTGGTCACCGACTACCTGCACACCGGCTGGTGGCCCACCTTCAACCTCGCCGACGCCCTCATCGTCGGCGGCGCGGTGCTCCTCGTGCTCACCGCCGCCCGCCAGCCCGAACCGGCACCGTCGGGCAAGGACCCTGGCCCGTGGGCCTGACCACCATCGCCCAGGCCGTCGGCCTGTTCGCCGTCACCAACATCGACGACATCGTGGTGCTCGCGCTGTTCTTCGCCCAAGGGGCCGGGCACCGCGGGGCCACCGCTCGAATCGTGGCCGGGCAGTACCTGGGCTTCATCGCGATTTTGGCCGCCGCGCTGGCCGCCACCTTCGGCGCGAGCTTCCTGCCCGAAGCGGTGCGCGCCTACTTCGGGCTACTGCCGCTGCTACTGGGCCTGCGCGCGGCCTGGAAACTGTGGCGCGGCGATGACGACGATGACGCCCCCGACAGCAACGGCGGCCCGGCCCTGCTCACCGTCGCCACCGTCACCTTCGCCAACGGCGGCGACAACATCGGCGTCTACGTCCCCGTTTTCGTCACCGTCGGCTACGCCAGCCTGGCCATCTACGCCGCGGTCTTCCTCGTCCTGGTCGGTGTGCTGTGCGCGGTCGGCAAGTTCCTGGCCACCCGCGCCCCCATCGCCCGCGCACTCAGCCGCTGGGGGCACATCCTGCTGCCCCTGGTCCTCATCGTCCTGGGCATCGTCATCCTCATCGAAGGAGGCGCCTTCGGACTGTAGGCACGTTCCACCCGGGCCCGTCACGTACCGGTGGATCCGAACATCCCAGTTCCCGATAGCCACGTCCCTGGCAGAGAAGGACGGGGAGTACCGCATCTTCGAACAAGTGCGCTGCCCTTGACGAGAAAAGCGGGGTCTGACCACGGTCACGCGGTGACCTGGGTATTGTTCGACTCGTGGCCGAGGTGACCAGTACACGACGACAGCGGACCCCCATGCGGGTCCTGCTGCTCTCGGTGCTGGTGTTGGGCCATTTCCTCTGCTCGGTCTGCCACGCCGCCGTCGCCACGGCCGACACCACGACTGAGGTCGGCTCGGCACCCGCTGCTGTCCAGACGACGGGCGCAACGGCCAGCAGTGTGGCACTGCACGGTCTGGATGAGGACGGTCGGTCCGTCTGCGCCACCGAAGGTGACGTCAGCGTCGATCTGCGCCTCACCGCGGCAGAGATGCTCATCCTTCTCATCTTCGGCATGGTTGTCGTCGCCGCGCTCTGGCTGGCACCACCGCGCCCGGGCCCATGGCTCACCCGCCGCCCCCTCATCACCACGCGCAGCGGGCCACCGCTGCTCCTCTCCTTGTGTATCCAGCGGGTATAGGCCGAATCCTCTTTCACGGGCTTCGGCGCTGACGCGCGCGCCCGTGTACGGCCTTCTTCCCTGTGCCCTGGCCCGACCGCCGTCGTGCTCCGCCTGCCGACCGAAGACCTGTCGGACATGGCGGTGAAGCGCGCGGACACGGACCTTTCGCGGCCGACCCGCTCAAGTCTGGATGTGACATGACCAGAAATCTCGCCATCACCCTTGTCCTGCTCACCGGTGCCGTGCTCTCCCTCGGCATCTTCGCCTACAGCGCCAACCGAGGCCCAGCCGCTCCCGAGGGCGCCTCCAACGCCGCCGCTCCGTCTCCTGCCCTCGCGCCTGAGGACCTGCTGGTGCGCGAGAACAGCCACTACCTGTCCCGAGCCGAGAACTCCGAGGTGACGGTGGTGGAGTTCCTCGACTTCGAGTGCGAGGCCTGCCGCGCCCAGTTCCCCGTCATGGAGAAGCTGCGCGCCGACTACGAGGGGCGGATCAACCTCGTCATCCGCTACTTCCCCCTGCCCGGCCACACCAACTCCGAGGCCGCCGCCACCGCTGTGGAGGCCGCGGCCGAGCAGGGCGCGTTGGAGGAGATGTACGTCAGGATGTACGAGACCCAGCCCGAGTGGGGCGAGTCCCAGGAATCCAAGGCCGAGGTGTTCGTCGGCTTCGCCGAGGAGCTCGGCCTCGAGGTGGACGAGTTCACCGCCACCATGGAGGCCCCCGCCACCTTGGAGCGTGTGCGCGACGACTTCGCCGACGGCGTCCAACTGGGCGTCCAGGGCACCCCGACGATCTTCGTCAACGGCCGCCAGACCGCGTCGATGGCCAACTACGAGACGCTGTCGTCGATGATCGACATGGAGCTGGGAGCATGAGCGCCGCACCCGTGCTCCAGGAGACCGACGTCACCGTCCCGGGCGCCGGGGTTCCCGTCATCAGCCGCGCTCTGCCCTGGCTTCTGGCTGTCGGCGGCGCGATCGGACTCGTCGCGGCCATGGCACTGCTGGTCGAGAAGATCCGCGTCCTGGACGACCCCGACCACGTGCCCTCGTGCAGCATCAACCCCGTGCTCTCCTGCGGCACCGTGATGGACACCCCCCAGGCCGCGGCCTTCGGGATACCCAACCCGATCATCGGCGTCGCCGGCTTCGCCATCGTGACCACCATCGGTATGGCACTGATCGCCGGAGCGCGCTTCGACCGCTGGTTCTGGCTCGGGCTCCAGGCGGGCACTCTGTTCGGGGTGGGCTTCGTGCACTGGCTCATCTTCCAGAGCCTGTATCGGATCAGCGCGCTGTGCCCCTACTGCATGGTCGTGTGGGCGGTGACCATCCCGCTCTTCTGGTACGTCACCCTGCACAACCTGCGCTCCGGCCACGTCCCCCTGCCAACCGCTCTGCACCGGCCGATCGACGTGCTCGCCCGCAACCACACCGTGGTGCTCACCCTGTGGGCCCTGGCGATCATCGCGGCCATCACCCAGGCGTTCTGGACGTACTGGACGACGCTGCTGTAGAAGCGGCCGCCCGATACCGCCGATGCGATGGGCGCGTACCCATCGCCATGTGCCGACCAACGGGGCCGGGACCGCGCGAGACGAATCGGCATGCACGTACGCGGCGCGGGCCGGAACGCGCCAGCGGTGTGCACCAGTCGTTTCGAAGCGCGCTCCGACGTCCCAGCCTCGCTGACCTCTTGGAGAAACTGTGAACGACAGTATGAGCATGGACCACGGGATGAGCGGTCCGATGTGGGTGCCCGTGGAACCGCCCACCCTGGAGGGACTGCTCGCCTGGCATCCACAGCCCTATGCGATCTTCCCGATCCTGTGCGCCCTGCTCGCCGGCCTGTACGCGGTCGGCCTGGTCCGCCTGTGGCAGCGCGGCATCCCCTGGCCGATCGGCCGTACCGTGAGCTGGTTGGTGGGGGTGGCCCTGGTGCTGTGGGTGACGGCCACCGGCATCGAGGGCTACGGCATGGCGATGTTCAGCGTCCACATGTTCCAGCACATGATCCTGACCATGCTCGCGCCGGTCTTCCTGCTGATGGGCGCACCCGTGACCCTCATGCTCAGGACGCTGCCCGCTGGCAAGGGGAAGCGGGCGGCGCCGCGGCGAGCACTGGTGTGGCTGCTGCACAGCCCGATCGCCAAGGTGGGCGCGCACCCGGTGTTCACCCTGTCGCTGTTCGTCTTCAGCCTCTACGGCATCTACTTCACTCCGATCTTCGACACCCTCATGAGCAGCGTGTGGGGGCACTACTTCATGCTGCTGCACTTCCTCGTCACCGGGATCATCTTCTTCGGGCCGGTGTTGATGGTGGACCCGTGGCCCGGGACGAAGAACCACCTGATGCGGATGATGCTCATGATGGCCGGGCTACCCTTCCACGCCTTCTTCGCGATCGCGATGATGATGGCCCCGGGTCCCATCGTGCGCTTCTTCGCTTCCCCGCCTCCGTCGTGGAATGTGGACGTCATCGATGACCAGCTCTGGGCGGGCGGCCTCACCTGGGTGTTCGGTGACATCCCCACCATCGTGGTGATGCTTGTGCTCGCCGTGCTGTGGATGCGTTCCGATGACCGGCTCGCCCGGCGCAAGGACCGCCAGGCCGAGCGTGACGGAGACGCAGAACTGAACTCCTACAACGCCTATCTCCAGCGGTTGGCCGACCATGAGGCCGCGGCACGGGAAGCCGGTGGCCGTCCCGCCCCGTTCGTCGTGAGGCGCTGACGGTCAACCCACAGGGCCACGGCGACGAGTCCGCCCAGCATGTTGGCCGCAGCAGGCACGAGCGCCAGTAGTACGACGAGCCGCAGGTTCTCCCTGTGGCCCCCTGTCCCTCACCCCCTCTGGTCGAACACCGGAGAGAGAAGGGGAGGAGCAGAAGCGGACCGGTGGGTCGGCTCAGCGATGCGGACCGCGGACCGAACGTCGTCGCCGTTGAGCCGTGGACGGCTTTCCTCGACGGCACTCGTAGGTCGGTTCCGCCATCGGCACCGACCGCACCACGGACAGATGAACACACCAAACCACAGCCCAGTGACGCAACTCACTCGGACTCCGATCGCAACCCTGGCGCAATCATGTGGTTACTTTAAGTAGTCTTCGTGTGTGCGCGTGGAAAAGGCGGCGATCGTGGAGCGGCGGGGGCTGTGGCCCCTTCTGCTGCTGTCGTTCGTTGCCGTCGCACACGTGCTGTGCTTGGCCGGGCATGCGGCTGACACGGTGGAGGCACCGTCGGTTTCCCCTGCGGTCCACGCGGCGGCCGAGCAGCTGGACAGGGGTGCCGTTTCCACCTCCGCCGCCCCTCACAAGCATTTCGTGGGAGAGCACCACGCCCACGACAGCACTGCCGGTTCCACCGCCGACCAGCGTGGTTCCACCGCGAAGCTGTGGCTGCTGCTGTTCGACACGGGTATGGCGTCCACCGCCGTGCTGTGGTGTCCTCCGCTGCGCGGCCATCTCCGACGGCAGGTCGGAGAGCGGCGGATTCGGCGGCGAAACGCCGCCCGACTCCTGCTCTCACTCTGTGTCTGGCGGGTCTAGAAGGACCTTCTTCTGTTCCGGCCGATCACGTCGGCCCGAACAGGACCTCATCCGTCCTTCACCGTCTTCGCGTCGCGGCCTCCTGCCAGGCGCGGACACGGCGGGCCGCGGCGCCTTCGAGGCGCGCGTCCCGGTGGTTCACGTATCCCGCTGTGACGCAGCGGGTGGGAGAGATCCGTGCAGACCAACACCCTGGGCGAGGCCATGCCCGAAACCAGTCCCGGCCGCCTGCTGGCCACCCCTACCGCGATGGCCCAGCACACACTGGCCGGAGTCGTCGGCAACACGCCACTGCTGTGGATCGGAGAACCGTTCTGCGGTACTGGACAGGGCTTCTGGGCCAAGCTCGAAGGCCACAACCCCGGCGGTATCAAGGACCGGCCCGCGCTGTACATGGTCGATCGCGCCCGCCAACGCGGACAGCTCGCACCGAAGGCGATGATCGTGGAATCCACCAGCGGAACCCTCGGACTGGGACTCGCCCTGGCCGGGATCACCTACGGGCACCCGGTGGCGCTGGTCACCGATCCGGGGATGGAGCCGCTGATGCAACGGCTGCTCACCGCCTACGGCGCGACCGTGCACACCGTCACCGAGCCGCACCCCAGCGGCGGATGGCAGCAGGCCCGGCGGGACCGCGTACGGGAACTCCTCGCGGACGAGCCCGGCGCCTACTGCCCCGACCAGTACAACAACCCCGACAACGTCGGGGCCTACACCTCGCTCGCCCACGAGCTCATCGCCCAGATGGGCCGGATCGACACCCTGGTGACCAGCGTAGGGACCGGTGGCCATTCGGCCGGGGTCTCACGGGCTCTGCGCCGGTTCCTCCCCGATCTCACGGTGGTGGGCGTCGACACGGTCGGCTCCACCATCTTCGGCCAGCCCGCCGGGGAGCGGCTGATGCGCGGCCTCGGCAGCAGCATCCACCCCCGCAACGTCGACTACGCCGCCTTCAACGAGGTGCACTGGGTGGACGCCGCCCAGGCCGTGCAAGGCGTCCGCGCCCTGACGGCCTCCCACTACACCAGCGGAGGATGGAGCGTCGGCGCGGTCGCCACGGTGGCCCGCTGGCTCTCGCGCACCCGACCGGCGACCGAGCGCGTCGTCGCGGTCTTCCCCGACGGACCCCAGCGCTACTTCGACACCGTCTTCAACGACGACTACTGCGTCGCGCACGGCCTGCTCGGACGGCCGGTTCTCGACGATCCCGACGAGATCGCCCACCCGCGCGAACGCGCCGTGACCCGCTGGACCCGCTGCACCCGGGTCACCGATCCGCGTCGGCACGGCGCCGACGCGGCCATGGCGTTGGAGGGACGGCGATGATCGAGACCTGGAGGCGCCTGCGGGGATTCGACCGCAGTGTGAAGCTGTTGATGGTCAACCAGCTGACCATCAACACCGGCTTCTACATGCTCATGCCCTACCTCGCCTTCCACCTCACCGACAGCGTGGGTATGGCCGTGTGGACCGTCGGGCTCGTTCTGGGCATGCGCAACCTCACCCAGCAGGGCATGTTCCTCGTCGGCGGCAGCATCGCCGACCGGCTCGGCTACAAACCAGCGATCCTGGCCGGCTGCGCCCTGCGCACCGTGGGCTTCGCGGCACTCGGCTTCGCCGACTCCCTCCCGGTACTGCTGCTCGCCTCGGCCGCGACCGGCTTCGCCGGGGCGCTGTTCAACCCGGCTGTGCGCGCCTATCTGGCCCAGGACGCCGGCGATCGGCGCGTCGAGGCCTTCGCCCTGTTCAACGTCTTCTACCAGACCGGCATCCTCATCGGACCGCTCATCGGCATGGCGCTCATCGCCGTGGATTTCTCCGTGGTGGCGAGCGTCGCCGCGGCGTTGTTCCTGGCCCTGACCGTGCTCCAGGCCCGGGCTCTACCCGCCCGGCGCGCCCCGTCCGTCCAGCAGCGGGCAGGCGTCCTCGGTGTGTTGGAGGACTGGCGCACAGTGCTGGCCAACCGGGGCTTCGTCGTGTTCACCGTCGCCATGGCCGGGTCCTACGTGCTGAACTTCCAGGTGTACCTGGCGATCCCGTTGGCGGTCCAGGACTCCGCCGCAGCGGTGGGCCTGGGTTCGGACACCGGAAGCGCGGCGGTCGCGGCCCTGTTCGGGGTCTCGGCACTGGTCGCGATCATCGGACAGGTCCGCATCACCGACTGGGCCAAACGCCGCTGGGACGCCGCGCAGGCGCTCCCGCGCGGCCTTGCCGTCATGGCCCTGGCCTTCCTGCCCATTCTCGCGATGCCGCCCGTCACCGGAGCCGTACGCGATTCAACGGCGCCGCCCCTGGCCGTCGCCGCGCTCATCGTGGCGCCTGCGATGCTCACCGTCGTCCTGCTCAGCCTCGGCACGGCGCTCGTCTATCCCTTCGAGATGGACACGGTGGTCCGGCTATCCGGAGACCGGCTGGTCGCCACCCACTACGGCCTCTACAACACCGTCTCCGGAATCGGCATCACGCTGGGCAACCTCCTCGTCGGAGCGGGACTGGAACTCGATCCGCCGGTCTCCACCACGGCTCCCTGGCTCGCCCTGGCGGCGCTGGGAGCGGTGTGCGCGCTGAGCGTGGGGCTGATCGGCCGGACCGGCAGGATTACGGCCGCATCCACGCCTGGTGAACCCGCTGCCTCACCGGTGGACTGACCGGCCGGGCCGCGGTGTGGCACACACCACCGCGGACTGACAGGCACCCACGCTCGGTGGCATGGACAGAGGACGCGTCGGTGGCACACCGGCGCGTCCTCGCGGCCGTCGTCGCCGGACTCTTTGGGTAGGGTTTGTGCCGTGTTGGCGATGATCCCGAGGCTGCGTTGGCGACCCCGAACATGGGCCGTGCTGCTGCCGCTGCTGTTCGTCGCCCACTTCCTCTGCGCCGCCGGCGCCATGGACACCGCTGCGGCGGCGGAGACCAACGGGACCACCGCCGTTGCCGGATCGGCGTCGGCGGGAGTCGGCTCTCCCGTCTCCGACGGCACCGCCGAAGAACACCATCTGTGCCAGGTGGATTCGAGCGCCAGCGCCGATCAGCGCACCTCCCCGGTCGCGAAAGCCGTCCTGCTGGGCCTGGGCACTGGCACAGTCCTGCTGCGAGCGCCCCTTCCACGCGCGCTCCCGTGGCAGCCCTCGACCGCTGCCGCCGTTCCCTGGAGCGGGACGCGCCTGCTCTTCTCGCTCTGCGTGCAGCGGGTCTAACCCCGGTTTCCCCGAACACCCGGCCTGTTCTCCGCGCGGAGTCGCCGCACCATGACCGCGGGCACGGCTTCCTGCTTCGCGCCGGGCACCATCGACGCCCGCCGCCTCGGCCGCCGCGCGACTTGGACGGCACCGCGTCATCACCCTTCCCCACTCCCCCGATTTCCTCCCGGGCCTCCCCTGTTCTCCCGGAACAGAGGTCCCGAAACCCCAGACGGAGCATCCACGATGACGGGCACCACCCCTCCCACTCCGAACAGACGCCTCGCGCTCGGCCTGCTCGCCCTTGGCGTGCTGGGCGCGACCGCGTGCTCGGCCCCCCGAGCCGACACCTCAGGTGGCGAGGAACCGCAGGACACCGCCAGCCAACTCGCTGTCCGCATCTCTCCTGAGGACGGTGCGGCCGATGTCCGCCCCGACCTGCCGATCATCGTCAACGCCGAAGGAGGCACCCTCGCTGACGTGCGGGTCAGGACGGCCGGGCAGGAGGATTCCGGCGCCAACGAGATGACCGGCTCCCTCAACGACGACAAGACCGAGTGGACCAGCGACTGGACGCTGGTCCCCGGCGCCGACGTCACCGTGACAGCCACCGCCGAGACCGCTGATGGCGAGAAGACCGAGGTCACCAGCGCGTTCTCCACGCTCGCCGCCGCCGAGGGCCAGCGCCTGGGACTGCAATCGAACTTCCCCACCAGCGGCCAGACCGTCGGCGTGGGCATGCCCGTCATCGTCAACTTCGACCTGCCCGTGCAGAACAAGGCGCGCGTGGAGGCAACGATGGAGGTGCTCTCCGAGGAACCGGTACAGGGGGCCTGGAACTGGTTCGGCGACCAGGCGGCGGTCTTTCGTCCCGAGGAGTACTGGCAGCCCAACCAGAACGTCACCGTGAACCTGCGCCTGGCCGGCGTCCAGGCGAGCGACGGCGTCTACGGCGTCGAGAACCACCAGCTCGACTTCACCGTCGGCCGATCCCAGATCAGCACCATCGACAGCGACACCAAGCGCATGACCGTCGAACGCGAGGGCGAACAGATCCAGGACTTCCCCACCAGCATCGGCCGGGCCGACGTCGAGAGGTACACCACCACCAGCGGCGTCCACCTCATCATGGAGAAGTACGAGGAGCTGGTCATGGACTCCTCCACCGTGGGCGTCCCGGTCGACGGTCCCGACGGCTACAAGCTCGAAGTCGAGTACGCCGTCCGCTTCTCCGACAGCGGCGAGTTCACCCACGCCGCCCCGTGGAACGACCAGCTCGGCGAGGCCAACCTCAGCCACGGCTGCCCCAACCTGGCCACCGCCGACGCCAGGTGGTTCTACGAGAACTCCTCCATGGGAGACCCGCTGATCGTCACCGGAACCGACCGCGAACTCGAAGTCGACAACGGATGGGGCTACTGGCAGCGCCCCTGGGACAAATGGCTGGCCAACAGCAGCACCGGCACGGCCGACGACACCGGTGAACCCGGCACCCCGGGCTCCCCTCACGGCGAGGCCGAGTAAGGCGTCCTGAACCGGCCGGGGCCCGCGGCCATCCCCGCGGGCCCCGCCTCTGTGCCGGTGCATCGCACGCCTGTCGGCCCGAAGGGACACTCGGTACGCTCGGCCCGGTCCCCAGCCTGGGACAACTGCGTCTTGGCGTTGAACAGGGCCATGGAGAAGGCACCGCCCCTCTAATGGGTGTGGGCGTCGATGCGCTCACAGCACGCCAGGGCGGACCGATTGTCAGCGGCCAGGGCGCGGGCGAGCACCACCAGGTCGGCCACCCGCGGGTCGATCACCCGGTAGTAGGCACGGCGACCCTCACGACGTGCGGCCACGTACCCGCAGTCAGCCAGACATGACAGATGCGTCGACACGCGTCCCTGGGACAGGCCCACATGCTCGACGCACTCGGTGACGGTGTGCTCGGCGTGCGACAGGAACTCCAGCAGCCGCAGCCGCGTGGGATCACCCAGAGCACGGAAGAACTTCGCGACCACCTCCACCCCGGCCCCCGAGTCGGGGAACAGCGCCTGCGGCCCGAGCCGAGCCTGGTCTTCGCTCACGGTGTCGTTCACAGGAACACGTCCCTCCCACTCCCTTGATGCATTTGCCTAAGCGGATACTATATGGGCGAAATGCATTTGCCAAGGCGAATAAAACCAGGTCGGCCGAGTAGCCGAAGTGCAGGAGGAACGGTCATGGCTTTTGATCTGGCGGTCATCGGTTCGGGCGGTGCGGCGTTCGCCGCCGCGATCGCGGCGCGGCGCAAGGACCGCTCGGTGGTGATGGTCGAGCACGCAACCATCGGCGGAACCTGCGTCAACACCGGGTGCGTGCCCTCCAAGGCGCTGCTGGCCGCCGCCGAGGCGCGCCACATCGCCCTCTCCGCGGACCGGTTCCCCGGCATCCGCGCCGGTGCCGAAGAGGTGGACTTCGGTGCGCTGATCGGCGGCAAGCGCGCGCTGGTGGAGGGCATGCGCGCGGACAAGTACGTCGACCTGGCCAAGGAGTACGGCTGGGAGATCGTGGCCGGGCACGCCCGCTTCACCGAGGGCCCGGTACTGGAGGTGGAGCTGGCCAACGGCGGAAGCCAACGCATCGAGGCCGCCCACTACCTGATCGCCACCGGCTCGGCCCCCTGGGCACCCCCGATCGAGGGCCTGGACGGGGCCGGGTACCTGACCTCCACCACGGCGATGGAGCAGGACCGGCTGCCCTCGTCGCTGCTGGTGGTGGGCGGCAACTACATCGGCCTGGAACAGGCCCAGCTCTTCGCCCGCCTGGGCGTCGAGGTGACCATGGTGGAGATGATGGACCGCCTCGCCCCAGGCGAGGAGCCCGAGGCAGGCGAGGCCATCGCCCAGGTGTTCGCCGATGAGGGCATCACCGTGCGCACCGGTGTCACGGTCTCACGCCTGCGCCGCGAGGACGGCCAAGTAGTGGCCACAGTCGGTGACGGGGAACTGGCCGCCGAGGAGGTGTTGATCGCCACCGGGCGCCGCCCCGCCACCCACGGTCTGGGCCTGGACAAGGTCGGAGTCCAGATCGGCGAGCGCGGCGAGGTCGTGGTCGACGAACACCTGCGCACCGTCAACTCCCGCATCTGGGCGGCCGGGGACGTGACCGGGCACCCGCAGTTCGTCTACGTCGCCGGAGCCCACGGGGCGATGGCGGCCGACAACGCCCTGGACGGAGCCGAGCGCACACCGGACTACACGTACCTGCCTCGGGTGACCTTCACCAGCCCGACCATCGCCGGTGTCGGGCTGACCGACGCCCGGGCCGAGCAGGCGGGCCTGGACTGCGAGTGCCGCGTCCTTCCCCTGGAGAACGTCCCCCGCGCCCTGGTCAACCGCGACACCCGGGGTCTGGTCAAGATCGTCGCCGAACGCGGCACCGGCCGCGTGGTCGGAGTGACCGCGGTCGCCGAAGGCGCCGGGGACGTGATCGCCGCCGCGGTCTACGCCGTCCGAGCGGGAATGACCGTCGAGCACATGGCCGACACCTGGAGCCCCTATCTGACCATGGCCGAAGGGTTGAAGCTGGCCGCCCAGACCTTCACCCACGACGTCGCCAGGCTCTCCTGCTGCGCCTCATGACCCACGACCACGAAAGGCACCCCGACCATGGGCACCGCTCCCGAACAGCTCGCCGACCGCCTCACCACGGCGTTCAACACCACCGGACAACGTGCAGGCCCAACCCCGGGTGTGGCGCACCCTGCTCCGCCTCCCCAGCCAAGACCGGTCCGTCACCACCGGCACGTCCCAAGAGGTAGCCGGACACGAGTGGCAGACAACGGGGAGACAGGAACGTGGTGGCGCCCCCGACCATCAGGGCGAGTGGAATGGCTTACAGCGGCGGGCCGGCGATGAGGAGCTGCGAGCTGTCCATTGAACCGGGCACGGCCCTTGTCGCGGTTCGGGCGGACACGTCATGCGTACAGGTGGAAATGAGCAACACCTTAAGGACTAGGGTACTTAGGTGTACTGCGCCATGGCCTCTGGAGAGTGCCGCACGGACAGGAACTAGGCGCGGTCGAGCGGCCTCCGCTCCTGGTCACCTAAGCTGGTTGGACATACGAGTCGGCGAAACACCGACCGGACAGTGTTGGCCTCATCGGTTCTACGGCACGGGCGGTGGCACCGGCCAGAGGTGCACAGGGAAGGATTTCGATGCCGCGGTTCGGAGACCTGGAAGCGGCGATCATGCAAACCGTATGGGCGTCCAGCACGCCCATACGGGTGCGTGACGTGCTGGAGAAACTGCAGCAAAAGCGAGATATCGCCTTCACGACGGTGCAGACGGTGATGGACATCCTGTTCCGCAAGGGCTGGCTCGACCGCGCCAAGCAGGGCCGCGCCTATGTCTACTGGGCGGCGGCCACCCAGGAGGACTACGCCACTGGTCTGGTCGAGGAAGCACTGGAATCGGCACCCGACCAGGCTTTGGTACTCTCCCGGTTGGTGGCACGGTTGCCGAGTGGTGAACTCGACGGCTTGCGCGAGGCCCTGAACGAGGCGAAGCGGAGCGAGGGCCTGACATGATCGTCGCACTGCTGCTGCTGGCCTATGCCGCGCTGCTGGCGGTGGCCGGTCCGTATGTCGTGCGGCGGGCCAGTTGGGTGGAACGTGCGCCGCGCCTGGGCATCGTGGCCTGGCAGACCCTCAGCACCGCATTCGTCACCTCGCTGGTGCTCGGCGGCCTCGCGTTGAGCGTGCCGGACCTGCGCCTGGGAACCGACCTCGCCACGTTGCTACAGGCCTGCCTGGCCGCGCTGCGCGCCCAGTACGCCACGCCCGGCGGCGCGACGATCGGCGCGAGTGGCGCCGCGCTCGCCCTGCTGGTACTGCTGCGCTGCGGATGGCGCGTGACCGTGACGCTGCTGCGAGCGACCACCGATCGCCACCGTCACCGCGAGACGCTGCGGCTACTCGGTTCCCACCCCCATCAGAGTGGCGCGGTCGTCATCGAGCACGCGGTGCCCGCCGCCTACTGCCTGCCAGGCATGCGACGGCAGATCGTGCTGACCAGCGGTGCCATTGACGCTCTCAGCGAGGAGCAGCTCCGTTCAGTCCTCGCGCACGAGCGCGCCCACCTGAGCGGCCGTCACGACCTCGTGGCCGCCTTGGCCATCGGGCTGAGAACGACCTTCCCGGGGCTGGCCCTTTTCCGGGTGGTCAGCGAAGAGACCACACGCTTACTGGAGCTGGTCGCCGACGACGCCGCCGCGCGCTCCACCCATCGCCTCGTCGCAGCCGAGGCGATGCTGAACGTGGCCGGGCAGCCCAGCCCGGCCGGAGCCTTCGCGGCCGGCGGATCCGGTACCGGGACCCGGGTTCGGCGGTTGATCGCCGGAGTACGCCCATTCGGTCGAGCACGAACCGCGCTCGCCAGCGGCGCCACCGCGGCCTTGATCGCCCTACCGATCGGGGTCTTCACGGGTCCCGCGGCCACACTGCTGGACACTGCCTGCTGCGTCACCGACCCTGCGGCACCGAGCCACGCGGAGGTATGCGCGGCTATGCCGATGACGCGCGACTGCCTGCCGCGGTGACCTTCTGGAACACAAGTGAAGCAAGAACTCCGCCTGCCGCCTGAGACGAGGGTGTTGCCGGCTTCATTGGCCTGGCTCTGATGGGAGGAGACCGACCGTCTGCGCCTTGTGACGGTTGCGGCGGTGACCGGACTGGCGATCTCCAGGCTTCCTCTCGGCGATACCCACGGCGGCGCTCGGAGTCCACGGCAATCACTCCTCGACTTCCAGGTGCACGGGGTCCAAGCCTGGTGAGGGATCTTCGGTGGCTCCAGGGCCATCGACAAAGCGCCCTCACCCGTAATCTCGCGCGACTCGCAGTGGCCAACACGAGCATCGCACCGGTGGGTGCGGCCCACACGCACATGCGCACCGGGGAACGTCCTGTCTACGTGGCGGTCGGTGGTCCCCGCGGGTCGTTCCTGCGGAGAATCCTTGCGAGAACTTGTACCTAATTGACTTAGTTATATAGGTATAGTGTCGTTGAGTGCACGCACTCCGTGGAGGTTACAGATCGTGGCATCGCATCGGCCCAAGGGCACCGCACCGAAGGACAAGGCACCGGCCAAGGCTCCACGGAAGCGGGGGATCGCACAGAAAGCCGCCGCCATGCGCAGGGCGCAGGCGCACCGTGAACGGCGCCGCCGCGTCCTGCTCATGAGCGCGATGGCCATGGTCGCCATCGTGCTGGTCAGGGCGGCCGGCTGGGGTCTCACCAAGCTCTTCTCCGAGCAGACACCGCAGGCCGCGCTACCCGAGGCGGCGACCAGTGATGGCACCTCCGAACTCACCGAGCACCGTCAGATCGCCCTGGTCTACGGTCCGGCCGACGACGATGTGGAGATCCCCGCTGAATTCGACTTCGCACCCGGCGACTGAGACCTGCCGGGACCGGCGACGGTTGATCGCCGAGCCGACGGAGTGGGCGGCCAACGAAACGGATCAGGAGTACCCGCGTTCGTGGAAACCTTCGCCTACTCGATGGTTCTTGCCGGAGAGGAGACCCAGCAACGGTACCGACGCCGTGACCGCTGTCAGCCGAAATTGATCCGGCGTCGGCCGACAGTCCGTCCGCGAGCCCGGCACGCCGAAGAAACGCAGACAGGAGAGTCAGAATGAACTCCAAGGCGAGACTCACCGAGGCCACCGACGCGACACGCGGCAACGTCGAGGTCGAGGAAGAACTCGACCTGGCCGTTGAGGGCATGTCGTGCGCGTCCTGCGCAGCTCGGGTGGAGAAGGCGCTGAACAAGCAGCCGGGCGTGGCCGAGGCGCAGGTGAACTTCGCGACCACCAGGGCCCGGGTCAGCTACCGGCCGCAGGCGGTGAGCGTGGCGGAACTGCAGTCGGCTGTGGAGAAGATCGGCTACCGGGTCGAACCGGTCTCGGCAGAGGAGCCCGCCGAAGCCGGTGAGACCTACGGCGACGAGCAGGCCTACTGGTGGCGGCGCCTTCATCTGGCGTGGCCGCCGTCCCTGGTGGTACTCGTCCTGGCGATGTTCTTCAGTGACGTGGCGTGGGTGGGATGGACCACGTTCGTCCTGACCGTTCCCGTGCAGTTCGTCGCCGGCTGGCCGTTCCTGCGCACCGCGGCCCAGCGGACCCGCACGTTCAGCGCGAACATGGACACGCTCATCGCCATGGGCACGCTCACCGCGTTCTTCTTCTCCGTCTACGAGCTGTTCGTCGGCGGGCACCTCTACTTCGAGATCGCGGCGGTGATCATCACCTTCCTGGTGCTGGGCCGCTACTTCGAGGCCAGGGCCAAAGGACGGGCCTCGGCCGCGATCGGCAAGCTGCTGGAAATGGGCGCGAAGGAGGCCCGACTCGTCGTCGACGGCGAGGAGCGCATGGTCCCGGTGGAGCAGGTGCGCCTCGGCGACGTCGTGCGGGTGCGGCCGGGCGAGAAGATCCCGGTAGACGGTGAGGTCGTCTCCGGGCGGGCCGCGGTGGACGAGTCCATGCTCACCGGTGAGTCCGTGCCGGTCGACAAGAGTTCGGGTGCCAAGGTCGCCGGGGCAACCGTCAACGCCGACGGCCTCCTCACCGTGCGCGCCACGGCGGTGGGCTCCGACACCGCGCTCGCGCAGATCGTGCGTCTGGTGGTGGAGGCGCAGGGCGGCAAGGCCCCGGTGCAGCGGCTCGCCGACCGGGTCTCAGGGGTCTTCGTTCCCGTCGTCATCGTCATCGCCCTGGCCGCGTTCGCCGGCTGGACGCTGTTCGCCCGGGATCCGGCCACCAGCGTCATCGCGGCGGTGACGGTCCTGATCATCGCCTGCCCGTGCGCGCTGGGACTGGCGACCCCGACCGCGATCATGGTCGGCACCGGGCGCGGCGCCGAGATGGGGGTGTTGATCAAGGGAGCCGAGGTCCTGGAGGGATCCAAGCGCATCACCACCGTGGTCTTCGACAAGACCGGCACGCTCACCCGCGGACAGATGGAGCTGACCGACATCGCCGCGGCCGATGACCAGGACGTCGACCAGGTCGTGTCCCTGGCCGCCACGGCGGAGTCGGGTTCGGAGCACCCCATCGGCCGCGCGATCGTGACCGGCGCCGCCGCACGCGGCCTCGACGTGGGCACCGCGGCGGAGTTCGCCAACGTCGCCGGGCACGGGATCCGCGCCGATGTCGAGGGCCGCACCGTCTACGTCGGACGCCGCAAGCTCATCGCCGAGCAGGGCCTTCACCTGCCAGAGGAGCTGCTCCGCCGTGCCGATGAGATGGAGACCGCGGGTCGTACGGCGGTCTACGCCGGCTGGCACGGGCACGTCCGCGGCGTGCTCGGCGTGGCCGACACCCTCAAGGACGACGCCGAGGACGTGGTCCGGCAGCTCCACGGGCTGGGACTGGGCGTCGCCATGATCACCGGGGACAACACCCGCACTGCCGCCGCGATCGCGCAGCGTGTGGGGATCGACCGTGTCATGGCCGAGGTCCTGCCCGAGGACAAGGTCAGCGAGGTGCGCCGCCTCCAGGACGAGGGCCACGTGGTGGCGATGGTCGGCGACGGCGTCAACGACGCCCCCGCCCTGGTGCAGGCAGACCTCGGCATCGCGATCGGCACCGGCACCGACGTGGCCATCGAGTCCTCCGACATCACCCTGATGTCGGAGCGGCTCGACGGAGTCGTACTCGCGATCCGGCTCTCCCGGCGGACGCTGCGCACCATCTACCAGAACCTCGGCTGGGCCTTCGCCTACAACACCGCCGCGATCCCCCTGGCCGCGTTCGCACTGCTCAATCCCATCATCGCCGGAGCCGCCATGGCCTTCTCCTCGGTAAGCGTGGTGGCCAACTCCCTGCGGCTGCGCCGCTTCGGTCGGACCACGACCTGACCGCAGGATCTGTTCCGCCCCTGGCTGTGCGAAGCGGTCAGGGGCGCAACGAATAGGGGGCCGGAGACGTAGCCGCCCCTGCGCCACGGCGCCCGCAAGGACACCGTCCTCGTCGGGCCCGGGCAGCGTGTCAGCGTCGGCTTCATCGCGGACAACCCCGGCCAGTGGCTCATCCAGTGCAACAACGCCTACCACGTGGCCAGGAGGATAGCCACGATCGTCTCCTACCTGCGATCGGGGCGGTAGCGCGGGTTCGGGGAGGAATCCAGCCCGGGCTTGGGGCGGCGCCATGCCCCCGGAGACGGAGACGGACCTGCCGTCGGCCTTACGTCGGGGAGCCCGGGACCCCGTGGAGCGGGTACCTGCCTCGACGGAGGTGCCCTTGGACGGCCGTTCAGGAGCCGTGGGAGCCGTGGGAGCCGTGGGAGCCGTGGGAGCCGTGGGAGCCGTGAGATACAGCACTACCGCACCTCATTTAAACCTATACGACTTAGGTGCATAGGTACATTAGGGGAGTACGATCTTGGACTCCCCGCGCAGAAAGGAGAGGACTATGGGATGCGAGTGGATAGCCGCGGCGGGGGCGACGTGGCAGGGCGCCATGGCGTCGGCCCTCCTGGTCATCGCGGCCGTCGCCGCCATCGGCGTTCTGATCCTGCGGCACGACCGCACCGCCGCTCCGGCTGCCGCATGGCAGACCCCGTTGACGCCGGGTGAGCGCGCGGTCGACATCCTCAAGGAGCGCTACGCGCGCGGCGAGATCGGATACGAGGAGTTCGACCGCCGGCTTGGGCACCTACTGACCGCTCATGGAGAGTGAGCCTGCCCCACCGACGCGCCGACCTGGCGTCCATGGGACTGCGCGGCTCCGCCTCTACGGGGGACAACCCCGGCGCAGGGGCGGCGCGGACGCTGCCGGGCCATGTCGCGGTCGCGTCACCCCATCATCTCGGCCGTGTGCTCGGAACCCTTCACGTGTTTCATGGCGTTGTCCTTGACGGGTGCACATCGCCCCGTGTGTTACCGACGTGCACTCGCCCCACTTCCCGCATGCCTTGCTCACGTGGCACGCGCCATCGGGTGCCGTGGTGAGCGCTGGTACCGCTTCGGCGAAGGCCAGGACTCCGCGGTCGCCAGTGTGGCTGTGGCGCGGATGCTCCAGCGGATGATCTTTCGTGATGACCTCCCGGGTGTTTTCGCGGGCCGGGGTGTACCTGGCGAAGCCGACGAAGCTCGCTGGTCAACTGACCTGCTTAGGCGTACGAGCAGCCGCCACGCGGAGCCCTCGACACGGCGGACGAAGAGGGGTCTCCGCAGCGCAGGTCCGCATGCGACGGAGACGCAGTGCTTTTCGCAGAGAACACCTCGCCGGGAACTCGATCGGCGGTTGGTCGCGGGCGAAACCGACGAGGGGAATTACCAGCGGCTGCGGCACGGATCGAGGAACCGGCAAGCACTCCCCAGCCACCGGCTGCGGCTGGCACGGCACGCCGTGGAGACGCCGTCGCGGGTTCGTCCTCTCCCTGAAGAGCTGCCCACCACCCTCCCGGTCGAGCAGGGCCGCCAGGGCGGCCGGAAGAATTCTCACCGCCCTCTCACCTCTTTCGCCTATATAACTAAGGTGCTTAGGTATACTGACTGCGACGTGCTGGTGTCGAAGGAGGATCTGATGGGGATGGCCGATGGGTGAACTGCTCTTCGGGACGACGCTGGTGGCGTCGTTCCTGGCCGGATTCGTGGCGCTGCTGGCGCCCTGCTGTGTCTCGGTGATGCTGCCGGCCTACTTCGCCACGGGCTTTCGCAGCCCCGGGCGGGTGGTCGGCGCGACGCTGGTGTTCGCGGCCGGGATCGCGGCGATCATCGTGCCGATCGGGCTGGGAGCGGCGGCGTTGTCGGCGGCCCTGTCGCAGTACCACTCGCTGCTGTTCGGAATCGGCGGGGCGCTGATGCTCGTGGCGGGGGTGCTCGTGCTCGCCGGGGTCAAGCTGGCGTTGCCGATGCCGACCGGCAGCGCCCCGATGGGCGCGGGGATCGGATCGATCTTCGCGTTGGGCGCCTTCTCCGGTATCGCCTCGGCCTGCTGCGCCCCGGTGTTGGCCGGTGTGGTCATGCTCTCGGGCGCGGCCACGTCATGGCTGGCCGCGCTGGGTGTGGCGCTGACCTACGTGGCGGGCATGGTGGCCCCCCTCGTGGTGCTGGCCCTGCTGTGGGACCGGCACACCGCACGGGTGGAACGCTTCCTGCGCGGCCGGAGTATCCGGCTGCGCCTGGGGCGGCACGAGCACGTGCTGACGGTGGGCGCAGCGGCCACCGGCGTGCTGTTGGTCGTCATGGGCGTGATCACCCTGATCTCGGCGGTCAAGGGACCCGGCGTGTCCAACGACGGCTGGCAGGTCCGGGTGTCGGCGTGGTTGCAGCACCTGGCCGCGCAGGTCACCGACGCGGTGTCCTGGCTGCCCGGCGTCGTTTTCGCCCTGATCCTGCTGGCCGCGACGGTGTTCGTGATGCGCCGGGCGCTGCGTCCACGCATCCGCCCAACGGACGAGTCCGCCACCCACGACCCGACCTGCACGACCGCCGCCCCTGAGACGCCGGGCTCCCGCTGCGGCACTGACACCACCGACACACCGGCCGCACCCACCACTGTCGAGAGGAGTGCTGAGGATGAGCACCACTGACCGCACCGCCCGGTCGCGCAGCGCGGCGCTACGCACCACGACCACCAAACAGCAGGCGCGCAGGCAACAGCGTAGGAGCATACTCATCATCGGCGCCGCCCTGGCGGCCGTCGTCCTCATCGCCGGCGGGGTCTACCTTCTTCGACCCGGTCCAGAGGCGCCCGAAGGCGGACAGGCCCCGCCAGCCGGTGCCGTGCACGGCACCGAGAAGTATCCCTACGCCATCGGCGAGCCCGGTTCGGGCGAGCAGGCGCCGGACTTCACCCTGCCCGCGACCACGGGTGAGGAGATGAGCCTGTCCGACTACCGCGGCCAGACCGTCCTGCTGTACTTCCAGGAGGGCACGATGTGCCAGGCCTGCTTCGACCAGATCACCGACCTGGAGAAGCAGGGCGACGACATCGAAGCGGCCGGTGTCGACCAGATCCTGTCCATCACCACCGATCCCATCGACGTCTCCACCCAGAAGACCCGCGACATGGGCCTGTCCACTCCGACGCTCGCCGATACCGACCTGGAAGTGTCGGAGCGCTATGACACCAACTCCTACGGGATGATGGGCGGCTCCCACAACGGCCACACCTTCATCCTCGTCTCACCCGACGGCGAGATCCTCTGGCGCGCCGACTACGGCGGTGAGCCGAAGTACACCATGTACCTCCCCGTCGACCAGATCCTGGCCGACATGGAGGCCGACCTGGACGGGGGCGGCGCGTAATGGCCGAGATCACCCTGTTGACCCAGGCCGACTGCTCGTGGTGCGAACACGCCAAGCGCGTGCTCGACAGCGTCGGTCGCGACCACGATCTGCGGGTCACCGAGATCGACCTGGACAGCGACGCCGGCCGCCGACTCGCCCACGAGGCACGGGTGTTCTTCGCCCCCGGCATCCTGCTGGACGGCGAACCCTTCGGCCACGGCCGGCTCTCCGAACGCAAACTCAGGCGCACCCTGCAACGACGCGGGACCACTTCACCACCCACCACCCGCTGACCAAGGAGTCCACATGGAGATGCTCTACATTCTGGCCCTACTCGCCTGCCCTGTCGGAATGGGCGCGATGATGTGGATGATGATGCGCCGCCCGTCCGGCGACCAGGCGACACAGCAGTCCCGCTCTGGCGCGCGGGAGCAGGAACTGGCACAGCTGCGCTCCGAGATCCAGGAACTGCGCACTGAGAACGGCCGCGCTTCCACACCGGAAGGGCGGTAACGGCCGTGGAAACACTGTTGCCGCTGGCGGCGGTGGCCGTGGCTTTCACCGCCACCTACTTCTTCTGCATGCGCCCGATGCGCCGCGGCCAATGCGCCATGGGGCGCGCACCGCAACAGGAGAGCGAGCGGCTCCAGGGCATGGAGCAGCAGCTGCGAGCCGCCCGCGAGGAACTGCAGGAGCTCAGACGGCAGCAGGCCCGTTCCACCGGCGCTGCCGACAACTCCTGACCGCGAGGTGGGCCCGGGCGGTCGCGACCCTCATGAGAATGATCCCGCCTCCGGTGGGGGAAGTAGGTCACTGGGCGTTACTGACCATCAGACCTGCGGCTTCCCCGGCGAGGCAAAAGACAGGGCCGGGGTGCGGTGTTCGCACCACGGCCCTGTGGGCGCTCCCGTTCAGCGCGGCGCTGCGCTCGGTGAGCGGTGTGACCGGGGCAACGCTCGTTCTGGTCGGCGCCCCCCAGATCAGCGGACTGCGGACCGCTTTCATCCTGGCCCTGCGGCAGTGGGCAGGCGGCTACCGGCTACCGCTGTCAGGAGTCGCATCGAAGCTGCACTGTCCGTCAGCGCTCGTCGATCTCGGCCCGTAGACGCTGATAGTCCTCCCGGCCGATCTCACCCGCGGCATAGCGCCGGTCGAGTTCCTGCCGCGCCGGGGTGAGCGGGACCTCTCGGGCCGAGCTCCCGGATGTGCCGCTGGCGAGCTGGCGGATCAACCAGATGATCCCCACCACGATCAGCACCAGCAGGGCCACTCCGACCAGGCCCCACAGCAGCATCCACGGCATCATGCCCATCCCCATGCCGTCCATCACGGCGACCAGCTCCCTTGTCCGCTCGGCGGTTGGAAGAACGTACGTCGAGTTATGCGTCCGTGCACTACGACAGAGCTTCTACCCATCAACTCCTGATTATCCACCTAAGGAACTTAGTTTTCAAGGTGGGCGATTCGGCATGACCAGGCACAAGGTCCCGATGTTGTCCCTGGCGAAGGTCCCTCCTCAAACGTCACATCCACGGTTTACCCACAATGAGGGTGCCAGCGATCCGGGTGGGAACGCCGGAGCGGTGGAGCGGCCATGAGGGGTGGACGGGTGCGGGGAGGAGAGGAAATGGTCGGCGAAGTGGTGGGCGACGAGTCGGCACAGTGGACCAGACAGCCATCGGAACCACGGATTGGCGGGGGCGTCATCGGTGAAGGGCAGGCGCAAGGCGTCGGCCTGGACGCGCGCCCCAGGTACGGATTGACCCTTTCCAGCATCGCCGTGAACACGTCTGTGAGGGCCACTTACACCTTGGGATGGTCGCGAAGAAGGCGCTCAGAGGTAGGGCCGGTACCGGAACCGACGTCGAGTACGCGGGCGCGGGGCGGAAGCAGTCGGGCGAGCTGCCGTTGCGCCGCGCCTCCGATGGTCAAGAGCCACAGACGGCGCAGCGCTGGATAAACCAGCGCGGCACCAGCGGCCGCCGCGACCGTGTCCCACCTGGGCGAACCGGGGCGCGACTGCCCGCCGGGCACGCAGCAGATGATGCAGAGCCCCGGCATGCAGGCGATGATGCAGGCTCCGGGAACGGCCGCGATGATGCAAGCGTGCGACCTGGCCGACAGGTGAATCGGCCGTTCGGGTCCGCCAGCACCAAGGCAGCGGGGTTCGTGTTCCCGCCAGCGTTTCCTCCCGGCTCTCGGAACGCCTCGCTCTTAACGTGGGAGGGCGTGAGCGCGGGAGCGCAGAGACGTAGCCCCGCCCATTCGGCGGTTTGCGACCTGCGGACGGCGGGCAGTCACAGGCGCGAGCAACCGTATCGGGCGGGGGAAACGGATGGATGCCTTCGGACCGGTGCTCGTTCTGGCCGGGGTGATGGCCGCCCTCGTCCTCGGCGTCTACGGCCTCTCCGCCATCGTCCGCCTTAGGCGCGCGCCGGTGAGGGTGGAGCCGTTCCTGTCGGGTGCGGCCGTGACCGAACACGCGGTCTCCCGTCACCATGTGCGCTGGTACACGGTGACACTGCTCTTCTTGGCCTTCGACATGGAGATGGTCTTCATGTACCCCTGGGTGCTCGTGGTGGCGGACAAGGGCGCGCCCGCCGTCGTGGAGATGTTCGCTTTCCTCGCCGTCCTGGTCGCGGCGGTCGTCTACGCGTGGAGGGAGGGGGCGTTCCGGTGGACCTGACCGGCTGGCTGCTGCGCCGTGCCGTGCCGTGCGCCTTCGTCGCGACCGCGATCGGAGGGACGGGTGCACGGCTTGCGGTGGAGCGGACACTGCGGGAACGCGGTTGGAGGCAGGCGCTGAGTCCGGCTGAGGCCGACCTGCTGGTGGTCTGCGGGCCCGAACACGCGGACATGGACGAAGCGCTCGGCCGGGTCTGGGGGCAGATGCCCGGCCCTCGCGCTCGCGCTCGCGTTCGTGTGGAGTCGGTCAACGGTGCCGCCCGGCTACTGGACGAGGCGCGCGTTGACCTACTCGACCTCACCCGACAGCGTCGCGACGCCGACGAACGCGACCGGGCCGCGCGCGAACAGGCGGAGCCGGAATCCGACGGGGACGAGGAGATGCCCATGCCGGGCGGAATCCCCATGGCCGACCGCGGTGAGGACCGCGACGGACTGAAGCTCGACCAGCTCCACATCGCCCTGGGCCCGGCTCTGCCCGACTGGCCCACCGGACTGTCCCTGCGCCTGACCCTCCAGGGAGACGTCGTCCAGGAAGCGGAGACGTCGATCGTCGGCGAAGCCCCAGCGACTGTCCCCTTCTGGAGCTCGCCGCCCTCGGGTGCCGACGCCTCTCCCGACCGGGCGTCGTTCAGGGCGGCCCGCGTCCTGGACTCCCTGCAGCGGCTTCTCGCCGTCAGCGGGTGGTCCACTGCCGCGACCGGCCGTCGGCTGCGCGACGCACTCCTGGAGGGAGGCGGATCGACCGGGGACGCGCGGCGGGAGGCGCTTCGCTGGCTGCGGCGGGTGCGGCGCTCCCGGATGCTCCGCTGGTCCACCGACGGGCTCGGTCGGGTCACGGACGTTGCTCCGCAGGCGCTGCGCGGCGACGCCACCGACCGGTGGTCGCGCTGGCTCGACACCGTCGAGGAGGCGCTCGGGGAGCCTGGCCGCCGTAGTGGGTCGTCGAACGCCCTCAGAGTCGAGACCGCGCATGCCACGCTGGAACTGCTGCCGTCGCTCGTGGTCGGACAGGAGTTGGCAGCGGTACGGCTCATCGTGGCATCCCTGGACCCCGACACCGAGACCGTCGGCACCTGCGCTCCGGAGCATGACGCATGAGCGGGGCCGCGCCGCTGTGGACCATCCTGCTCGTGCCCGTGCTGCTGTTCGCCTTCGGCTACGGCGCCGCGGTGGGGACGGCCGCACTCCGTGCGCAGGCCGCGGGAACCGCACCGGCAGCCGGGCTGACCGCTCCGGCGCGGGAGTCGGCCCGTCTACTCGTGCAGCGGCGGCGGACCATTGCCGGTGCGGACACGCTGCTGTGGCGCCTGGGCGGGGCGATCCTGCCCGTGGCCGCGGCACTGGCGGCACTGGTGATTCCACTGGGCCCGATGGCGATCAGCGACCTGTCGGTCGGCGTCGTGTGGTTCAACGCCATGGAGGTGCTGGCCTGGTGCGCGGTGTGGATGCTGGGTTGGGGCGCCAACTCCGTGTGGGGACTGGTCGGGGGCTACCGGTTCCTGGTGCAGGGGCTCTCCTACGAGCTGCCGCACATGTTCGCTCTGACCGCCGCGGCCCTGGGCGCGGGCTCGCTGCGTGTGGGCGACATCGTCGCGGCCCAGCAGGAGCAGGTGTGGTTCGCCGTGCTCATGCCGGTGGCCTTCGGGGTCTACCTGCTCTCGGCGCTGGCCATGACGTTCTGGGGCCCGTTCGGTACGCCCGTGGGACGCGATCTGGTCGGTGGCGCGGCCGCGGAACTGTCCGGCGTGGATCGGCTGGTCTTCCGCGCCGGCCGGTACATGCTCCTGGCCGTCGTGGCGGCGATGGCGGTGCCGCTCTTCCTGGGCGGCGGCGCGGGCCCCCTCCTGCCCGGCTGGGCGTGGACGTTGATCAAGACGGCGGTGGTCCTGGGGTCCCTGGTCTGGCTCGGGCACCGGTTGCCCGCGGTGCGGATGGACCGGTTCACCGAGGTGGCATGGATGGTGCTGGTCCCGCTGACCCTGATCCAGGCCCTGGTGATCTCCGTGTACGTACTGGTGCGTTAGGAGGAGGAGTGGCCGAGACGGTGGTGTTCGCGGTCTGCGCCGTGGGCGCGGTGGCCTCGGGCGTCATGGTGTTCGTGGTGGACTCCATGGCCCGGGCGACCTTCGCCCTGCTGGCGTCGTTCGTCCTCACGGCGGTACCGATTCTGCTGCTGGGACTGTCCTACCTGGGCGTGCTGGTGATTCTCATGATGGTCATGGAGATGATGGTCATGGTCGTCTTCATGATCATGTACATGATGAACCCGGCCGGGTTGATGCCGATGACCATGGTGCACAACAAGGTCGGCTCCCTGGCCGTGGCGATCGGCACGTTCGTTGCCCTCGCCGCGGGCGTGTTCCTCGTGCCCTGGCCCGAGCGCACGGGCGAGCTTCCCGCCGACCCCGCGTTCGCGCTGGGTGAGGCGATCATGGGGGAGCACATGCTCGTCATGATGCTCGTGGGCCTGGTGTTGTTCGCGACGATGGTCGCCTCGGTCGTGCTTTCCACCCACCGGGGCCGCTACGACCGCTACGGCGACGACCTGCGGAGGGAGCGCCCCGACGACCCGATCGGCGGGGGGCTGGTCCGATGACCCTGGAGATGTACCTGCTCCTGGCCGCCGCGCTGTTCGCGGTGGGGCTCTTCGGCGCGTTGAGCCAGCAGTCCATCGTCATGATCATGATGGGACTGGAGTTGATGATCAACGGCGTCATCGTCGCCGCGGCCGCCTTCTGGTTCCACACCTCCCCGGAGCGGCCCGACGGACAGGTCCTGGTCCTGGTCGCGGTCACCGCGATGGCCGTGGAGATGGCCATGGGATTCGCCGTCACCACCGCCATCTTCCGGGCGCGCGACGTCGACATGGTCGACATGGCCGCCGACCTCAGGGACGGTGACGACCGGTGACGGCGGCCCTGTGGGCGCTGGTCGGCCTGCCCGCCTTGACCGGTCTGCTCCTGCTGCTGGCCGGTCGGCGTGCCGACGCGGTCGCCGCGCCGTGCGCCGTCGCCGCTGCGGGCCTGGGCCCCGTGCTGGGCGCCACCGTGGCTGTGACACGTCCGACCGCGACCGCGCCGGCGCTGGCGGAGGTTCCCGCCGGGCTGGCGGTGGACGGGCTGTCGGCCGTCATGGTGCTCACGGTCACCGCCGTCTTCCTGGCCGTGGTGCTGTTCGCGGCCGGTGAGTCGGGGGCCGACGAGGCGCGCGCCCGCTTCTTCGGCCTGATGTCGCTCTTCGCAGCGGCGATGCTGGTCACCGTGACGGCGACCGGCCTGCTGGTACTGCTCGCGGCCTGGGAGATCATGGGGGCCGTCTCCTACGCGCTCATCGGCTACTGGTGGAGCGAGCCCGACAGGGTGCGTTCGGCGACGCTGGCCTTCGTGACGACGCGGACCGGTGACCTGGGTCTGTACCTGGCGGCCGGAGCGGCCCTGGCCGGAGGCGCCGGAGCCCTCCAACTCTCCGGGCTGGCGTATCTGGAGGGCGGATGGCGGGATGTGGCCGTCGCAGGGGTGATCGTCGCTGCCCTGGGCAAGTCGGCGCAGCTGCCGTTCAGCTTCTGGCTCTCGCACGCGATGGCGGGCCCCAGCCCGGTCTCGGCCCTTCTCCACTCGGCCACGATGGTCGCGGCGGGCGGCTACCTGCTGGTGCGGATCGAACCCACGATCGCGGCCACCGGTTGGGCGGGACCGTTCCTGGCCTGGACCGGGGTGGTCACCGCACTTCTGCTCGGTGCGGTCGCCCTGGCTCAGTCCGACCTGAAGCAGTTGCTCGCGGCCTCCACCTGCTCCCAGATCGGATTCATCGTCCTGGCAGCGGGCGTGGGCGGCATCGCGGGAGGAGCCCTGCAGTTCACCGCGCACGCCGCAGCCAAGAGCCTGCTCTTCCTGTGCGCCGGGGCCTGGCTGGCGTCGTTGGGAACGCAAGACCTGGGGCGGCTGCGGGGTGCGGCGCGGCGCCGCCCGCTGGTGGGAGCGGTGTTCACGGTCGGGGCACTGGCCATCGCGGGACTGCCACCGCTGGGGATATGGGTGGCCAAGGACGAGGTGTTGGCGGCGGCGCTGGCATCCGCACCCGCTCTGTACGCCGCGGGCCTGGTGGCAGCGGCGATCAGTGCGGCCTACGCCGCGAAGGCACTGGCCGTCGTATGGACGGTCGGCTCTTCTCAGGAGGAGGGCCGACCTGAGGGACACCACAGCGCCACCGGATCGGTGTCGCCTTCCGAGCGGTCTGCTCTGCTCGCTCTGGCTGTCTCTACCGCGGTACTCGGGGTGTTCGCTCTCCCCCCGCTGGCGCGGTGGTGGCGCGCGCTGCTGGGAGCCGCAGGCGAACCGGAGCCTTCGGTAGGGGAGATGGCGGCCTCAGGCCTTCTGAGCGTCGCGGTGGTCGTCGGCGTCTGGTGGGTGTACGCACGCGGTACCACATGGGTCACGGCCGGAGCTCTGCCGGGCAGGCAGTGGCTGGGCGACTGGCTCGGGCTGGAACGCCTGGCGAACGGCGGCGTCGTCCGGCCGACCATGGCACTGGCGCGGAGCCTGGCCGCCTTCGACGACCGCGTGGTAGCTGGCGGTGTAGGGGCTGCCGCATGGTCTGCGGCTGCGCTGTCGCGGGGGCTGGCCGCCTTCGACGACCGCTCGGTAGCGGGTGGAGTGCGCGCCGTCGCGGAACTGGGTGTGTCAACGGCCGGAGCTGTTCGAACCCGCGTCGAGACCGCGGTGGACCGCGCGGTGGGAGCTGTCGCAGCGGGTGCGCGATCCGCCGCCTCCTGGGCTCTGCGCCCGCAGACCGGTCTCGTGCACCAGTACTACGCCCAAGCGGTCGTCGCGCTCGCGGTGCTGGCCGCCCTCTTCCTCCTGGTGAGATGATCCGTGCTCTCGATCGTCGTGTTCCTGCCCCTGCTCGCCGGGTTGGCACTGCTCGTCGTGCCGCGTCCGCGTGAGGCCGCCGTAGCGTGGACGTGGGTCGCGGTCGCCGCCCTGGACCTCGTGCTCGTTCTCGGCCTGTGGGTGAACTACCAGACCACCGCAGGCCCGGATGGTGGGGCCGGCGCCTTCGCCTATGAGACGAACCTGCGCTGGATCCCCAGCGTCGGAGCGGGTTACCACGTCGGCGTCGACGGGTTCTCCCTGCCGCTGCTGGCGATGACCGCGGTGCTCTTCCTGGCGTGCGCGGTCTACTCCCTGCGCCAGCGGCGACGAAGCCGTGCCCACGCCGTGCTCTTCCTGTTCCTGCAGACGGTCTCGATGGGGCTGTTCAGTTCCCTGGACCTACTGCTGTTCTTCGTCTTCTTCGACCTGTCCATCGTCGGGATGTACTTCGTCATCGCCGGATGGGGGCACGGCCAGGCGGCCCGGTCGGCGCTCCAGTTCTTCCTCTACACCTTCCTCGGATCCCTGGCGCTGCTACTGGGCTTCATCGGCCTCTACCTGGCCGCTGACCCCCACACCTTCGACATGGTGGAGTTGGCCCGCCAGACCCCCCTGGAAGGACAGGAGATCGCGGGAGGGCTGGTGCTGCTCGCCATCGGGATCGGCCTGGCCGTCAAGACGCCCACCGTCCCCTTCCACACCTGGCTTCCTCCCGCACACACCGACGCCCCAGCGGCCGGATCGGCGATCCTGGCGGGTGTGCTGCTGAAGATGGGCGCCTACGGGTTCGTGCGCATCGCGATGCCGATCCTCCCCGGAGCCTGGAGCGAGTACGCGATGGTCATCGTGGTCATCGGTGTGGCCTCGGTCCTGTACGGCGCGCTGGTGGCACTGGCCCAGACCGACTTCAAGCGCATGGTCGCCTACACCTCCGTCAACCACATGGGCTACATCCTCCTGGGCCTGGGCGCGGCCGGACTCGCCACGGCCGACGAAGCACGGGCAGCCGCCCTGGCCGTAACCGGCGGCGTCACGCAGATGGTCAGCCACGGGCTGCTCACGGGCGCACTGTTCCTGCTTGCCGGTGCCCTCCACGACCGGGGAGGCACCTACGACATGGGCTCCTACGGCGGCCTGGCCGCGAAAGCCCCGCGCTTCGCCGCTTTGGCCGCCGTCGCGTTCTTCGGGTCCCTGGGCCTACCGGGCCTGTCCGGGTTCATCGCCGAGTTCCAGATCTTCGCGGGCAGCCTCGGACCGGTTCCGGTGCCCACGGCACTGGCGCTGTTGGGCATCCTCATCACCGCGGCCCTGTTCCTGCGGGCGCTGCAACGGCTGTTCCTGGGCGGTCCTGGGCCGCGCACGACTCGGATCAGCGACCTGTCCGTGCGGGAGACCGCCGCGATCGCGCCGCTCCTGGCCCTGTCCGTGGCCATCGGTCTCCTCCCGTACTTCCTGCTCGAACGCATCGAACCCGCGGCCCATGCCCTGGCCGCTCTGGTGGCCGGGTGAGCGGTATGGGGCAAATGAACCTGGCCGCTCTGCTGCCCGAGATGATCCTGGCGCTCGCCGCGGTGGGGGCACTCCTGCTCGGGAGCTGGACGCCCCGTGAGCGACAGTGGATCGTACGGTTGTTCGTGTCCGTCGCTCTCGTCGGGGCGCTGGCGGCCACGCTCCTGGCCGCAGTCCACACCGCGGAGACCGTGACCAGCGGCTACGTGGTGGACACCGCCACGCACGCGGTACGCGCCGCCGTGCTGGTGGGGGCCCTGGCCACGGTCCTGCTCGCCGCCGACACCTTCGCCGGCCATCCGCGTGAGTCGGAGTTCTACGTCCTGTTGCTGCTCGGCGCCCTGGGAACGGTGGCGCTGGCGGGCGCGGACGACCTGCTGGTACTCGCCGTGGCCTACCTCCTGGCGAGCATCCCGCTCTACGCGCTGGTCGGCTTCGCCAAGGACAGTCGCGGCACCGAGGCCGCCCTGAAGTTCTACCTGATGGGCGCCCTGTCGGGAATCCTGCTGCTCACAGGTACCGCGCTGCTGCTCGGCGCGGGCGGCACGACCGGCTACGCCGGACTCGCGGACGCCCTACCCGGGGCGCCCCGTGCCCTCGTGGCCGTCGGTGCCATCGCGGTGCTGGCCGGGCTGTTGTTCAAGGCCGGGGGAGTCCCCCTGCACTTCTGGGTGCCCGACGTGACCCAGGGCGCCCCGGTGCCGGTCGCCGCCTTCGTCACCACCGTGCCCAAGATCGGCGCGCTGGTCGCCCTGTACCGGCTGGGCGACCAGGTCCTGGTCGGGGCTTCGCTGGACTGGCCGCTGCTGGCCGCGCTCCTGGCCGCGGCGTCGATGACCCTGGGCAACCTGGGCGCCTTCTTCCAGACGGATGCGCGGCGCCTGCTGGCCTACTCCACCATCAGCCAGGTCGGATACCTGCTGATGGCGGCGGCCGCGGTGAGCGGGCCCACCGGACTGGCCGAGCCGGGACTGCTGTTCTACCTGGGCGCCTACCTGGCGGCCAACCTCGGGGCCTTCGCGGTCGTGTGCGCACTCCGGACCCGGACTCTGGAGGAGCACACCGCTCTCTTCCGCAGCCACCCCTGGCTCGCGCTGAGCCTGGTCGTGTGCCTGCTCAGCCTCGTGGGCACACCGCCCACGGCGGTGTTCGTCGGCAAGCTCGCCCTCTTCACCGCGACCCTGGACGCGGGCCTGGGCTGGCTCATGGTGCTGGCCGCCGTCAACACCGTGGCCAGCCTCTTCTACTACCTGCGGTGGATCCTGCCCCTCTTCCGCGTTGCCCCTGCCCCGGACGAGGAAGGATCGGAACCTGCGCCCCCTGGTCGGTGGAGTACGCCGACGGCGGCCACCCTGGCGGTGCTCTCACTGGTCCTGGGCCTCACGGCGGGGCTGGTCCTCGGTCTGCTCTGAGACGTGAGTCCGGGCATGAGCGGCAGATTTTCGGGCATTGGCGCCGGAACAGACAAGAGGCTCACAGTCCTCGTCCCTTCAGAGCCCGCGACTGGGGATCAGGACGAACGGTGAGCTGTGGTCAACAGGCGACGGCGCTTGACGTTCAGCCAGACGAGCATCACCAGCACGGGCAGCGCGTTGAGGAGAGGGCCCACCAGAGAGAACGAGTCAGGCGGGGAGCTCAGCAGTTCGGCGTTGAGCTGTTGCCGGGCGGCGAGTAGGCCGAAGAGCGTGCCGCCGACCACGGCGATCGTGGCCCACGAACGTACGTGGACGTTGAGCCAGCGGCCGGTCGCCAATCCGAGCGCGAACCTGACAAGGGTACCCACCGCTCCGACAACCAGGGGAACACCGAGCGGATTGTACTTCCATGAGGTGGCGAAGTCCCCGCCCATAACCGCCCAGACGGACCGGGTACCGCCGCAGAGCGGGTCCATGATCCCGACGTAGTGAGCCGGACCGTGGATGTCGACCGGCGGCAGGCCGAAGACCGCCATCGCAGCTCCCAGGACGAGCCCGCCCAATGCCACCCAGGCGAGCGGCCGAAGACGGTCACGTCCCTCGACCCGGAATTCGATCGGCCGGAGCCATACGGGCATGTCGCCCCCTTCGTCGTCCATATGTGTTCGGGGATCGCCGGAGCCGTCGGCTCCTGGCAGTGTGATCCGGCAGGCCACACGGAGAATACACCTATGCAACTTAGGCAATGGGCCGGGGGAACACTCCCGTGGGTCACAAGGGCAGGGTGTAGCCGCCCACCAGCCGTTGCATGTCGACCATGAACGCGCTCCACACCCCGCTCACCTGGGCGATACCGAGCAGGACCATCATGGCTCCGCCCACCCAGGACACGATGTCTCCGCGCCGCCGGGCCCAGCTCACCACGCGCATGGTCTTCGACAGCCCGAGGGCGACGAGGAGGAAGGGCAGGCCCAGCCCGAGTCCGTAGACGAAGGCGAGGAAGGCACCGCGTCCCGCCGTTCCGGTGGAGACCGACAGGGTCAGAACCGCGGCCAGCGTGGGGCCCATGCACGGGGTCCACCCCAGGCCGAAGAGCACTCCGAGCAGCGGAGCCCCGGCCAGTCCGGAACGGGGCCGGTAGGTGAGTTTGAAGGTCCGCCCGATCAGGGGAAACCTGCCCAGCACACCCATGAACGCCAAGCCCAGGATGATGGTGACGACGCCGAGGACGCGGATCATGGTGTCCTCGTATTCGAGCAGTAGTCCGCCCAGGCTGCCGAACAGCGCCCCGTAGATGGCGAAGAGTCCGGAGAAGCCCGCGACGAACAGCAGTGTGCCGATGACCGCACGGCTGCGGAGTACTCCGCCTTTGCGTCCGTCCCGCCCTTCGGTGCCCGACATTCCGGCGATGTAGGACAGGTAGCCGGGCACCAACGGCAGGCAGCACGGAGAGGCGAAGGTGATCGCTCCGGCGGTGAGTGCGAGTAGGGCGGCGAAGAGCAGCGGGCCGCTGGTGACGATCTGCGCGATGTCCATCGTGTCGAGGGTTCCTTCATGGGTGTCGTCCTGTGTCGAGCGGGGGGTACGGCACTGTGACTAAGCTACTTAGGTATCCTAGGTCGCGGTCCCGCGAGAGTTCATCCGCCCCCTGGGACACATCCCCACCTTCCGCATCCACCGTTCGGGAGTACGCATGCCCCTGGCACACCGGATCCGCTCTCTCACCGCAAATCCCGCCCTCCACAGCCGCCGCGCGCGGTACTCGGCGCGGGCCGCGGCCGTGCTCGCCGTCGGGCTGCTGGTCTCCGCCTGCGGCCTGTCCGAGAGCCAGGACGAGCCGCTCGCGCAGATAGTCGACCAGGACGATGAATCCCACTACCGCGGTGTCTACCTCGACCCGCCGATGGAGGTTCCGCACGCGGTCCTGACCGACACTTCGGGTCAGGCCTTCGACCTGCACGCGGACACCACCGCCCCGGTGACGCTGCTCTACTTCGGCTACACAAACTGCCCCGACGCCTGCCCGACGACCATGGCCGACGTCGCCCAGGCGCTCGACCAACTCGACACCGACCAGCGCGAGCAGGTCCAGGTGGTGTTCATCACCACCGACCCCGAACGCGACACCGGATCGGTGCTGCGCGCGTGGCTGGACAACTTCGACTCGGACTTCGTCGGCCTGTCCGGGGATATCGGGGAGACCGCCGACATCGCCGAGCCGCTGGGGATCGCCCTGGAGGAGAAGACCGACCACGGCAACGGCCACTACGACGTGGACCACGGAGCACAGGTCCTGGCCTTCGACCCCGACGAGCAGGGACGGTTGCTCTTCCTCACCGCCGCCCCGGTCGAGGACTTCGTCCACGATCTCCCGCTGCTCCTGGAGGAGACCGAGGGCGGCGCCAAGTGACCAGAACCGACCCCGGTCCGGACACCGGACAGCCCTCGCGACGGGGCCTGGACCGGCGCCGCTTCCTCGGCTCGCTGGGCCTGGCCGGGATCGGCGGCGCCGCGCTGGGCGCGGGCGGGGCCGCGACCCTGAACGGCGGTGAAGCGGCGCTGTCCACTGTCGGTGGGCGCGCCATCCCCTTCCACGGTCCCCACCAGGCCGGGATCGCCGAACCACCGCAGGCCCGGCTGGACCTGCGCGCCTACGACCTCCGGCCGGGAACTGATCGCACGGCTCTCCAGCGGCTGCTGCGCGCGTGGACTACTCACGCCGAACGGCTCGCCCGCGGGGACTGGACAAATGACGACACCCCGGTGCTCGGGTCGGGGCCGTCCGCGCTAACCGTCACCGTCGCCTTCGGCGCCTCACTGTTCGACAAGATCGCGAACCTGGCCGCCCGCAAGCCCGACCGGCTGCTCCCACTACCGGCGTTCGCCGGTGACGAGCTGGATCCGGTCCGCGGCGACGGCGACCTGCTCGTGCAGGTGTGCGCCGACGACGCGCTCGTGGCCGCCCATACCGCCCGGATGCTCGGGCGGGAGGCTTCCGCAGCGGCGACCGTTCGCTGGCACATGTCCGGTTTCACCCGCTCCGCGGGGGCGCACCCGGACTCCGCCGCGACGCGGCGCAACCTCATGGGCCAACTGGACGGCACCGGCAACCCGAGCCCAGACGATCCCGGCTTCTCCGACGCGGTGTTCGTCCCGGCCGACGGTGAGCCGGACTGGCTGCGGGGCGGCTCCTACCTGGTGATGCGCCGGATCCGGATGCTCCTCGACACATGGGAGCAACTCCGAACCGACGCCCAGGAACGGGTAATCGGACGCGACAAGGACACCGGGGCACCTCTGTCGGGAGGAAGCGAGCACAGCGACCCCGACTTCGACACCCGCGGGGACGACGGCATCCACCTGATCGCGCCCGACGCACACGTGCGCATGGCCCACCCGGACGCCAACCGGGGCGCGGCGATGCTGCGGCGGGGCTTCTCCTACGATGACGGCCCCTGCGGTGACGGCGCACCGGATGCGGGCCTGCTCTTCCTCGTATGGCAGGCCGACCCGCTGGACGGTTTCGTCCCGGTACAGCAGCAACTGGCCCGCGGTGACGCGCTCAACCGGTTCGTCCGACACGAGGCCAGCGGCCTCTACGCAGCCCCCGGGGGTGTCACCGAGGGCGAGTACCTCGGGCAACACCTGCTGGAGGGATGAGCCGCGTAGCCGCCTCCCTTCGAAGAGGCGGGCATCACCGCCGCCGCCAGCGCGCCGCCGTGGCGCCGCAGCGCGTTGGCAAGGTACGCGGGCGGCATCACCGAGACACAGCAGGGTTCCAGGAGCGCCGTCTCGAACGACGACTCGCCCATTCACCCTCCGAAACGCATGTCAACTAAGACACTTAGGTCTAAGCTGCCCAGGTAACGACCGGAGAGCCAATCCATTCGATGGAGCACGCTCCGTAGCAGTGGCGACCAGAGAGCGAGAACCCCGGCGATGCACGGCAAACCGAAATCACAAGACGTGGTGGATGACACGTCTGACAGGCAGATCCACCCACCAGAGTCGGCCGAAGAGGAGGGAATGCTGGTACGGCCGCTTTCGCCGTACTGCTCTCCTGCCCTGGCAGCGCGTACACACGCCTGCCTGGGGATCAGCCCGTTCAACGGCTACTTCACCCGCGAACGGATCCGGGACCTGGCCGGATGGGCGCTCAAACGCTTCAGTGCCGTGCACCTGTACATGCCCGACGGACCGACGGCCGCGACCCTGGAAGCCCTGGGATACCCACCCGACCGGGCGGCGAGCAAGGCCCGTGCCCAGTGCAGGTACCTGCGTAACAAGATGCTCAGGGCCTTGGAGGACCTCGGCGTCCCCGATCCCGAGCGGCTCATCTTGGACTCGGCCGCGCTCGCCGACAACACTCGCTACCAGAAGCTCTTGGGCGAGGTCCACAGTCTCTTCAACGGGGATCCCGGGTTCCGCCACGCGTGCCTGGACGCGACCCGGTGGGTTCTGGAGAGTCGGATCGCCCTGGACCAGATGACCGAGGCCCGGCTGCGGACCGCGGTCCCCTACCTACTCGCCGAACTCCCCCTGTTCAGCCACACCCCCGACATCATCGGCAAGGCCGCCTCAGTGTTCTGCTACCACCGGCCCCCGTGGTTCGTGGATGACCTGTTCCACCGGCGTCTGGCTTGGCGCCCCCTGCCGCAGCAGGGATTCGCCGTGGTCACCCGCTCATGACCGCGGACCGCCGACACGTCCGTCCGGGACGCGCCCATCCCATCCAGTGAGGTTTCCAACGATGCCCTTCCACAGAACCGGTATCCGCCCGCGCCCAATGCTCCGGGCGGGCGCGGCCGCCATCATGCTGGCGCTCACGCTCGCCTCGTGCGCCAACGCCGACGCCCTCACCAGCAACGGCGGTGACGAGCGCTACATCCAGGGCGACGGGTCCGAGACCGTGTTCGCGCCCGACGAGCGCATGCCCGCGCCCGAGGTCAGCGGGGAGACCCTCGACGGCGACCCGGTGAGTCTGGACGACTACCTCGGCGACGTCCTGGTCCTCAACATCTGGGCGAGCTGGTGTGCGCCATGCCGGACGGAGATCCCCGTGCTCAAGGAGGTCTACGCCGAACACCAGGAGGAGGGCCTGGAGTTCCTCGGTGTCGACATCAAGGACGACCGCACCGCCGCGCAGGCCTTCGTGCGCAACCTGGAGATCCCCTACCCGAGCATCTACGACCAGCCCGGCGAGGTCCCCATGGCCTTCCGGGACACCGTCCCGCCCCGTGCCATCCCGAGCACGATCGTCATCGACCACGAGGGCCGCATCGCCGCTCGGGTCATCGGCGAGATCACCTACAACCAGTTGACCGAGCTCGTCGAACCGGTGCTCGACGCGCGCAACGGAGAGGCTCACCCGACGTGACGACGGCGATTCCCCCGACCAGGCCGGGACCGGGCCGCACCCGAGACCGTCGGAGACGCCCCCGCCGCACCGCCGGTGACCTGGTCCGAGCCCTGGTCGGCCTACTCGGTGAGCTCGCACTCACCGCGGGCCTGGTCATGCTGCTGTTGGCGGCATGGGTGCTCTACGGCAAGACGTTCGAGACCGATCAGGAGCAGGACCAGCTCTCGACGGGTCTCGAAGAGCAGTGGTCCGAGGCCACCGGTCCAGGCTCCGAGCCGCTGCCCGGATCGGCGCACAGCCGCCTGTACATCCCCTCCCTGGGCCTGGACTGGGTGGTCGTCCACGGCGTCACCCCGGACGACATTCGCCACGCGCCCGGCCACTATCCGGATTCAGCCGACCCCGGGCAGTTGGGCAACTACGCCATCGCGGCGCACCGTGCCCCCGGCATGTTCTGGGACGTGGACCTTCTGGAGGAGGGCGACGCGATCGTGTTGGAGGACCAGGAGAACTTCTACACCTATGAGGTGATCAGCGACGAGGTGGTCACCCCCGACCGCATTGACGTGGTCGGACCAGACCCCTTCGACCCCGACAACGACGACCCGACACGGGCTCTGGTGACCCTCACCACCTGCTACCCGAAGCTGTCGAACGAGAAGCGGCTGATCGTCTACGGCGAACTGACCGACACCCGCCCCAAGGAGCAGGGCATGCCCGAGAGCACCGCCCACACGGCGCCGAACTCCGCTCAGAACCAGGAAGGATGAACAGCGCAATGTACAGCCTGATCTGGCGGATCCTGCCGGGCCCGGTGCCCGCCAAACTCGTCATGGCCCTCGGTCTCGTCTTCGGGACCGGGGCCATGCTGTGGTTCGTCGCCTTCCCCTGGGCCGACCCCTACCTGCCGTTCAACGACAGCACCCTGGACGTCGAGTCATCCGAGGGTTGAACCCGTGGGGATGTGGGCGGACCCGCCCGCCCCAGCCGGTCTCAGGGGCGGGGCGGCAGTGCATGCTCTCCATCGCGACCACCACCGCCACCACGGCACCGAGGACCAGCCACCGCCTGTGTCTTCCCAGTGTCCTGGCTGAGAAGCGGCGGCGCGCGGCGATCCGGTATCCGCCGCGCGCCGCGTCCTCAATGTTCCTTTTCCGGAGGAACAGGGCCGTCAGTCCGTCCGCGTTCGACCCTCAGCCGCTCAACTTCGGTGCGCAGACGCGCCAGCTCCTCCTCTTGCGCGGCGGTCGTCTCTGCTGAGCTGGAGGCGCCGCGCATGCCACGCATCATCAGCAGCATGGACATCGGACACACGAGCGCGACCGCGATCACGAACGCGGGACCCCACCACTGCGGTGCCAGAACCAGCACGCCCAGCACCAGGACTCCGAGTCCGATGAGCACCCGCTTGTCCAGACACTTCACGGCCGCAGCTCCTCCTGGCTTCGTCCCGTGCCCCGGCCGCAGAGCATGGGCCAGGACATCAGGACCTTCCCCAGACAGCCGAGGACCAGGACGACGCCGATCACCAGTGAAACGGACACGTCCGAGTCCCCTCTTCCCTCCCTGTGCGGTGAGGACGGCTTAACCGTCACCCATCATGCGCTCGTGCATCCGCCCCATGCCCGGGTTGTCGGACATCATCTGCTCGTGCATGCCCGACATCATCTGGTCGCTCTCCATCATCAGCTCGCACGCCCGCTCCATGCCGGGCGGCGGTGTCGGTCGACCGTGTTCCTCGGCGGCGGCCGGGGAGGCCGTGGCCACCCCCATGACGGCGATCCCCAACGCGGTGGTGGCCGCGACCGTCCAGCGCTTCAACCTCTTCGTCATACGCCCCTCCTTGCCTATATACCTAAGTTACTTAGGTGTTATTAGTTGTCCACGCTACCCGATCCCCCGCATCCAGTCATCCACTTCCCCAAAGGAGTACCCGTAGGCGGCGAGCGCGCCCAGACCGACCAAGGTGTCCGTGGTGGCGCTCAGCCGGAGGGCACGTCGGGCCATCCCTGGCTCACCGCGCCGCCCCACCGTCGCCGTTGCCGAAACCCGGCTTGGACGCGGGCTCAGTACCCAACTGACGGACAGCCCGGAAGAGCCTAGGCACGGCGAGCATCAGAAGAGCCACTCCGATCAGGCCACAGAGCAGTATGGAGCTCATGCCCGCCCCCACACCATCCATCGTGGTGACCAGCTTCTTCCCACGCGGAGTACGTTCCGGGAGCACGCGGCCCGCTCCCGTCCTAGTCCTATCCTTCGGATTTGGCCGCCACGACACGGGCGATGGTCCCGAGTCTGCGCCGCTCCGCGTGGACGATCAGCAGTCCGGCCGCACGGATACGGGGCTCGGGCTCGCGCAGCAGATGGTCCTCCAGCATGCGGCGGGCCAGCGGATCGAGCATCCGTTCCACCCCGCGCGGGAACCACCGGTGACTGCGCACGTGCTCCAGAACGGTCAGGCGTCCTCCTGGAACGAGCACGCGCGCCATCTCCCGAACCGCGGCACCGTCATCGGGCACGCTGCACAGCGTGAGAGTCACGACGACGGAGTCGAAGCTCTCCGGCGGCCACTCCAGACTCGTGGCGTCACCCTGGCGTAGTTCAACCCGACGCCCGAGCTCCGCCGCACGGCGCCTGGCGATGCCCAACATCCGCGGGCTGATGTCGACTCCGGTCAGCTCGACACCGTCCGGATACTCCGCCAGGTTGCGGCCGGTGCCGATCTCGACCTCCAGCGTGCGGCCGTGTGCCTGTGAACACGCCCAACGCCGCCCGTCCTCCAGCAGCACCACCTCGACGGGCCTGATCGCGCGATCGTAGCGGTCCGCGAAGCCGTCCCACAGCGCCCGTGACCTCTGCACCGGTTCTTCAGCCATCGGTGACCGCTCCCGCCCTGGGTATTCGGCGATCCCAGAAGGAACCGAGGGAAAAGCAAGAGAAGGGCGCCACTGAACTGCGAGGATTCGAGTTTCGAGTGTCGACGCCGGATCCGCAGCAGGGCACAGGATCGCCCTTCTGGTAAAGGACACTACACACTGGGACCACACCCCGTCAGTGCGTGGCGATGCGCGGTGCGCTCCTATGTAACCACCGCGGCCAAGCACGGTATCGGTATGTTCGAACGCCTGGCCTATCCGGCCGAGAGTGAGTGTTGGATGCCCGAAACCGTCTGAGCCCCCACCGGAACACCTGAATAGTCACCGTTGGAGGAGTAATGACTGAACCCATACCCTCACGTCCACATCGGAAGGTCACCCTGGATAGGGGAGGGTGAGCACACGTGCCGGATGGACTTCGAAAGGGCCAGAAAAACAGCCGTCCTTGCTCTGGCCCGCCGCACCATCCGTGCCGTCGAAACCCTCAGATCGACACAAAGATCACGAAACCATCCACTGATTCACCGCGCTCAACAGGAGGGGCTCGACCATGTCCAAGTTCATCGCGCCCATCGTCACCGGAGTTTTAGCCTTGCTCTTGGGAATCGTGCTGGGGTTCATTTCCGGATCGGAGATGTCCGACAGAGAAAACGACGTCCAGTCCGCAGACGACCGTGACGAGCAGGAGTGAACCGAAGACGAGAACGTCGAGTTGGACGAACACTAGTTCGACAGCGAAATCCCCCAACACAGAGTGCGGCGGCAACGGCTCGTACCTGACAGCGTTCGATGGTGAATGCCGCTTCGCTCTCATCGACCTGGCGTACACCAACGACGGCGCGGAGAACCAGGAATTCATCCAGCTGTTCGACTCGTACGTCGACCCTGATGGGTTGGAGAACGCCACCGTGCCCAGCGGCACCACCGTCGAGGCCACCGAGGTCGTCCCCGTGCCTGCGCAGAATGCTCAGATCCACTCGTACGGCGGCGTGTTCTACCTTGTCCGACTGAGGGCCTCCACGGGTATCAAGCACCAGGAAGCGGCCCTGCCCAAGAACTTGCGGGGCATGTCGATGACTCGTTCGGGACAAGCCCCTACCGCTCGTGCGTGGCCTCTCTTGCCAACCCTCCAACGCGGACCGAACTCAACGGATGCCTGTAGGCGCCGGTCAACGAGAAGCGGTTACTACCTCAACGCGGCGGAGGTCACTTCAGGCAGCGAGTCGAAGCGCCCCTGTTTACCCCACTCCTTGATCAACCGCCCCCAACGTTCCTTACGGTGAAAGCGCGCCGCGATCTGTTCACCGGTCGGCAACGAGCCATCCTCCTGCGGGTTCTCCAGCGCCCAGATCCAGGCATCCCTTTGCACCTTGGGAGGTGGGCGACCCCCCGTCCCCGCCCCACCCGGGGCGATGCCACCGGAGGCACCGCCCTGTTCCTTCACCACATGCAGATGCCGCCCGCCCTGCGGCTCCGGCGAGGCGGATTCAACATCCACCCCGAACTCAGGCAGGACCTCATCAACGGAGTGCGTACGCGATGCGTCAGCACTGCGTACGCTCCGCCCAGCCGTACGAAACTCCCGCATCAACAACTCGTACGCACCGATCAGAGCGAAGGACGGCCAAGCGTGAATGATCCTCGACCACATCGTGGGATCGGCCACCGCGACGTTGGCCGCGAGCGAGGCACCAGATCCGATGATCAGCAGCGTCCACGGCAACAACCCACCCCTGCGACCGTTACGGGCGTCGCTGAGCAGCGTCATCGAGGCGCCTACGATCATGCCGTCGACGGAGAGCGGGAACAACGCAGCCCGCCACTCGGGCTCACCATGGCGTAGCGCCAGTTCGTACATATGGCTGTAGCTCACCACCGCCGCGATCAACGCGAGCACCAGGACGGCGGCGATCGTGACGTAGCAGGACCAACGAGAAGGAGTCATCACCTTCACTCCCCCACACTCTGGTGCTCAGCCCGCGAACCCCGGTAGCCGTCCCTGCGCACCTTGGCGTGAGCTGGGAGGAGTTCGATCTGTGGCCCCTCGATCACAGGCTGAAGGTTCGCATTGTGTCGGGCTGGGTGCGCCACAAAACCCCAGTTCAAACGGGGTAAGCGAGGACCTCGGAAGAGGTCCTCGCGGCGTTTTCGGGCGATGTGTGCTCCTGGTGTGCTCCCCAGTACAAGACGAGTACAGGTGGGCGTCGACCTCACAGAGCACTTTGCCATCCCGTGACCGTGCGGGTCCGCCGTCGATGTGCCCCCGCACGCCCTTCAACACCCCGCGGCCGCCTCTGAACCCCTACCCTGCGCGGGGGGGGCAACCGGGGGCCGGACGAGCCCTCTCAGACGCCCATCGGAGTGTCCAACACAACCGGGGAGATTCACTTCGTGTCGTGTTCATGCCGTGGTGTTGGGACCGACCAGCTCATCAACCACACACCCGTCCGATCCTGTCTACCCGGCCACGCACGACCCCCGTCGACGTGAGGAACGTGCTCTCAAGCTCAGGAAGCCTCTCCGCGTTCTTGTAGAGATCCCTGGCGCTGTTCATGCCTTTCTCGGAAAGCCTCGCGCCGCTCCCGTTCGCGCCGGCTGAAGGCGGCGTTGCGCACCGACTCCTCGCTCTCGAAACCGGACCCGATCGCACCCGCCACCGTGGCCGCCGCCGTCACCAGCACAGGGATCAGCACATAGGTGCCCGCGCTCGTTTGCCCAGCGATGTACGAATCCAGAACCCCTGGCGAGAGCAATACCAGCGCCGCCGTCAGGTTGACCAGATACAGGCCCACATACAAAAAAGCTACTCCGAGGCCCAAGGTCAATACCGTCGTCGCGTTGAACAGCACCGCCTGTTGGCGCTCGTCGCGGGGGCGCGCCCTCACCGGTTCCCACAAGTTGTGGTAAACGATGAGCCATCCAGTCATCACCGACAGCGCTCCCACTACCGCGAGAGCCAGGCGCCAGGCTGACGAAGTGGTCGCGATCTCCCAAACTGTCGTGTTGAGCAAATAGAATGCACTGAAGGCAAAGGCACCGACCAGCGGGCTGGTTAAGCTCCAGGTCAGGCGCCAGGGCCGGTTGGCTCGTACCATCCCCAACAACAAACGCAGATTCCCCCACCGGGAGGAGATCCTGGCATCGACTTCGGGCTGTTCGGGGGTGTGACGCCGAAAACGCGCCGCTAGTAGGGGGATGCGGCTTCGTGCGTGTTGCGCGGTCCCCTCTTGGGGAGTCCCGGGTCTGTGCATATCAGCGACGAGCTGAGCCACTACCGCACCGACCCTGCGCCGCAGCGCCATGACCCCGAAGGCCGGCAACGAGACCACGACTACGCGCCGCTGGCTGTTCATGTCACCCATGATCGCTCGCTTGCCGCTGCGCAAGGGCAGGTCGGTCACGCATACGACCATGTCCCAGCCGCGCTCGGCCAACTTGGTCTCGGCGAGCTCCATCATCGCCGTGTGGCGGCTATCGCTGGGCGGGAGGCGTTCCCAGTGTGCCTGGGCGGCCCAGGTTTGTTCTGAGTCGACTTGTTGAGTCAACAACTGTGGAAGGTCCTGAGCGAGCTGTTCCCCGATCAAAGCTGGCATGGCGACGGGATCAGCGATCACGCCGACCGTAAGGCGGTTCTCGTTCTGGTCCTTCTGACGTTCTGTGTCCGGCAAAACTCCGCCCCTCTTATTGAGTGAGACTCAGGCAGGAAGGCTGATACACAAGCCCTGAAAGAAAACACCAGACCCTGAACCTTGCAAGCTCAGACCTCATTGTCTCAGAAACGGCAGCGGATTCCCTACTGAAATCTTATATGGAAAGAGTGAAAAATGTACCCGCCTCCTCAAGGGGTTATACTTCGATTTTACTGATCTTTGATGAGGCGCTTGACGGAATAGGGCACGGAACCAACCGGACCGATCGGATGAAACCGCGCAACAAACCGGGCTGTCACTGGACCGAGCACAGATGGGACCGCAGCACCCGCTCCAGCTCCTCCGAGCTCCGGAACGCCCGGTTCGCCAGATGGCCCTTCGGGTGTGCCCACAGTGTCTCGCCCGGCACTCCGATTGGGTTTCCGGTTTGTCATGATTTCTGGACTGCTTTTCCGCGGTATTGGCAGCGCCGAGCGTCTGTTTGATGGTCGAGGCAGGGCGCCCCGGTTGGCGCCCGATCGCTCGCAGGCTCTGGCCTTGGTGGTGCAGATCCGCGATCCGTTCCCGGTCGGTCAGAGTCAGAAAACGCGGGTACACCTGCGCTTCGAGCGCGGCTAGGGTTGGCGGAGGGCTGGTCAGGGACTTGGTGGTCGTCTACCCGGTGGGGAGTCCACGCTACGCCCGTCGGTGTAGAGCCAGCTGTTACCGGACTTGCGTACCCTGTGGTCCCAGTCCCGTGCGGTGCGCTCGTTCACCCCGACTTCTCGCGCGGTCTGTCGGGGCACGTGTGCGCAGGCGTTCGTACTCCTGGCGCGCTGGGTACGGCCGTTGTCGGCGTTGTGCGCTCGGCCCGGCCTGACGAGCCCGCCCCAAGGCGGTGTTCCGGTTGATCTCGAGCAGCCGGGCTACCTCGGTGGCGTTGCCGATCTGGTCCATCAGTTCCAGGAACCGTGCTCGCAGACGATCCCGTTCTTCCCTCGAAAACGACACCGTGGTCGCAATGTCCTGAAAGTCAGGGTGTTGCGACCACCGTTAGAACCTGAGCTCCTCCGGGCCCGCGTGGTGTAGGTTGCGTGGCCGACTGGCCGACCAGCGGCGTAGCTCACGCCAGCGCGGGCTTGAGCACCACCTTGGTCCAGCCGTCCTCCCGGTTGTCGAAGTGCTCGTAGGCCTCCGGTGCCCGCTGCAGAGGCAGGTCGTGGGACACGATGAAGGACGGCTTCGCGCGGTCCCGGTGGATCATGTCCCGCAGTTGCCGGTTGTAGGCCTTCACCGGCGCCTGGCCGGTACCGATCTTCTGGCCCTGGAACCAGAACGTCCCCATGTCGAAGGTGAGCCGACCGTTGCGGGCCATCTCGTCCGACGTTCCGGGGTCGGAGGGCAGGAAGATGCCCACGACGCCGATGCCGCCGGTGAACTTCACCGACTTGACCAGGTTGTTCATGGTCATCTCGGGGTGCTCGACACCGAGATGGTCGTGGGCCTGGTAGCCGACGCACTCGCAGCCGCAGTCCGCGCGGCGGCCGTCGGTGAGGTTGAGGATCTGCTCGACCGGGTCGCCCTTGGAGTCGTCGACGGCGATCGCCCCCATCCTCTCCACGAGGCGCAGCCGGTCGGGGTGGCGGTCGACCACCATCACCTGGGACGCCCCTTGGAGCAGCGCGGAGTAGGCCGCCATCAGGCCGACCGGACCCGCGCCGTAGACGACGCAGGACTCCCCCGGCTTGAGCCCGGCCAGGCGGGTGGCGTGCCAGCCGGTGGGGAAGATGTCGGCGACCATCACGTAGTCGTCCTCCTTCTCCTCCGCGTCCTCGGGCAGCCGCAGGCAGTTGAAGTCCCCGAACGGCACGCGCAGGTACTCGGCCTGCCCGCCGGAGTAGGGGCCCATCCCGGCGAAGCCGTAGGCGGCCCCGGCCATCTCCGGGTCGGGGTTGGCCGTCAGGCAGTAGGAGGGCATGCCGGTCTCGCAGTTGCGACAGAACCCGCAGCCGATGTTGAACGGCAGACACACGTGGTCGCCGACCTTGACGCGCTCCACGCCGTCGCCGACCTCGGCGACCACGCCGAGGTTCTCGTGCCCGAGCACCTTGCCGGGCTCCAGGTCGGTGCGTCCTTCGTACATGTGCAGGTCGGAACCGCAGATGTTGGTGGCGGTGATGCGCACGAGCACGTCGGTGGGACGCTCGATCCGGGCATCGGGGACCTCTTGGACGGAGACATCGCGGGATCCGTTGTACACTAGGGCCTTCATGACTTTCTCCAAGATTGGGTGCGGGACGGACTCCGTGGGGCTACCTGCCCTCGCTCCGTCCCCCTGCTCTCCCAGCACCGGGACGAAACAGTCTCACGCCCATGCTTCGGACAAAGCACGTCAAGGTTTCGTGACCGACCGCCACGAGAGCTGGGACGCAGAGTCCCCCAGTCCCGCCACTGGTAGGCCGTGGTTGACGGCCGTTTTCGCCCGTGTGGGCGAAACCTTCCGGGTACGGGGCTTCGGCGTCGCGGCAGCTGAGCAAGCGGCGCGCAGGGACGAAGTACTGCTGGACGTCAACGACATTCAGCTCGGCCACCAGACCGAACTGCGCTGGAATAGCAACGAGGATTGGACGTAGTCAGGCTGTCCCGTCCGTGAGCCACTCATCAGGCGGGAGGAGTTCGACCAGGTTCAGACGCTGTTGGGCCCGCGCAGCCGCACCGGGGAGGAGAACGCAAAGTTCACCGCACTCGCCGGCGCTACCTGTTTTCGGGGAGCCATCGAGTGCTGTCTGTACGATCGCAGGGCACCGGGGCACTGGGCCGACAGCGACCGTGCTGTCGGTGCCGGTACCCGCAGGAACATGCCCTGGCCAACAGGTTGCACCACCCCCGTAACACCCCTCCACTTTCCTGGCCATAATCGGCACCGCCTGCATCCTCATTTGCTATAAGCATCTGGCCAAACGGGCCGACGACAGAATGACCAAAAGAGGAAGACACCAGGGCAAGTTCTCGATAATCGATCGGACCTTTCATCCGATGGTCGATCGCCTCTGCCCACGAGGAAACCCCAGGCCAGGGCGGGTGAACCCGTATCCTCACCTGGGGCCGGTAGCCCTTGTGGGGCTCCTGGTGTGCTCCCCTGAACCGGCTACCGCACCGGGGCCAGGTTGCTCACCTTGGCCGGCTCCCCGCGCAGCAAAGCGGCGGTCGCCTCAGCTGCCGCTTTGGCGACCTCGGGGAACACCGTCTGATAGGTGTCCTGGGTGAAGTGGGCGGTGGAGTGCCCCAGCTCGGCCGAGACCACCTTCACGTCCGTCCCCGCGGCCAATGCCATCGAGGCGGCCCCGTGCCGCAGCCCGTGCAACGTGATCGGTGGGAGTCCGGCCGCGCGTGCGATGCGGGCGAACCAGTCGCTCACGTGGGAGGGGTGCCACCCCGTGCCGTCTTGTCGGGTGAACACCAACCCCGAATCCACCCAGTCTGGTCCGGCCTTGAGGTGTGCCTGGTTCTGGAACTTCTTCCAGCCCCGCAGCACCTTGACGGTGTCGGTGTCCAACGTGATGGTGCGCTGTCCCGCCTCACTCTTGGGGGTCGAGGTGAACGTGGTCCAGGACAACTGCACCACCTGGGTGCGGATATCCGCTTCTGCATCCGTCAGCCGGGTGTTAGCCCAGGGCAGCCCCACCGCTTCACCCCGGCGAAGACCCTTGACGGCGATCAGATGGAACAGCGGGTGCAACCACACGTACTTCCTGGCATGGGTGAGGAAGGTGCGGGTCTGCTCGGGTGTCCACACCATCACCTCCCCCGGGATGGTGCCGTCCTTCTCCCATTGACGTACCCGGTCAGGTGTCCACACCAGCAGGCGTTTCCTCGGACACGACGGCAACCTCGCGTGTGAGGCTGCGTTGATATTCACCGGCTCCTCGGGGCTGCGCACCGCCTCCGACAGGGCGCTACGAAGCGTGGCGCGGCTCCGGTGCTTGGTGGACAGACTGATCACCCGCTGGTTACGAACCGAGGCCCGCACCTTCGCGTCATCGGACTCCCGGCATTCCAGGATGCGGATGTTGTTCGCCTCGATCGTGTCGAACATCGCCTCGACCCGGGTGAACGTGAGCCGGTCCAACCGCACCTTGCCCAAGTGCGGGATCAGGTATTTACGAAGGTGGCCCTGGTAGGAAGCCCGGGTGTCCTCGGCCAAGTCGGGCTTGGCCTGAATCCACCCCCTGAGATAAGCGCCCACGGTGGGGGCTTCCTTGCGCACATCGGCCCCCGTTCCCAGACGCTTGCGGACCTCCTCGACCGAGGGGAAGCGGGTTCGGGTTTTGAGGGCGTTCTGGATCAGGTTCGCGATCTGCACCTCCACATCCGGTTCCCCTTGGGCCAGGTCCACGAGCGCTTTGAGGTGGTCGAGTACTTCCCAGGCCTGTTCCTGGCTTTCCAGCCCGGTACGGCGGGCCTGCCGGCGCTTTCCCTCGCCTGTGCGGGGTAGTTCGAGTTGGTAACCCCAGTCGCCGTGGCGGGGGTTGAACGCCCCGCCCTGGCGGCGCAGCTTCGGACACCGCACACCCAACGCGCGCCCGGAGTTCTCGTCCCGGCACCCGCAGCGTTTGAACACTCGTCCCTGGTGAGAAGCCACCTACGACTCCCCCTCCTTGTAGTGGTCACCGCGCGCACCGCACCCACCACAACCACCCGAGGTGGAAGGTGTGGGTAGGCCGAGGTGGGCCAGGATTCCCGCAGTGGGGATCCTCCAGGTCCGTCCCACCCGTTGCACAGGCACCGGGAAGGCGCCTTCACGGAGAAGCCGGTAGGTGGTGGTGCGTCCCAACCCGAGCATCCGACCTCACCTGACCCACCTACCCACCACCTCTGAACTGCACGTTTGCGGTGCGGGGCACCACGCATCCACGCTCGACCTCGCCGAGAAGTGCAAGCGGATTGGCCAACAAGCCCACCGAATTTTCCCTCACCCCGAACCGCAACCCGCTACGGGTGGTTTGTCGTTTTTGCTGTTCGGGGCCACCACCGGCCCCACGTGGGCCCGAACCGCCGGGTTCGCCCCCTGGGCGGGGTTCAGGGTTGTGGGGGCGGCGTGGGGCCACACGGGCCCAACACCGCCCCCGCCCCGCTGTCACGCCAACCGCCCTGGCCGGCCCGTTCCCCACAGGGGCTGGCCGTTCAGTCCTGGCGCACGTGTCCGGTGGAGGTCAACCGGGCCCGGTACCGGGCCCGGACCGCCTTAGGGATGGCCACCACCCGGTAGCGGCCCGCACCGCAGGCGTGTTCGACCAGGTAGTGGTCGCCTTCCCAAGCCGGTATCCGCCCCAGATACGCTCCGGCCTGGACCACCTCGGCCAGGGCCGCTTGGTCGTTCGTGGTGTGGGGGAAGTAGGTCACGTCCACACTGGTGTGCGGGCTGATCGGCAACTGCGGGTGTTCTTCCAGAAAGGTCGCCAGAGCGCGCATGTCGGTGATGATGAGCTCGCGCAGCTCGGGGCCGGCGGCTTCGGTGAAGAACTCCCGCTCGGGCAGGAACGGGCCCGGCACGGTACGACGCTTGTCTTCTTCGGGTTGGGTGTGGCTCATGCCAGAGCCTCCATCACACCCGGCACGAAACATTGCGCTCCCAGCGCACGTTCAGTTTGCGGTAGGAGCCCGGCCAGGCGATGGAGCGCTCGACCTTGTGCCGGTGCCTGCCCAGCCGCTGGGAGGACTCGACGCCGGGGCGGGCGATGCGCACGCCGATCGGGCGTTCGCGCAGCCAGCGGCGCCGGTCGCGGGAGTGGTAGGCCTTGTCGCCGTGGAGCTTGGCGGCGTCGCCTGCGGGGTCCTCTGCGTGGGCGCACCGCTGGTATGCCCCGTACCAAGGGTTTGAGTGCTTCGGCGTCGTCGACGTTGGCCGCGGAGGTCGCGCAGGTCGGAGGCAATCCTTGGTTGTCGCAGAGCAGATGGAGCTTGGAGCCCGGTTTGCCGCGGTCAGTAGGTTTTGCCTCTCTTGGCGCGGATCGACCGGGGGTCGACGGTGGCGCGGGACCAGTCCAGCAGGGCCCTTCTACCCGGCTCGTCCACAACCGCGCGGTGGATCGTGGGCCACAGGCCCATCTCGGTCCAGGCCTGGAACCAGCGGTGCTCGGTGGCACGGGTGATACCGAACAGCCCGTCGGCCCTCTCCCAAGAACAACCCGATGTCTGAAGGAACAGCACGGTGGTCAACACGGCTCTTTGGTCGGCGCGAGGGCGGCCGGTCTTCGGGGCCGGCGGCAGCAGGGGTTGGACGATCTCCCAGAGCCCGTCGGGCAACACATCGCTCACCGCACGTGATCATGCCAGGCTCAGCACCACCTCGCAGGGCTTTTGAGATGAGCTCTAACGCTGGGAGACATGAATGTCATTCAGCGTAGCGAAATGTCCCTTTTATAACGATTGTACACCTAGGACTCGGAGGCGGGTCCGGTGGATCAGCATGGGGTATGCAGGTAGACCGAACCCAATAACCGGCAACAGCCACAGACACTTATCCCGGACACCCGATAAAAAGAAAGCCGACCGACAGAAATAAGACACCCCGACCGGGCCGCGTACCAGGAAGACCGGTCAGAACAACCTATTTTTCCGGCACAGGACAACCGCCTCACCAGAGATAATAAGGCTCACATGCCTTCGCGCCCCCGAAGGCAAATGTTTTTTACACTGCTGCGATTCATGTAGGAAACGAGCCAAAAAATGGGCACCCAATCCAACGAGTTCGAAAAATTAGAACTTTTCTACGCACCCCTCGAGGAAACAGCGCAGGCAAACCTTCCCTCGATGGCTGGGACACAGGAAAACAAGGACTCTGCGAAAAGTTCGGCCGGTAAGACCGACGGTCGATGTCTCACGAAAATAGTGATAGCTGCGGACCATACTGAGGTGATCTCAGCGAGTTTGCTTCTCGATATTGGTCAGCGCCAACGCGGCTTGCACGATCATCCCGATCTTGGACGGGCTCATCGTGGTGTGA